>CAYNHK010000041.1:0-26746 GCA_964396875.1 uncultured Acidobacteriota bacterium | reverse complement strand
GTCTGACGGGTGTCGGCTTCCGTCTCCGCGAAGTCCGTGTTGATGGTGACGGCGGCGGTGAGATTCGACGCGAGGCGTTTCGTGATGTCGACGCTCACGTCGCCGGTGGCGGAAGTGGAGGAATTCCGCGAGGGATGATCGATGCCCCCGAGGAGAGCCGGGCGGACCGAGAGCCCCAGTCCGAGCGTGAACTCCGGCAGATCCGTCAGCAGACCGGCGCGGCTCGTCTGGTACACCTTAGTGTCGCGGGACGGAGACGCCCATCGTTCGGTCTCCTGATTCCTCTGAATTCGCCGCTCTACGTTGAACCCCCAGGCCGAGAGGCCTTTCGCGAAGCTCACAGAGAACACCGGAATCCGTATCTCCGCCGACCAGCCCAAGGCGTCACGCTCCGTGGCCGCCTCCCAGACGCCATCCCAGCTCTTATCGACGCTTTCGCCGCTTGAGGCCACGAGGCCGTCCGAACGCGCCCCGCCGGGGTTGACCGAGAACACGTAGCCCGATCGGCCATCCTGGAACGGATCGATCACGAACAGCAGATGGTCCTCACCCTCGAAATCCCCATCGCGTTCCTTCGTAAAAGTCACGATGCGCGTCGGCTCGGGGTCGAAGCAGCGCACTCCGATGACGATTTCACGGGCGTTCGCGAGAACTCTGACCTCGGTTCGACCCGTGGGCGGGCCTCCCGCGGTGGGTTCCATCATCGTCAGATCGTTGATGGAGGCGGCGTTCCGCCAATCCATTTCGTCGAGCCGACCGTCGATCACGATGCTGCCCGTGACCGCGCCCGCTTGAAGGGTCGGGCGAGTCTCAGGCTGGGCGGCTACAAGGGCCGCCAGGGCCAGAACCAGGAACACGACCTATTAGACCTTCCGCGCGCCTTCGAGTCGGCGCTGAACCTCATCCCACTGGACATTCGCGAAGAACGCGTCGACGTAGCGCGCGGCCGCAGCGCCGAAGTCAATGTGGTACGCGTGCTCATACAGGTCAAGAACCAGAAGAGGCGTTCCCATCACCGCGCTTTGTGAGTGGTCCGCCGCCCAGTAGTTATGGAGTTCGCGGGTGTGCTGATTCCAGGCGAGCACCGTCCAGCCGGAGCCGCCGTAAAGCGATGCCGCGGTCTTTCTGAAATCGTCTTCCCACGCCTCCGCGGAGCCGAAAGAGTTCTTGAGCGCCTCGGCGAGGCCACCGCCCGGGCGGCCCGAGCCGCCAAGGTTCGCGAAATACAGCTCGTGAAGGATCATCGAGCCGCGGCGGATCAACTCCTCCCGTTTGAGGTTTCCGTAGACAAACGCGGGAGTGTCCTTGTCCGCGCGCGCCGCGTTCAGCCGGTCGCGCACCGTATTCAAAGTCCGCACCGCGCCCGCGTAGTTGTTCTCCCAGTGCGACTTCAGGAGGCGTTCGGAAAGACCCGCCAGTTTCGCGGGATCAAAAGGAAGGGGCCTGATCTCGAAGGGCGTGGGCTTTAAGGAAGCGACGGGGGCCTGACTCGCGGCGGTGATCGCTGGAGCGAGAACGGCTGTGGCAGCAAAGGCCTGGCGACGCGTCAGCGGTGGATTGGAGATCATGGTCTTCCTCTCCTGCGACTCTACGCCCCCTCAAACGAGTTCAGTTGCTGTGGACGATACGCGCGACATAGCATCGAAAGAATGCGTCGTCTTCGAGCCCTCCCCGCGATCCTGGCCCTCCTTGGGCTGATGTTCCCGTGGGCCCGACTCGTCGTGTCTTCGGTTCATCTGGCCGAGGGGCATCACGACATCGCCTCGAACGACGATGCCGATGGCCTTCAGGATGCCTTTCACGGCCACCCTCACGACGACGACGCCACGACTCACGGTCATCCGCTCGTGAGGTGCGACTTCTCGGCTCAACGCTCACGCACCATCGAAGATGTTGCGCTTCCTGCGACTCTGCCCGCGGTTTCCGCGATGGTTCTCCCGCCCCGCGTTCCCCCTCTCGTTCTGTCGCGCAGCATCGTCACCCGAGAGCATGGCCCGCCGGGCGGCTTGTCGCCGACTATTCTCAGAATCTGATCTCGTCTCGCTCACCCGAGCGCCGATGTACGGCGCACGGGCGTCGTTTTCCTTTCGTTCTGGAGCGAGATCATGTTTCCTTTCCTTTCTTCTCTTCGTTGGCGCGAGGCGACCCTCGCCCTGGCCCTCCTCGCCGGCGTCAATTCGCGAGCCGCGGCGAGTGAGACGACAAATCCGACCGGTCCCATCACTCTTCGCGACGCTCTGGGCCTGGCCCTCACGCAGAGCCCCGATCTTTCCTCCTTTGCCTGGGAGACGCGGGCTCGAGAGGCGAGAGTTCTCCAGGCCGGGCGCTTCGCCAATCCGTCGCTCGGCATCCTGGCCGAGGACTTGGGGATGGACGTTTCCGCGACAAGTTCCCTTGCCGCTATCCAGCGTCAGACCACGGTCCAGCTCTCCCAACTCGTTGAGCTGGGCGGCAAACGTGGCGCGCGCCGCGACGTCGCGACAGCGCAACGCGATCTCGCGACGATGGACTACGAAGCGGCCCGCCTGGACCTTCTGACCCGGGTGGCCGAGTCGTTCGTGGATGTGGTTTCCGCCCAAGAGGCCGTTGCCCTTGCGACGAACACTCTCGAAATCGCCCAGCGCCTTCACGAGGCCATTGCCGCCCGTGTCGCCGCCGGGGTGGTGTCTCCTCTCGAGGAAACGAAGTCCGGCGTCGGTCTGGCATTGGCCCGGATTGAAGCCACGAAGGCCGGTCGCGCTCTTGAAACCTCCCGTGTGCAACTCGCGGCGTCTTGGGGAAGCCACGAAGCGCGTTTCGAACGAGCTGACGGGGATCTCGCGATTCTTACGGCTCCTCCTTCGCTCTCGGATCTGCGAACTCTCCTAGCGAAGAATCCCGACCTCGCGCGCTGGGCGAGCGAGGTGGCCGAGCGCGAAGCGGTTTCGGTATTCGAAAACTCGAAGCGTTGGCCCGACATCACCCTGACCGCCGGATATCGTCGCTTCGCCGAGACCCCCGATCGAGCCTGGCTCGTCGGCGCGTCGATTCCCCTGCCGATCTTCGATCGGAATCGGGATGGGGTCGAAGAAGCGCGAAGCCGGCTGAACAAGGCGCGCGACGAACAGCGGGCGGTGGAAGCGCGCCTCAACGCCGCGCTGGTGGCGGCCCACACCGGCGTGACCTCAGCCTTCGACGAAGTCGCGGCCATCGAGACCACGGTCCTGCCGGGGGCGCAAACCGCATTCGACGGGACGGAGGAGGGCTATCGGGCGGGAAAGTTCAGCTTGCTCGACCTGCTCGACGCTCAGCGATCGCTGGTCAACGTGAAGACGCAGCGTCTTCGCGCGCTTGGCGATCTTCACAAGGCATCGGCGCGTCTGGAGCGCCTGATTGGCCGGCCCCTCGCCGAAGCACCCCCTTCTTCTCTGCAGCTTCCGTAGGAACCCTTGACCATGCTCAGCACACGAATCGTCGCATCCGCCTTTCTTGTCCTCGCCGCGGGCTCCCTTGCCTGCGGGCCAAAAACAAAAACCGGGGAGGTAGAGGTCAAGGGTCTTCTCGATTATCCCCGCGGTCCTCATGGGGCGAGGCTTCTGGAGGGCCCCGATCTTCAGCTCGAAATGACGATCTATGAGACCGGTGTGCCGCCCCATTTCCGCGTCTATCCGTTGGACTCGAGCGGCAAGCCCGTCCCTCCCGCTGAGGTCAAGCTCCAGGTCGAGCTGCACCGCCTGGGGGGGCGCGTAGACAAGTTCGCCTTCGTTCCGGAAGGCGACTACCTGCGAGGCGACGGTGTCGTCGAGGAACCGCACTCCTTCGATGTGAAGGTGAAGGGGGAGCGAGCCGGAAAAGTGAAGGACTGGTCGTACTCGCAGATCGAAGGCAAGGTCCAACTCAGCGACGAGGTGCTGAAGAGCACGGGTATCGAGATCCATGAGGTCGGGCCGCGGCCGATGACGACCTCCATCGAACTGCCCGGAGAAATTGTGGCCGACGAATCGCGTGTGGCTCACGTGGTGGCCAGGCTTTCCGGGCGAGTGTCCCGCGTGCTGAAGACGCTGGGCGACCGCGTCGTTCAGGGAGAGGTCCTTGCGGTGATCGAGAGCCGCGAACTGGCGGATGCGCGCAGCACTTACCTTGCCGCCGCCCACCACACGGAGTTTCTCAAGACCGTCCTCGAGCGTGAGGAGGGTCTTTGGAAGAAGAAGATCACCGCCGAGCGCGAATACCTCGCGGCCCGCCGTGACTTCGAAGAAGCGCAGCTTGCGGAGCAGGTGGCGGCCCAGAAGCTCATTGCGCTTGGCGAAACGCGAACGGGGCTGGCCGCGCTTGAGGGCGCTTCGCCCGAGAAACTGCCGAGCCTGGAACTGCGTTCTCCTTTGAGCGGTGTCGTGACCGAACGCGATCTCACGGTTGGGGAGGCCGTGGAGGCTGACCACAACGCTTTTGTGGTGGCCGACCTCAGCCGCGTGTTCGTTCAGGCGGAGGTTCCGGCCGGGCAGATCGCCGGGGTTCGTCTCGGGCAGGAGACGCGCATCGAGTCGAAGGAATCGGCGCTTCAGGCCACGGGCCGGGTGTCTTACATCGGGTCGATGGTGGGCAAGACCACGCGAACCACGCCGATGCGCATCGCTCTCGCCAACCGCGATGGCCGACTGCGGCCGGGTCTCTTTGTGGCCGTTCATCTCGTCCTTGAGTCAAGCGCCGCGAAACTCGCGGTGCCGGAAGAGGCCATTCAGTCCTTCCGTGACTGGCAGGTGGTCTTCGTCCGCTACGGCGACTGGTTCGAGGCGCGTCCCCTCGAACTTGGGCGCACTGACAACGGTTGGGTGGAAGTACTGTCAGGGCTCAAACCCGGCGAACGTTACGCCGCGACCAACAGCTACGCGATCAAGGCGGAGATCGGGAAACTCGGTGCGACTCATGACCATTGAGAGCATCCTGAAGTTCTCGATCGCGCATCGCTATCTGGTTCTCGCGGCCAGCCTGGGCGTCGCCGCTCTCGGGCTCGTGAACTACCAGCGCCTGCCCATCGACGCCGTTCCGGATATCACCAACGTTCAGGTCCAGATCAACGCGGAAGCGGCGGGCTATTCGCCGCTCGAGTCGGAGCAGCGCATCACATTTCCGATCGAGACCGCCATGGCGGGGCTCCCGAAACTGAAGGAGACGCGATCCATCTCGCGCTACGGCCTGTCCCAGGTCACCGTGGTCTTCGAAGACGGCACCGATATCTACTTCGCGCGTCAGCTCGTGGGCGAACGCATTCAGGAAGCGAGGGGCAATCTGCCGCCGGGCATCGCGCCGTCGATGGGACCCATCGCCACCGGTCTGGGCGAGATCTTCCTGTGGACGGTGGACGTCGAGCCGGGCGCCCGCTCCGCCGCAGGCGAGGCCATAAGCGGCACGGATCTGCGCACGATTCAGGACTGGATCGTGAGGCCCCAGGTTCGAACCGTTCCCGGTGTCGCCGACGTGAACAGCATCGGCGGCTACGTGAAGCAGTTCCACGTCACCCCGAGCCCCGACGAACTGATGTCGCACAACTTGACGTTCCGCGATGTCATGCGCGCGCTGGCCGAGAACAACGCGAACGTGGGGGCTGGCTACATCGAACGCCGGGGGGAGCAGGTCCTGATTCGCGCTCCCGGCCAGGTGGCGACACTCGACGACATCCGAGGGATCGTGGTCGGAACCCATCAGGGCACGCCGATCTACATGCGCGACGTGGCCGATGTGTTGCTCGGCCCCGAACTTCGCACGGGCGCCGCCACTCAGGACGGCCGCGAAGTGGTTCTAGGCACCGCGTTCATGCTGATGGGCGAGAACAGTCGGATCGTCTCGCACCGGGTGGCCGAGAAGATGGCCGAGGTCAACAAGACGCTCCCTCCCGGTGTGGTGGCGAAGACGGTGTACGACCGCTCGAAGCTCGTCGATGCCACCATCGAGACCGTCCGCCACAACCTGACCGTGGGCGCCATGCTCGTTATCGTCGTCCTCTTCGTGTTCTTGCGGAACATCCGCGCCGCCGTCATCACCGCGCTCGTCATCCCGCTGTCCATGCTCTTCGCCATAACTTTTATGGTCGAGCGTGGCGTGAGCGGCAACCTCCTGAGTCTGGGCGCTCTCGACTTCGGCATCATCGTGGACGGCGCGGTCATCATTGTGGAGAACTGCCTGAGGCGGCTCGCGGAACGGCAGAAGGAACTGGGACGGCTTCTAACCCGCGCGGAGAGATTCGAGGTCGTCTTCGAAGGCTCCCGCGAAGTGCGGCGCGCCACCATGTTCGGCGAGCTGATCATCATGATCGTCTACCTGCCCATTCTCACCCTGGAAGGCATCGAAGGAAAGATGTTCTACCCGATGGCCTTCACGGTCCTGGCCGCGCTGCTTGGGGCCATGATCATGTCCATCACCTTCGTCCCCGCCGCGGTCGCCCTGTTCGTTACCGGCAAGGTGAGCGAAGAGGAGAGCCCGGTGGTGAGCCAGGCCACCCGCGCCTATGTGCCGGCTCTGCGCTTCGCGCTGCGTCGACGTTTCGCGACCGCGGTCGCCGCGGTGGCGCTGCTGGTCATGAGTCTGGGTCTCGGGTCGCGTTTCGGGGCCGAGTTCCTGCCGAGCCTCGACGAGGGCGACCTGCTCGTGCACGCCATGCGCATTCCCGGCACGAGTTTGTCCACCGCCGTCTCCATGCAGCATGACCTCGAGGAGAAGCTCAAGACCTATCCCGAAGTCGACTACATCTTTTCCAAGATCGGGACCGCCGAGATCGCCACCGATCCCATGCCCCCGAGTGTCGCGGATACGTACGTCATGCTGAAGCCGAAGGACCGCTGGCCCGATCCCGGCCGGCCGAAGGCCGATCTCGTGAAGCAACTCGAAACCGAACTGCTGAAACTACCCGGCAACAACTACGAGTTTATTCAGCCCATCCAGATGCGCTTCAACGAACTGATCGCGGGCGTTCGAAGTGATGTCGCGGTGAAGGTCTTCGGGGACGACCGTGACATCCTCGACGAGGTGGGCGCCGACATCGAGCAAGCGCTCGCCGCCGTGCCCGGAGCCTCCGATGTGAAGCTCGAGCAGACCACCGGTCTCCCCGTCCTGACCATCCAGGTCGACCGCGCGGCGCTTTCGCGGCTCGGCCTGAACGTTGCCGAAGTCCAGGAAGTCATCGAAGTGGCGATCGGCGGCCATGATGCGGGCCAGGTCTACGAAGGAGACAGACGGTTCGACCTGATCGTCCGCCTGCCTGAGAAACTGCGAGGCGACATCGAGGGTTTGAAGCGCCTGCCCGTGCCTCTGCCTGTGGGCCGTGGCTACATTCCTCTCGGATCGGTAGCGGCCTTTGAGATCGCGCAGGGCCCGAATCAGGTGAGCCGCGAGAACGGCAAGCGGCGCGTGGTGGTCACGGCCAACGTGCGCGACCGGGACATCGCTTCTTTTGTGGAGGAGGCCGAGCGAACGATCCAGGAGAATGTGACCGTTCCACCCGGATACTGGACGGCCTGGGGCGGCCAGTTTGAAAACTTGCTCTCCGCGAGGCGGCGGCTGGAGATCGTGGTGCCGGTCGCTCTGCTCCTCATCTTCGTTCTGCTTTTCGCGACGTTCGCAAATGTCCGCGATGCGCTTCTTGTCTTCAGCGGCGTGCCCCTGGCCCTCACCGGAGGCATCCTCTCGTTGTGGATCCGCGACATTCCGTTTTCGATCTCCGCCGCCGTCGGTTTCATCGCCCTGTCCGGCGTTGCCGTTTTGAATGGCCTCGTCATGCTGACCTTCATCAATCGACTGCGCGCCCAGGGCGCTTCGATCGATGACGCCGTCTTCGATGGCGCGGTCGCGCGCCTGAGGCCGGTCTTGATGACCGCTCTGGTGGCCTCGCTCGGTTTCCTGCCCATGGCCCTCGCCACCGGAACCGGGGCCGAGGTTCAGCGCCCTCTCGCCACCGTGGTCGCGGGAGGCATCCTCTCCTCCACCTTGTTGACCCTGCTGGTCCTGCCTGCGCTGTATCGAATCTTCGCTCGTGAACGAAAGGAGGGGAGTGATGAGCTCCACTGATCGAAACCACCGTGTCGCCGGGCTGGGGCTTGTTCTGGTCCTGCTCGCCCTGGCTGCACCGCTCATCCCCGTCGCTTCTGCGCACGGCGTCTCCGAACAGGACAAGGGCCTGATCGGCGCGGGGCTTCAGCTCGGGAGATTCACGTACCTCGGCGCCAAACACATGGTGACGGGATACGACCATCTCCTTTTCCTCTTCGGTGTGATCTTCTTTCTTTATCGGCTGCGCGACGTGGCTCTGTACGTGACCCTCTTCGCGGTGGGCCACAGCGTCACCCTCCTCTACGGAGTGCTGAGCGGGACAAATGCGAACGCCCACATCGTGGATGCCATCATCGGCGGCTCGGTGGTCTACAAGGGGTTCGACAACATGGGCGGATTCCGGAGGCTCCTGGGCTTTCAGCCGGACACCAGAGCCGCGGTTCTCATATTCGGTCTCTTCCATGGCCTGGGCCTCGCCACCAAACTCCAGGAGTTCGCCTTGTCGCGAGAGGGCCTGGTGGCGAACATCCTCGCGTTCAACGTGGGCGTCGAACTCGGCCAGATCATGGGCCTCGGACTCATCCTCATCGCGATGGGCTTCTGGCGCCGCTCCAGATTCTTTGAGCGGCATGCCTTTGCCGCCAACGTGGTTCTGATGACCTTTGGTTTCATTCTTGTTGGCTATCAGCTTTGCGGCTACTTCATTCAGGGAGACCTTCGTTCATGACCACCATGCCGGAAGCACGAGAGCTTCCAACCATCTCCGACCTCCTGCGGGCGACCGCCGTCGCCTTCGTGGCGGGCGCGATCGTCGTGGTCGTCGCCATCCTTCCCGCCGAGTACGGAGTCGACCCAACGGGTCTTGGAACCAGGCTCGGGCTGATGCGTCCACCCGCGGCGTCCATCGCCGCGATGGCGCCCGGCGGAAGCGTCGTTCCAACCGCTGCGCCCCTCATGAAGGCAGCCGAGCCGTTTCGCTCCGATGACACCGAGCTGACCCTTGCTCCGGGCAAGGGCGCCGAGATCAAGGCCAACATGCGTCTGGGCCAAAGTTTCGTCTTCGGCTGGAGCGCCGACGGGCCGGTGGATTTCGACATGCATGGTGAGGCGGTGAACGCCGCGCGTGATGAATTCACGAGCCATTGGAAGGACTCGGACGCCACGAGTGGCCACGGAGCGTTCGATGCGCCCTTCGATGGGACGCATGGCTGGTACTGGCAGAACCTCACCACGGAACCTGTGACCGTTCGGCTGAAGACGAGCGGTTATTACCAGTCGATCGGCCGCCCCAAGCCTTGACGCTCACGAAACCCACAGATGCAACCAACCACCAAAGAAAGGTCGTTTATGAAAAACCTCGCAAAAGCCCTTGCATTCACCGCCCTCCTCGCCTTCGCGATGCCCCTCGTCGCCCATGAAGGCCATGACGCCATTGTCGGAGAAATCGTTTCGATATCCGCCGATGGCTTCCAGCTAAAGACTGAGAAGGAGACGCTCACCATCAAGTTCTCGGACAAGACCGTCTTCGAGAAGGACAAGAAGGCCGTGGATAAGACGCACCTCGCCAAGGGTGACCGCGTGGCCGTCACCGGCTCGAAGCAGATGTCGGGCGACACCATGGCCACCCATGTCCGCCTCGGACTCCCGGTTGCGAAGGCGAAGCCCGCCCCCAAGTCCTAAGATCACCCCTGAGTTGCCTGACTATCACCGCGGTTTGCATCTGGGATCGAGCACGAGGCGGCGCCGATGAGCGGCGATGGCTTCGTCGCCGAGGTCACTTTCGTGGCGATCCTCATAGTGCTCAACGGTCTCTTCGCCGGCGCGGAGATCGCGGTGGTTTCGGCGCGCCGCAGCGTCCTCCAGGCCCGAGCGCAAGCCGGCGATCGCAACGCCGCGGCGGTACTCCGCCTCAAGGCTGATCCGGACCGATTTCTGGCCACCGTCCAGATTGGGGTCACGCTCGTCGGAACCATGGCCTCGGCCATTGGCGGCGTTGCGGCGATCGAACGTCTCGAGCCACTCCTGGTTTCCGTGCCGCTACCGTGGCTCCGCGAGCTGGCGGAGCCGCTGGCCGTTGCTACCGTGGTCTTCACGATCGCCTACCTGTCTCTGGTCGTGGGAGAGCTGGTGCCCAAGTCCCTGGCCCTGCGCTACGCCGAGCCCATCGCCATGCGGGTGGCGCGGCCGATCGAGTTCCTCGGCCGCGCGAGTGGCCCCGCCCTGACCGTGCTCGCGGCCTCCACTCGATTCGTCTTGCGCCCGTTCGGCCTGCATGGCGGACCCCCGAGTCCGTTTCACACCCTCGACGACCTCAAGGCGATGGTGCGTGAGGCCGAAGACCAGGGCCTCGTCCAGGGTGAACTGTTGAGCGGCGCCCTGACATTCCACGATCGGGACGTGCGCCAGATACTGACCCCGCGCAACCGGATCGACTTCATCGCTCTGGACATGACCATCGAGCAGGCCATGGACCGAGTGGCCGAGTCGGGCCACTCCCGCTACCCGGTCTACGACGGCAACCCCGAGAACGTGATCGGGTTCCTTTATGCGCATGATCTCTTTGCCGCCGCTCAGAGCGGCCAGCGTTCCGATCTCAAGGCCCTTGTTCGTCCTGCCCTGATCATGCCGTCAGGAAAACCCGCGACCGCTCTCCTTGCCGAGATGCGCGTCTCTCGCTCGCAGATGGCCCTGATCGTGGATGAGCACGGGTCAATCGTGGGCCTGGTGACGCTGGAAGACCTTCTCGAGGTCATCGTCGGCGAGATTCCGGACGAACACGAGGTCCGAGAGGAACGCATGGTCCATCTGGCCGCTGGCGGGATGGAGGTCGACGGCGCCTTTCCGGTCCATGAACTCAACACGGATCATGAGCTGGGCTTGCCCGAGTCGACTCGATACGTCACGATCGCCGGCCTGGTCTTGCAGCGGCTGGGCGCCTTGCCGAAAACCGGCGATACGCTGTCCCTGCCGCCGTACACGATCACGGTCATCCGCATGCAACGACAGCGCATAGCGCGCGTCCGCATCCAGCGTGACCCTGGGACGGAAAGGAATGCTCCATAGCCCGCCACTGTGGCGAGGAGTGGGTGAAGAGGTTTGTTAGCAGACTTCCAGATAGGAGAATCGAATGTCTCTGCTTATTGGTCTCATCCTGGGTTTCATCACCGCGCAGGCTCCCTCGCCTTCTCCAACCGCGACTCCCGACCCCTGGGCTCCCATCCGCATCATGGAGGGAGAGTGGGAAGGCGAGTCCGAGGGCGAACCGGGGAAAGGCACGGTCAAGCGCTCCTACAGCTTCGTCCTCAACAGGAAGTTCCTGAACGAGACCAACGTCTCCACCTATCCGCCTCAGTCGAAAAATCCCAAGGGCGAGGTTCATCGCCACCTGTCGTTCTTCAGCTACGACCGCGCCCGAAAGACTCTGGTCCTCCGCCAGTTCCACCAGGAAGGTTTCGTCAATCAGTTCGCGATGCTCCAAACGACCACGCCCAACACGGTCGTTTTTGAGAGCGAGGCGCTCGAGAACGTACCCAAAGGCTGGAAGGCGCGTGAAACCTACGAGATCGTGTCTCCGGATGAGTTCATCGAGACGTTCGAAATCGCTTCGACCGCTGCGTACGAGGTCTACAGTCGGAGCCGGTTCAAGCGAAAGACGGCGCGCTGAACAAACGGCGGCGGCCCGGCCCGGACATTCAGGCGGCTCGTGTTCCGGCCGAGCTCTTCACGGAACAGACGCAGTAGACAAACTTCTGCGTGGTTCCCATCGGCGTGACGTGTTCCTCGTTGACGCTTTGGAGGAGTTCGAATGGGCTCCCGAACTGTGCGTGAAGCTCGGCCGGGGAGTAACGCGCGACAGTGAGGCCGCTGCATTTTTCCGGACCGTCGAGGCCGAACGTCGCCACCAGCACGTGACCTCCGGGCCGCACGCTCCGAAGGACCTGCTCCACGTAGACCCGCCGGTCTTCAGGGTCGATCAGGAAGTGAAACACGGCGCGATCGTGCCAGACATCGTATGCCGCCTCCGGAAGCGACGCGTTCAAGATGTCGCTCTCGATCCATCTCACGCGATTTCCGCGTTCGCCGAGGCGCGCGCGACTCTCGGCGAGAGCAGCACCGGAAAGGTCCAGCACCGTCACGTCCTCGTACCCACGGTCCACCAGCCTGTCCACGAGTTTGGAGGCTCCGCCGCCTACGTCGATGACGGAGGCCCCGGGCCGAGGTGTGCAACCGCCAATCAAACGAAGAGACAGCTCCGGCTCTGGCTGATACCAGCTCACCTCAGTTGACTTCTTCTTGCCGTAGACGGCTTCCCAGTGCGTTTTTCTATCCATGGTTGGACCACCCAAGAGGATAAGCCTCACCCGTCGAAAAGGTAGTCTCCGGCATGGTCTCACCCCTCGTGCCCCTCGAACTGGCGCTCCGCGGCGGCGCGATCGGGATACTCGCGGTCCTGGGTCTCGCGTTCCTTCGGGGGGCGACGGGTCGATCCGTTCGCATCTCCGGAGCCTTGTTCGCCTTCTCGATCGCGGGTTACGCGATCGTCTCGTCACCTCTGCTTCGCGACTCCGTCGGAGGTCTCTGCGCCCTGGCGCTCGTCGCCGCACTCGGAGGTGTGGGTTACTGCTGGCAGTTCGTCGGCGTGCTTTTCGAGGACCGCGCCGTCTCGACGCGGTCGCTGTTGCCCGCGGGGGTACTCACCCTGATTGGTCTGCTCGGCGTCCTCCTCGGACCGGCCTACGCAAGGCCGATTTCCATGTTTCACAACCTCGCGGAGATAGCACTTCTGTGTCACGCCCTGGCCGTGATCAGTCGCGGCTTCCGGGGCGACCTCGTGGAATCAAGACGACGTGTCAGGGGACCGTTCCTGGCCGTGGTCGCGGGCTACGCGATAGCGGTATCCGGAGTCGAAATCGGACAGAGCATGGGAATCGAAGCCGCATGGCACGGGCTCGCCGGCGCCGGGGCGCTCTTTGTCCTGTCTCTCGTGGGAGGCGCGGTCTTCCTTGACGCGCGCACCTCCGTTTTTGGCGTGGCCACAGCACCCACCGTTGAGGCTTCGCCCAAAACCGATGTCGACGCAGCGGACCGCCATACCCTCAATGCCCTCGACGAGGCGATGCAGAAGCGCGAGGTCTGGAGGCAGGAAGGCCTGTCGATAGGAACGCTGGCCCGCGAGGTCGGCGTCCCCGAACACGTCCTGCGGCGCCTGATCAACGGCCGTCTCGGCTATCGAAACTTCGCCGCTTACCTGAACGCGCATCGCATCGCCGCGGCAAAACAGCGGTTGTCCGATCCAGGCCAGGCGCGGACGACGGTGGCCGCGATCGCCTTCGAACTTGGCTTCGGCTCCATCGGGCCGTTCAATCGCGCCTTTCGCGAGGAGACCGGTCAGACGCCGACGCAATGGCGGGCCGAGGCGCTGGAGAAAAACCCGCCGAAGCCGAAGGTTTCCGGCTGATTTCAGATTCGGCCAGGGATTTCCGGAAACGGCGAGACCCGCGAGGAGGCTTCCTGCGACCCTGCTCCCTTCAACCAAGGAGACAGGTCAATGGAACCGTTCTATCTCGAACTCGCGCAGAAGTGGCTGGCGATCATGATCGGCGACGTCATGAAGTACGCCTTCTTTTCGATAAGCGTCTGGCTCGTCCTCTGGGTCGGCCTGGCCAGGATCATGAGTGGCCGGAAGATCCGAAAGGACACGCCGCCCGGGAGCCAGCTTCGGAGCGAATTCCTCATCTCACTCCGCTCGGTGGCGATCTTCTCAACGATCTCGCTCGTGCCCTATCTGCTCGACCGGGGTGGGTGGCTCCTCGGGCCGAAGCTTGCCGCCGAGTGGGGACCGTGGTGGTCGGTGCTCAGCCTGATCCTGATGATTCTGGCCCACGATGCTTACTTCTATTGGTCGCACCGTCTCATTCACGACCCCCGGCTCTTTCGCAGCTTTCACCGAACGCATCACCTCAGCCGGAACCCATCACCCTTTTCGGCCTACAGTTTCGATCCGGGCGAGGCGTTTCTCATGGGCCTGTTCGTCCAGCTTTGGGTGGTTCTCATCCCGACGCAGTGGTCAGTCGTCGGGCTTTTCGTTCTGCACCAGCTTGTGCGCAACACCATCGGCCACTGCGGCTACGAACTCATGCCGGCGGACGCCCACGGCCGACCCCTCTTCGACTGGCTCACCGCCACCACCCATCACGACATTCATCACGCCGAACCGGGATGGAACTACGGCCTGTATTTCACGTGGTGGGATCGCTGGATGGGCACGGAGCACCCGGAGTATCACGCCCGTTTCGCCCGGGTCATTCGGGGAGGCGAGCCGCGCTCTGTCCCTCTCGTGACCCTTGCCGAGTGAGAGGCCAGGAGAGCTGGCCGACCAGACCCTGCGGCATTTCGGTCATTCCCGGATAACCAAGCGCAGACGGGTCCCGGTCCCGCGGCCAGTGGGCGGTCCTGAAAAGAAAGTCCCACACGCTGAAGATCACGCCGAAGTTCTTGGCTGGTCCGCCTTCGTCCGACTGATCGTGATGCCACAGGTGCATGCGCGGCGTGTTGAGCACGTATCCGAGAGGGCCAAGGCTCACATTGAGATTCGCGTGGTTGAACTCGCCCCAGATGGTTGATACCACCGCGACTGCGAACACGGCCTCGGGCGAGGCGCCGAGCCACGCCAGGGGCAGCCACTGGAGGCTCTTGTAGACGAGGATCTCCATCCAGTGGAAATGCCAGTTTCCAAGCCAATCCATCGTGGTGATCGAGTGATGGACCTTGTGGAATGTCCACAACCACGGGACGCGGTGGAGAAGATTGTGAATGCACCACTGGAGGAAATCGGACAGGACCAGGAATGCGGCGAATTGCGCGGGGAAGGGCCAGTGCCGGATCGGCGAGTCTTCGAGTCGAACCCCGGCGTTTTGCAGGAGGGTCGTCGCAGCCACCGCCGATGCGCCGGCAAGACCCGCGATCAACAGCGAAAAGAAGTGGCCGTTGATGGCGACGAAGGCGAGGTCACGGACAGCACCGGGTCGCAGCGCCGGCTGAGCCTTCCGCCACGGGGCGATTCTCTCCAGCACAACGAATAGAGCGGAAATGCCGAGCAGCCATGCCGGATACGACCTCACGCCATCCTGTTTATCACGCCTGCATCAAATCCGGGCGTTCCTCAGTCGCAGCGCATTGCCGATCACCGAAACCGAACTAAGGCTCATCGCCGCCGCCGCGAACATGGGCGAGAGCAACAGGCCGGAGAAGGGGTAGAGAATCCCGGCCGCCACCGGCACGCCGAGCGAGTTGTAGATGAAGGCGAAGAAGAGGTTCTGGCGGATGTTCTTCATGGTGGCGTGCGAGAGGTTCCGCGCCCGCGCGATGCCGGTGAGATCGCCCTTCACCAGTGTGATGCCGGCGCTCTGGATCGCCACATCGGTTCCGGTTCCCATCGCAATGCCGACCTGCGCCTGGGCGAGGGCTGGAGCATCGTTGATGCCGTCACCCGCCATGGCCACGACTCTGCCTTCGGATTGAAGCTTCTTCACCACGTCCGCCTTGTGCGCGGGCAGGACATCGGCGATCACATCCTCGTCGCTGAATCCGGTCTCGCGCGCCACCGCGGCGGCGGTCGCCCGGTTGTCCCCGGTCAGCATCACCACTCGAAGTCCGGCTTCGCGGAGTTGCGCGATCGCCTCGCGGGTTGAAGACTTGATCGGATCGGCGGCCCCGAGGAGTCCCGCGGCCTTGCCGTCGATCACTATAAACATCACGGTCTGGGCCTGAGTCCGCAGGGCTTCGGCCTGGGCGGTCAGGGGGCCCGCATCGATCCCGAGGTCCGCGAGCAGCGAGGCGTTTCCAAGAGCCAAGCGTCGCCCGCCGACCACGCCCTGCACACCCTTGCCGGTCACGGACTGGAACTCGGAAGCCGCGGTCAGAGTGAGGTGCTTCGTTTCGGCCGCGGCCACGATCGCCGCGGCGAGCGGATGTTCACTGCCGCGCTCGAGGCTCGCCGCGAGACCGAGCACATCGTCTTCGGTGAAGCCGGGCGAAGCGACGACACTCGCGACTTTCGGCTTGCCTTCGGTCAGAGTGCCCGTCTTGTCGACGATGAGTGTGTCGACCTTCTCCATCGCCTCGAGCGCCGCCGCGTCTTTGATGAGCACGCCCGCCGAAGCGCCACGGCCCACACCGACCATGATCGACATCGGTGTCGCGAGACCAAGCGCGCAGGGGCACGCGATGATGAGCACGGCCACCGCGTTCACCAGGGCGTGAGCGAGGCGAGGCTCGGGGCCGAAGACGGCCCAGGCGAGGAATGTCAGGGCCGAGATCGCGATCACCGCGGGTACGAACCATCCCGCGACCTTGTCGGCGAGGCGCTGAATGGGCGCGCGGCTTCGCTGAGCCTCGCTCACCATCTTCACGATCTGGGCGAGCAGGGTGTCGTTGCCCACACGTTCGGCCTGAATCACAAGGCCGCCGGTGCCGTTGATGGTGGCGCCGGTGACCGCATCGCCGGTCTTCTTTTCGACGGGGATGGGCTCACCGCTGATCATCGACTCGTCAACCGAACTCGATCCTTCGAGCACCTTGCCGTCGACTGGAACCTTCTCGCCCGGCCGCACACGCAAGCGATCTCCCACCATCACCTGCTCGAGAGGGACATCCGCTTCACTTCCATCGGCGGCGATGCGTCGCGCCGTCTTTGGAGCGAGACCAAGCAAGGCCCGAATAGCACTACCGGTGCGGCTGCGAGCGCGGAGTTCGAGGACCTGACCGAGGAGCACGAGAACAGTGATCACGGCTGCGGCTTCGAAATAGCGATCCACCATGCCGTGATGGCCCCGGAATGACTCGGGGAACCACGAAGGGAAGAGCGTCGCGACCACGCTGAACGAATACGCGGCGCCGGTGCCGATGCCGATGAGCGTGAACATGTTGAGGCTTCGATTGACGAACGAAGCCCACATACGTTCGAAGAAGGGCCAGCCACCCCACAAGACGACCGGTGTTGCGAGGATCAGTTCGAGCCACCCCTGTGTCGCGGGCTCCATGAGGCCGCCAAGCGGATTGCCCGGGATCATGTCGCCCATGGCCATCAGGAACACCGGCACAGTGAGCGCGGTGCTCACCTTGAACCGGCGCGTCATGTCGACAAGTTCCGGGTTGTCGGGCTCGTCCAGCGTCACCGTCCGCGGCTCGAGCGCCATGCCGCACTTCGGGCAGTTCCCCGGGTGGTCCTCAACCACCTCGGGATGCATGGGGCAGACATACTCCGTTTTCGTCGCCGGTGGCGCGATCGTTTCCGGCTCGAGAGCCATGCCGCATTTGGGGCAGGCCCCGGGATGATCGGATCGCACTTCGGGATCCATCGGACAGACGTACACGGTTCCCTTGGGTGCAGGGGCAGCGGGCGCGGCGACGGACTTTGACGCCGGATCCGCCGGGGAGAGGTACCGCTGCGGGTCAGCCACGAACTTCTTGAGACAACCCTGGCAGCAGAAGTAGATCGTCCGCCCGTCATGCTCGGTGGACCAGGCCGCGGTCTTCGGGTCGACCATCATGCCGCACACCGGATCGAGGCTGCGCTCCGGCTCGGAGCCTGCGGCCATGGTCAGCGATTTGGCCTTCGGAAGGTAGCGCTCCGGGTCGGCCTCGAACTTCACCTGGCAGCTCTTCGAACAGAAATGAAACGCACGTCCCCGGTGGCGCACCGTTCCCGCGGCCTTCGCAGGATCGATCTTCATGCCGCAAACGGGGTCGGTCACCGTGGAAGGCTCGTGGTTCGAATGGGTTTCGCTGTGGCTGAGCGCGTGCTGATGTTTCATGGATGGGCTCTCTTTCACTATCAAAGACGCACGCCAGGCCCGATTCTTACAGACAGATTCCTCCGCGGCAGCAGTGTTCTACGCTTTACAAAAGCTGAAGAGCCGCGCCGAAGCCGAGGGCGGGGGCTCCAAAGGCCCCCAACCCCTCGGCTGTCCGATTTACTTGGAACCCTGGGGCTTCTTCGCGCAGGCGCAGTCTTTGCCGCAATTGCACTTCCCGCCCTTGTCACAGCCACAGGTTGTTTCCCCGCATGCTTTGCATTTCATAGATAGATCTCCAACAAGACCGGGCAATCCGGTGGGTCTATCCATTGCAAGAAGAGCGCCGCGTGAACGCGCGGCGAAGCCGCGGGGGAGAAGAGGTCGATCTCGAAGGCACCTTTATGCAGCCGCCCCACAAGGCGGAGATTAGAGAGGCGTTAGTTTTTCGGGTGTTCTACCGTACCGACGCCCCATTCTCTTCCGCCTACGCTCGTGACTTCGGCGGACTCCATCCGCCAAAACCGAACTCATGGCCCGACCGCCCAAAGGAAACAAAACCAATGAAGAACCGAACCGTTGCCAGCATCTCAATGATTCTCGCCCTGGGTACCGCGGCGGCAACCGCCGAACAAGCGACCGCGACTAAGTCAAAGGCGCACGACAAGATGGGTATGTCGCACGATCATATGAAGGTGGCGAGCGAACCCCACCACGTTCTGGCCATGGCCTATCACCAGAACCTGGCCGCATTCGCGAAGGCCCTGCACGACCAGACGACGGCAGCAGATCCCCTCAACCTCGACTTCGCCCGCGCCGCGGTCAGCGAGATGCGACGCAGCTTCGATCAGATGAAGCAGCACCACCAGGAACACATGAAGGGGATGAGCGCGGACAAGCACGCCAAGATGACCGGCATGATGGAAAAGATGGGAACTCGTCAGGCCGAAATGAACACCCAGATCACGGACCTGGAGCAGGAACTCCGCGCCGCCACGCCCGACGCAAAGAAAGTCTCCGACCTGGCGGGCCGGCTCCATAAGCACCTCGGCGAGATGGCAAAGATGCATGAAGGCTGCTAGTCAGGCGTGATGGATCACGCGAGCGGATAAACGGGTAGCGAGCCGTCGGCGCGATCATGCTCAGCCGAGCGACGAGGCGCAAGATGCGTCAGAACCTTTCGACCGCGCTGGTTGCGGGACTCTTCTGGGTACTCGCTTCGGGTCATGTATCGGCTCAAGAGCCCGCGCCGCTTTCTTTAGACGCCCTCATCCTTCAGGTGGTGACACGCAGCCCGGGGGTCGCGGCGGAGGCGCTCCGGGCGGACGCGATGCGCCTGGCCATCCGAAGGGCTGGCGCCCTGGACGATCCCCAGATCACGTTCATGACCGAGGACGTGCCCAAGAAGATTACGGGCGGCATGCCGATGGTTCGCCTGCAGGCGAGCCAGATGCTGCCCTGGCCCGGAAAAAGAGAGCGGATGACGCGCGTGGCCGAGCGGGAATCCCAGGTGGCCGGGGCGAAGGAAAGGGTCGTCCTTCTCGACGCGGTCACGCAGGCGAAGCGCATCTACTACGGCCTCTATCTCAGCATGGAGGCGCGCCGGGTCAACCGAGAGCAACGGGCGATCGCAGACACCCTCGTGGATGTCGTCACCGGGCGTCTCGCTTCGGGAATGGCGATGCACCACGACGTCCTGAAGATGCAGACCGAGGCCAGCATGCTCGACGACGACCTGGCCATGCTGGAGGCCGAGCGGCGGGAGATGGCTGCCATGTTGAATGCGTTGCGCGACCTCCCCGCTTCGGAGCCCGTGGGCGAACCCCTGGAGGCCTGGTCCCCCGATGTTCCTCTTGATGACGATGCGCTTTTGTCCCGCGCGCTTGAGCAAAGGCCGGAGGTCCAGGAGATGGTCGCCATGGTGGCGAGCCGGAGAGCCATGGCAGAGGTTGCCCGGCGCGAGTACTACCCGGACTTCATGCTGGGGGCTTTTTACGACGTCCGGAAAGGCGGGGAGGACATGATCGGCGCCATGGCGAATGTGACCGTTCCCGTGTGGATCGGTCGCAAGCAGCGTGTCGATGTAGCGGTGGCGGACGTTCGAGCGAATGCCGCCGACCGGGACCGGAGCGCCATGGAAGCCATGGTGCGGGCCGAGGTGGAGCAGGCTCTGGTACGCCTTTCGCGGGTGAAGCGCCGCCTGGAGATCCTGGACACGGAGCTGCTCGATCGCGCACAACAGACGTTCGATGCGGCCCTGGCCGCTTTTCCCGCGGGCAGGACCAACGTGCTCGAAATCCTCGATGCCCTGCGCGTCGTTTCGCAGCGACGACTATCGCGGACAACCTTGCGCGTGGAGCGGGAGCTGGCGCTTGTGGATCTCGCTCGCGCGGTTGGCGAGAAAGGGGCGGTTTCCCAATGAGAGTCCTGTTGGCGGGCGCAAGCCTTGCCCTGCTGTTTGGCGTTGCCGCATGCGGCGAGAAGAGCAAGAAGAGCGATCCCGCAACCCAAGGTGCGGCCGGCAAGGGCGGCACGCCGGAGCACAGCCAACACGGCGGCGCCCCGGAAAGCACCCCCGCACCTGATGGCAAGGGTAGCGCTCCGAATCAGGTCGCACCGGGCGGCATCCCGGGCTATGCCCCGGTTCAAGTGGATGACTCTCGCCTTCAACTCCTCGGCATACGGACCGTAGCCGTATCCAGCGCGCGGCTCAAGAAGACCATCCGCACCGTGGGCCTGGTGAGCGCCGACGAGACGCGGACCGCGCAAGTCCACGTGAAGTTTGAAGGCTTCATCGAACGAATCTTCGTGAACTACGTCGGCCAGGAGGTCCAGAAGGGGCAACCGCTCTTCACGATTTACTCTCAGGACCTGCTCGCGGCCCAGCAGGAGTACCTCTCGACGAAGGCCGCTTTCGGGCGGATCCCGGAAGCGAAGGTGGCGGAGCCTGCGCGGAATGCATCGAGGAGTCTGGTGGCCGCGTCGCGCCAGCGCCTCGAACTGTTCGACGTGCCGCCTTCCATTCTGGCGGAGATCGACCGGACGGGCATAGCCGTTCGCAACATCCCCATCACGTCCCCGCGGCGCGGAACCGTCGTGGAGAAGCGGGCTCTTGCGGGCCTTGCCGTCGACCCCATGACGGCCCTTTACGTCATCGCTGACCTGGAGCGCGTCTGGGTTCTTGCCGACGTTTACGAACGTGACATGGCCCAGGTCAAGCTCGGTCAGGCTGCGCGTCTCTCCGTCGATGCTCTCCCCGGGACCGAACTCGCGGGGAAGGTCGCTTTCGTGAGCCCAATGATCGATGACGCCACTCGGACCGCGAAGGCTCGTATCGAGTTCGACAACAGCGCCGGGCTTCTCAAGCCAGGCATGTACGCCACGGTGATGATTGATGTCGACGTCGGCGATGGAATCGCGATCCCCGAAGACGCCATCATCGACACGGGGGAGCGAAAGATTGTCTTCGTCGCCCACCAGGGCGGCCACTTCGAGCCCCGAGAGGTGTCGACCGGCATTTCGATCGGGGGGTCGGTGCAGGTGCTCTCGGGCCTGAAGGCGGGCGAGTTCATTGCCGAAGCGGGTCAGTTCCTTCTGGATTCGGAGAGCCGCCTCAAAGCTGCCGCCGCCACCGGCAAGGCTCCCACCCACTCCGGCCACTGAGCCGCACGATGGGCATTCTCGAACGCATCATCGACACGTCGGCGAGGAAGAGATTCATCGTCTTCCTGGCTACGGGCCTGCTCCTTGTCGGTGGCATCTACTCGATCCTCAACATCCCCATGGACGCATTGCCGGACCTCTCGGATACCCAGGTAATTGTCTTCACCGAGTGGATGGGCCGCGGCCCCACGCTGGTCGAGGACCAGGTCACCTATCCCCTCGTCACCACGTTCCTCGCCGCTCCCAAGGTGAAGGTCGTTCGCAGCTTCACCATGTTCGGCATGTCCTTCGTCTACGTCATCTTCGAAGACGGGACCGACATCTACTGGGCGCGTTCGCGCGTCATCGAATACCTGTCCAAAGTCCAAGGACGCCTGCCGCCGGGTGTCACGCCCCAGATGGGGCCGGACGCGACAGGAGTCGGCTGGGTCTTTGAGTACGCCCTGGTCAGCCGGTGTAACGCGGCGAACCAGCCGCCGTGCGCCACTTTGCAGGAAATGCGGAGCTACCAGGACTGGTTTTTGCGCTACTCCCTCTCCTCCGTCCCTGGAGTGGCGGAGGTGGCAAGCCTAGGGGGATACTAGAAGCAGTATCAGGTTGAGATCGACCCGATCCGGCTCCAGGCCTATCGCCTCTCCCTCGCGGATGTTGTCTCGGCGATTCGCATGTCGAACGGTGACGTGGGCGGGCGCGTGATGGAAGTGGCGGGTCACGAGTACGCCATTCGTGGCCTCGGCTACGTCACCCGCAAGGAAGACCTTGAAGAGATCGCGGTGACCACTGACGCACGGGGCACACCCGTGCGTCTCAAGGACATCGCCAAGATCCAGGTGGGCGGCAACATCCGGCGTGGCCTGGCGGATCTCGATGGCGAGGGAGAGGTGGTCGGAGGCATCGTCGTGATGCGCTTTGGCGAGAACGCGCTCGACGTGATCGATCGCGTGAAGGCCCGCATCGAGGAGTTACGTCCCGGGTTTCCTCCCGGAGTGGAGCTCGTCCCGACCTACGACCGCGCCCCGCTTATCCGTGGCTCCGTAAGGACGCTCACCACCAACCTCGCCATGGTCATGGTGACCGTGGTGTTGATGATCGTCCTGTTTCTCTTCCATGTGCGCTCGGCGCTCGTGGCCGCCATCACTCTTCCGGTCGCCGTGGCGCTTGCCTTCATCCCCATGTACCTGATGGGCATGAGCGCCAACATCATGTCTCTCGCCGGCATCATCATCGCCATCGGGGACATGGTGGACTCCGCCGTCGTCCTGGTGGAGAACGCCCACAAGAAACTCGAGCGAGAGGGCGAGCGAAAAGACCGCACCGAGGTGGTGATCGAAGCGGCGCGTGAACTCGGCCCTTCCATCTTCGGGTCGCTTCTGATCATCACTCTGGCGTTCCTTCCCGTCTTCACACTGGAGGCTCAGGAAGGCCGGCTCTTCAAGCCCCTCGCTTACACGAAGTCCTTTTCGATGGCGTTCGCGTGTCTGCTGTCCATAACCCTCGTGCCGGCGCTCATGGTCACCTTTGTTCGCGGGCGCATCCGTCCCGAGATGAAGAACCCCATCAACCGGCTCCTCATCTCGGCCTACCGGCCGGCCTTGCGGGTCCTTGTGCGGGGCAGGTACATCGTGGCTCTGGTCGTGCTCGCCCTTCTCTTGGTCACTATCTATCCATGGAGCAGGCTCGGGTCGGAGTTCATGCCTCCCCTTGACGAGGGGTCGATCCTCTTCATGCCCATCACCGTCCCGGGTATCTCCATCGAGGAGGCCAAGCGGCTCGTCCAGGCCCAGGACAAGATCCTGAAAGGCTTCCCCGAGGTGGAGCGCGTCTTCGGCAAAGCCGGCCGCGCCGAGACGCCCACCGACCCCGGGCCCCTCTCGATGATCGAGACCGTCATCATGCTCAAGCCCCCGGAAGACTGGAGGCCCGGAATGACCAGAGAACGGCTGGCCGAGGAAATGTCCAAGGCCCTCGAACTGCCCGGCATCCAGAACGCCTGGACCATGCCCATCAAGGCGCGTGTGGACATGCTCACCACGGGAATCCGAACGCCGATTGGCGTCAAGGTCTTCGGGAAAGACCTGAAGGAGATCGCCGCGGTCGCCGAAGACCTCGAGCGAATCCTCAAGGATGTCCCGGGCACGCAATCGGTCTATGCCGAGCGTGAGCTCGGGGGCTTCTTCCTCGATTTCATACCTGATCGCGCCGCCATCGGGAGGTACGGCCTGAAGCTCATGGACGTCATGCAGGTCGTGGAAACGGCGGTCGGCGGCATGGACATCGCCACCACCGTGGAAGGGCGCGAGCGCTACACCATCAACGTCCGCTACCCGCGCGAGCTCCGGAGCAGCGTCGAGAAGCTGCGCGGCGTGCTCGTGTCGGTCGCCCCGCAGGGCGGGCCGCTCGCCGCGTCGGGAGGAGCGGGCATGGAGCCCTCCGACCAAGGCGGAGCCTCAGGCATGGGTTCAAACCCCGTGGCGCAGATACCCCTCGGACAGCTCGGCCAGTTCAAGGCCACCATGGGGCCGCCCATGATCAAGAGCGAAGGGGGGCTCCTCACGGGCTGGGTGTACGTGGACGTCACGGGGCGGGACATCGGCGGGTACGTCAAGAACGCGAAGGCCAAAGTCGAGCAGGAGCTGAAGCTCAAACCCGGCACCTACCTGAAGTGGACGGGACAGTACGAGTTCCTGGAGCGCATCCAGGCCCGCATGAAGATCGTCGTCCCGCTGACTCTGCTCCTCATTTTCCTGATTCTCTATCTGAACTTCCAAGGGCTGATGCAGGCGCTGATCGTGATGCTCTCGGTGCCCTTCGCCGCCATCGGCTCCATCTGGCTTATGTACGTCCTGGGGTTCAACACGTCCATAGCGGTGTGGGTGGGCATGATCGCGCTGCTGGGCATTGCCACCGAGACCGCGTCGATCATGATGGTGTACCTCGACCAGGGCTACACGACCTGGCGCAAGGAAGGGCGCCTCAAGTCTGTGAGCGATCTCATCGACATGACCGTGGAGTCCGCCACCTTGAGGGTGAGGCCGCTCGTCATGACCGTGGGCATGAACATCGTGGGTCTTATCCCCGTGATGATCGACACCGGCGTGGGGTCGGATGTGGCCAAGCGCATCGCGGCGCCGCTCTGGGGTGGACTCATCTCGCTCACCATCCTCACGCTGGCCGTGATCCCGGCGTTTTACGTCATCTGGCGGGGGTATCAGCTTCGTCGTGCTCCCCAAGACGGTGCGCCCCCTGGCAACCCTCCTCCTGACAGCGCCCCCGCCGACAGCCCGCCCGTAGCCGACGCGCCCAACCCCGCCTGATGAAGACGAGCGTGATCGCGGTAACCGACATGCTGTCGGTGTTGAGCGTGGATGAGCTCGAAAAGCTGATGGGCCAGGTGGCGGGCGTCAAGAGCGTTACGGTTAACTACGATGCAGGAAGCGCCACCGTGCGCTACGACGAAACCCGGATCGAGATCGCCGATATCAAGCCTTCCGCGCGCCGAAGCAGGCTTGAGTCCCTGGCGCCCGCGCCGGCCCCCACCGCCCTCCCTACGGCACCAGTTGTCGACAGTCCGGAGGAGGGCGTCCAGACTCAAACCCAGCCGCCCGATACCGCCCCGGCGCCTCTGGCAGGCTTGAGCAGCGCCGAGGCCACGCGCCTGCTCGCCGAGCAGGGTCCGAACGAAATCGAACGCGAAAAGGCAACTTCGCCGTGGACCATTCTCGCCGCTCAGTTCAAGGGCGCGATGATCTGGCTCCTTCTCGGCGCGTGTGTCGTGTCGGCCATCCTGGGAGAGGTCGCGGATGCCGTCGCTATCGGCGCGATCGTTGTGCTCAATGCCTTCGTCGGCTTCTTCCAGGAGTACCGGGCGGAAAGGGCGGTCCAGGCCCTCCGGTCCATGACCGCGCCCAAGGCGCGGGTGATGCGCGACGGAGCCTCCGTCATGATTCCCGCGACCGACGTGGTCACAGGTGATGCATTGGTCCTGGAGGCGGGAGACATCGTGCCCGCCGACGCGCGGCTCCGTCTGGCCCACGCCCTGAGGATCAATGAGGCGCCCCTGACCGGTGAGAGCGCCCCCGCCCAAAAACAGATAACACCCGTGGCCGCGGATGCCCACCTTGCGGATCGCACCGACTCCGTCTTCATGGGCACCTCGGTGAGCGCAGGAACAGGCACAGCCGAGGTGACTGCCACGGGAATGGGCACTGAGCTTGGCAAGATCGCCCATCTGCTCGCGGCGGTTACGCAGGAAGCAACACCGCTCCAACGGCGGCTTGAGAGCGTCGGAAGGACCTTGCTCTACCTCTGCCTTGGCATCGTGGCGCTGGTGGCGATCCTCGGTTTCCTGCGGGGCCAGCCGGGGATGGAGATCCTTCTGTCGGCGGTCTCCCTGGCCGTGGCCGCGGTGCCCGAGGGGCTCGCGGCCGTGGTCACAATCGCGCTTGCACTCGGGGTCCGGCGCATGGCGTCGCGCAACGTCCTCATACGCAAGCTGCCGTCGGTGGAGACGCTTGGCTCGGCCACCGTCATCTGCACCGACAAGACCGGCACCCTGACCACCGGCGTCATGGTGGTCCGCGAGCTGTGGGGAGGTGATCACACCGCCCTCCTCTTCGCCGCCGCCGCCTGTTCCGACGCGGAGCTTGCCGCGGACGGACAAAGCGGGACGGGAGATCCTACGGAACTCGCGATCCTGATGGCCGCAGCGGAGCGCGGTATCGATCGCAAGGTTATCGAGAGCGAGCGCCCACGGGTCGCGGTCGAGCCGTTCGATGCGGACACCAAGCGCATGTCCATCAGACGTGGCGACGGCACGCTCTACGTCAAGGGCGCGGTCGAGGTGCTCCTTCCGATCTGCACGTCCGGTGTCGAGAACGCGGTAGAGGCCAATGCGGGCATGGCGCGCCAGGGCCTGCGCGTTCTGGCCGTCGCGGTGGGAGAGGGTGAGGGACAGACGAACCTGAAGCTGTTGGGACTTATAGGAATCGCCGACCCCCCTCGCGCAGAGGCCATCGCTGCGGTGGCGCTGGCCAGGGCCGCGGGCATCAAGACGGTCATGATTACGGGAGATCACCCAGAGACGGCAGAGGCGATCGGGCGTGAACTGGGCATCCTGACGCTCGATGACGACCCCGCCGAGGTTGTCCATGCCCGAGCCACTCCAGAGGACAAGCTCCGCATCGTCCGGGAATGGAAAGCTCGTGGCGACGTCGTCGCGATGACCGGCGACGGCGTCAACGACGCGCCTGTCCTGCGCGAAGCGGACA
>CAYNHK010000040.1:0-26982 GCA_964396875.1 uncultured Acidobacteriota bacterium | reverse complement strand
CTCGACGTCAAGGCCAAGGATCCCGCGGCCCTCGACCGCGTGCTCCAGCACCTCGCGTATTTCGGCGCGGCCACCCAGACGGGCGATGCGCGATGGGCTCCGGCCGAGGCGGACGGCATCCTGCCCGACGACTTCTACGCCACCACCAACTTCGACACTCTGGTCCGTATCGACGGACGGTGGGTCAAGGCCTTGAGTCAGAAGATGGATTGCGCTCTGGTCCGCCGCGAAGACGGGCCGGTCTGCGTCAAGCAGAGACTCGTGCGGAGCGGCGAACTCGTGGCTCTGCGTGGCCTCGGGATTCGAGTCAAGCCGCCCGAACGCAGCCGCGACTATTCGATGTTCGGCTTCATGTCGAACGACATTTCCGCCGAGATCAACAAGGGCATCGCCATTCAAGCCGCGGCGCGCGAGATGAAGAAGGCGCGTCTGGCGGGCGAGAAGATCGTGGTGGTGCCCGGTCCCGCGGTGGTGCACTCGGGCGGCGACAGCGCCCTGGGGCGTCTCGTGCGCGACGGCTGGATCGACGTGATCCTCTCGGGCAACGCCTTCGCTACCCACGATCTCGAGAAGGCGATCGTGGGCACGAGTCTCGGCGTGTGTCAGATGAGCGGTCGCGCGGTGGAAGGCGGCAGTCGGAACCACCTCTTCGCCATCAACGCGGTGAACCGCGCGGGCGGCGTCGCGGCCGCGATCGAAACCGGCGTCGTGAAGTCGGGCGTGATGTTCGAGGCGGTGAAACGGGGTGTGCCCTTCGTTCTCGCGGGCTCGATCCGCGATGACGGCCCTTTGACCGACGTCATCACCGACATCCGCGACGCGCAGGTGGCCTACTCCAAGGCCCTCGAAGGCACGGGCGTCTGCCTCATGCTCGCTTCGGCGCTCCACGCTATCGCGGTGGGGAATCTGCTCCCGGTCGCGGTACGCACGGTCTGCGTCGACATGACCGAGTCGGTTCCGGTGAAGCTCGGGAATCGCGGAACGATGCAGGCGATCGGCCTCGTGACCGATGTCGGATACTTTCTGGAGCGCCTGGAGAGCGAACTGCGCAAGAGGTAAGCAAAGGGGCCGGGGCAATGGCAGCCACACGGGTTTCGTTCACGTCCAGGGGAGCGATGGGCATCTTCGCGGTGCTGCTCGCGGCGACTGGTTGCATGGCAACCCGACGGGTCGAACCGCCTCGCGTCGACACCGCCGCACTCATCCGCGAGGCCGAGGCGGAGATCAACCGTGGCTGTTATCTCTGCCTGATCTCGGCGACGGAGAAATACGAGGCCGCGATCGCCGCCGGCGCAGTCGAACTCGAACGAAGGACGGCCGCAGCCTTCGTGCTGGTCGCGGCGCGGGAGCGTGAACTCGGGCTCAAGCCGTCCGCGGCGATGGACAACGCGCGGAAGTACGCGGGCAGCGGCCCCGAGAGTGGGATCGTGGAGACCTATCTCTCCGCCGTAGCTCTGACGCCGCTACGTATGGAGGGCGTCAGCAAGGAGGCGATGGGCGCTTCGGCCGCGACGGCGCGCGCAATCATGGGTCTCTCCAGGAATGAGGCTGACGAGTCGCGATTGAAGCCTCTGCGCGCGGCTGTGGAACAAACGGGCGATGCCGCGGCCCAGTACCTCCTTGCGGCGCTCGAGTGCATCGGACCAACCCCACTAGCGCCCGGGGCGCCTGATCCGTCGCCACTCTTCATATTCCAGGCCGCGACGTGCGGATACAAGCTCGATCCCGCGCGCGACCTCCCGCGGCTCAAGTCTCTGGGCGAAGCCGAGCCGCGATTTCACGAAGCGCACTACTTCCAGGGCCGGCTCCACCTTGCGGAGCGAAAGTTGGTTTCGGCGGAGCGCGAATTCCTCGCCGCGGCGAACGGCCTTCCGAGAATGACGGCCGCGTGGGCGCAACTCGGAAGCGCGCGTCTGCGTCTCGAGGAGTACGACTGGGCGGCCCAGGATCTGGCCCGCGCTCTCGACATCGAGCCCGACCAGAGGGAAGCGCTCCTGGCCCTGGCCCAGGCTCTCAACTATGCGGGTCGGTTCGAAGAGGCGATGGTTCCCGCAAAGCGGCTGATCGAACTCGGCGCCTGGTATGTGAGTGACGCCAACTACTGGCTCGCCCTATCCGAACTTCAGCTCCGTCTGCTGCGAGATGCCGACACGCACGTTCGGGAGGCAAGGCGCACGAATCCCATGAATGGCGACACTGCCCGGCTCAGCGGCCTTGTGGCCTATCACCTGGCTGAAACTGACCGGGCCCGCGGCGAGTTCGAATTCGCGATCTCCCGAAACCCGGTGGACTGCGAGGCCCTGCTGCATCTCGGCCTGATCCACGGTCAGCAGGAGAGACCCGAATCCGCCGTGGTCTCGTTCGTGCGGGCCCGCGACTGCTATGCGCGCGCCGCCAACGGCGCGCTGGCGCGGAGGCGGGAGATCGAGGAGTCCGCCCTTACCGAAGTTCGCAAGGAGGTGGCTCTGCTTCGGCTCGCTCAACGCGTCGAGGCGGCCAGGAAGTCACAAGCCACGGCCTCGCTGGGTGCGGCGGAAGGCGAAGCATCACGCGGCGCCTTTGAGGCCGCGCTGACTCACGCCACCGACGCGTCGGGACATCCCGACTTCGTGGCTCGGGTGGATGACCTGCGGAAGCGAATCGCCGCCCGGCAGAACCCTCGGTAGGCGTTCAGGCGAACGCGCGGACCAGCAGACGGGAGGCCGTCTGCGGATCGAGAACGTCCGGCGCAGCCCGAAGCACGAAGGACGGGAGGTCGGCAATCGAGCGCGCCACTTCGAGGCAGGGGCGCGCCGACGCGTCAGCGGCGAGGAAGGGCGTCAACGCGAGCAGGCGCTGAAACGACTCGACCGCGCGAATCGGCTCAAGGGCCGACGTGCCGTCCGACATCCGCTCGGGGAACACCACCGCCGCGAGCGGCGCCTCGATCTGGTGCTGCCCGGGGAAGAGCGACTCGGGTTCGAACATTCGCTTTCCCATCCGGGGCACGGCACGGCCCGACGGCCGTTGAGAGGGGAGTCGTTCGACCGCGTCCGCGGTGAGGTACAAAGAGGACCTCAGGCAACCCAGTCGGATTCCCGCGTGGTCGCGCCACGCGAGGACGTAGTCGTCGGAGAGAAAACGCCAGCCGGCCATCGCGAGACTGAGCGTGAGCGAAGACTTACCCGCGCCCTTCGCTCCGACAAGCAGCACTGCGCCGGCGCCCTCGACGGGAGGCACAACGGCGGCTGCATGAAGGTCGAGCCGGCCCTCGCGGCGGAGGACCATGTAGATCCCGGCTCCGATCGCAGCGTCGAGTTCCTTCTTGCGGCGGGAAGGATCGATGAAGAGGGAGGCTTCCCGAGGAGTTTCGGCGGGGAATTGAACGCTGAAGCCGTCGAAGTTCAGGCGATCCTCAGGCGGAGCGGGGAGTCGGCCGAGAGGGCGAAGCCGCAATGTCCACGGCCGAGCCTCGCCCTGGATCGCGTGGGCCGGGATGGAGTGAAGGACTTCGGGGCGGTGGGGAGCGAGACCTTCGAATCGAAGAAGGACACGGACTCCGCCAAGGTCGATGTTGCGGGGTGTCCGAATAACCGGGCTAGGCGCTGTTATAGCTGTTGTAGCTGTTGTACCCGGCGTCGACGCCGTCCTGGCCCGGCGAGTCGTACCCTTCGCCGGAGTTGAAATCGCCATCGTCGATCGCGGTCCCGCTGCTGCCGCCGCCGAGAACGACCTGACCCAGTTGACCGCCGAAGACACGAGTGGCATCGAGCGCGTCGATGGGAGGCGACACGACCGGTTCCACGAATGGCTTCTTGGGGGGCTCTACCATGGTCAATTTCCCGAGGGTCGAGCGGAAGGCTAGCACGAAGTATGGCCAGGGAATCAAGTCGCGTTTGAAAGCGGAAATCGGCCTGTAACGAATCGCACAAACCCGGTTTGACCCCCCGGGCTTCCGTCGGTAACCTTCCCCACTACCGCCCGTGGCGTATCAGCCGTTGAGTATGCCCGTTCCCGAAAGATTTCCCGGAAGAGTTTGGAGTCCACCATGCAACAGCGCGTCCCTTCGCACCTCGAGCGGAGACCTCGCGGAGTCGCACGCACTCTTGCGATGGCGCTTCTCGCCGTAGCACTTCCCTCCGCGTCCTTTGCGCAGAACCCAACCGTGGATTCGCTCAACGTCGTTCCGGCCAGCTTCTTCTCAGCGACCGCCAGCGGCAACGTTGCAGCGGACGGGGGATCGTCGATCACGGCGCGTGGCTTTGTCTACGCCGTGACTGCGAACAATCCAGACCCATTCCTCGGCGGGAGCGCGGTTACAACCGAGGTGGTGACGGGTGGCCTGGGGGCCTACAACCGGGTGATCTCGGTCCAACCGAATCAGAACTATTCGATCCGCGCCTATGCCACCAACTCGAATGGAACCGGCTACACCGCGGTCCAGACCTTCACGGCCCCTTGCCCGTCCCGGATCTTCCCGAACATCCCCCCGGCATCGCTTGGCACCTCTTATTTCGCGTACGTGACGGCGCTGGGATCGTTCGGATGGGACTTCTACAACGTAGTCGCGGGCTCCATCCCCCCGGGAATGGGTTTCGATTCCTGGGGCGGCTACCTCTACGGAACGCCCAACGCGGTCGGCGTCTACAACTTCACGGTCGAGGTGGTGGATCAGTTCTACGGTTGTGTGGGGTCGCGTGCCTACACGCTCGAGGTCGAGGCCCTCCACGTCGTGCCTCGCAAGGTCGCGTTCGCGTCCCAGCTCGTTGGGGTGGCGAGTCTGCCCAGCGAGCGGAGGACCGTGACCATCGTGAACAACGGGCCGGGCGACGTCAACCTGTCGCTGCCACTGACGGCTTCCGCGCCGTTCGCGGTTTTCTCGAGCACCTGTGCCAACCCCTTGCCCAGCACGCAGTCCTGCGACGTTGTTCTCACCTACACCCCGCCTTCCGCGACCGCGCACAACGCGACAATGTCGATCGGCCACGATCAGCCGGGCAGCCCGCTGGTGGTCCCGATTCGGGGCGCCGGGACCGCCTCCGCGGTCCAGCAGGTCTATTCGTCGAACGAGGATTCGAACTCGGTGACGGTGATCGATCCCGTCACGAACGCGGTTCGCGAGGTAGTTGCAGTTGGGAATGGTCCGGGCGGAATTGCCGTTCTCCCGGGCGGAGCGAAGGTGTATGTCCCCAATCGTTACGGCAACACGGTGAGCGTCATTACGACGGCGCCCTCGCACGCCGTCACCGCGACCATCGTTGACGGGAATTTCGGCTATCCGATCGCCGCGGCCGCGACGCGCGGCGGTGACGCGGTCTGGGTAGTCAGCCGGGACTCCGACGCGGTCACGATCATCGAAACGGGAACCGACACGGTTCTCGACACCCTGTACCATCCGTGCGTCGACTCTCCCCGAGGGGTGGTGGCGAATCCCGTGAACCACGAGATCTACGTCATGAGCGACGCCACCAGCTCCATCTGCGTGTTCGACCGCGTCGCCCGTTCCTTCATCAGGTCCGTCTATGTCGGCGGTTTCCCGGAGTCCGCGGTCGTTCTTCCAAACGGCACCGCGCTCTACATGATCACCGGGAACCTCCAGACCGCGCTCCGTGTCGACATCCCGTCGGGGTCCATCACCACCATTCCCGGTGTTTACGGCCACTCCCTCGACATGACGGCCGACGGGTCGCGGGTCTATGTCGGACGTGAAGGGAACGGGCTCGCCATGATCGACACCTCCGACAATTCGGTGACCTCGATCCCCCTCACCGGCGATCCAGGGGCGTACGGCGTGGCCGTCCACGACGCCGCCGGGCGGGTCTTCGTGTCCGACACGAATCGGGTCTTCGTGGTCGACCTCGGCACCAACACCGAGAGTCCAAGCCCCGACCTGCCCATCCAGGATCCGAGCTTCCAGGGTGCGCGCGTTCTCGCAACTGCGAAGAACGCCGTGCCTCCCGGTGTTGCGCCGACCGTCGGCAACCTGGCGAACGGAACGCCCGGGTTCGTGGCCACCCCGGTGAGCGCGGATGTGACCGCCGACGGGGGCGCGCCGATCTTCGAGCGGGGCTTCGCCTACTCCACCACCGACACGACGCCCGAGCCGAACGAGCCGGACGTTCTCGTTCAGCCGGTGCCCGGGGCGGTCAGTTCGATGAACGGTGTTCTGACCGGGCTGACGTCAGGAGTGACTTACCACTATCAGGCCTACGCCAAGAATGTCTGGGGCACGGGCCTTTCAGGGGCGGGGTCCTTCCTGAATCAGACCTGTCCTTCCGTGGGCATCAACGAGGTCAGTGTGCCCAACGGACTGCAGGGCTCGGCCTACAACGCGACCTTCACGGTTTCGGGGACCGCCACCGGGCCCTTCTCCTTCACCTACACGAACCTCGCTCCGGGGCTCTCCGGCTCGGGTAACTCCATCACCGGCACACCGACCGGGGGCTTCCTTGAGGAGATTCTGGTCAGGGCCACCGACGTGCCCACCGGCTGCTTCGTCGAGAATGCGTACACGCTTCTCGTGGGGAGCACTCCGGCGCCAAGAGACCTCGTCATCAGCGAGTTCAGAGCGCGGGGCGTCGGCGGGGCGCTCGACGAGTATGTGGAAGTGGGCAACCGCACGAGTTCGAGGATCGTCGTACTCTCTCAGGATGGCTCGGGCGGCTGGTCGGTCGGCACCTCGGACGGCGTCGTCGCGGTGATTCCCGACGGTACGGTCATCGAGAAAGGCGGCCACTGGCTCGCCACGGGCGCCAACTTCAGCCTCTGGGACTACGGTGCTCCCGGTCAGTTGTGCCGGTCGTGGGATTTCAGCAGTTTCCCGGCCATATGCCTCTCCGGGGCGGATGCCTCGCTCATGGCCGACCTCAAGGATGACTTTGGCCTCGCCGTCTTCCGGACCGCGAACTCCGGCAGCTACAACGCCGGAACCCGGCTTGATTCGGTCGGGGGCGCGCTCGAAACGGATCCGCTCTTCTACGAGGGGGCGACGAAGCTCGCGGAACTCGGGACGACCGATCCCCTCTACCAGACGGCCTGGGTGAGGCGTCTGACCAACATGGCGGTTCTCTCGGACGTCGACGACAACGACCGCGACTTCATCTTCGTGGCCACCGACGCCGGCTCCTACGGCCCGACGAGCGCCGTAAATGCGGTTCTCGGCGGGCCGAATCCCGAGGACACCCTGACGGTTCGCGATGTTCTGAACGCCGAATTCCCGGCGTCCCTGATCGAGCCTGCCCGGGGGCCGCAGCAAACGCCGAACCGCCGCGTTGAAGGCTGGTCGAATCGCATCGAGTACCGGCGTGTTTTCACGAACAACACCGGCAAAGACATCGGCATGCTCGCCTTCAAGGTCATCAACCTGACGACCCGCAACTCCCGTCAGACGCTCGCGGCCCAGGGCGATCTTCGCGTTATCGATGCGAACGACGCCGATGTCTGGGTCGATTCGCTCGGCCAGTGGGTGCAGACGACGGGCGCCCGTCTTGACTATCCGGGCATGTATCCCCTGACCGACCCGTGGAACGAGGACACGACCGGCGGCGTGAACTCACGCCTGATCGTGCCCTTCGGTATCCCGCAAGCCGGGCTCTCCGAGGCGAAGAGCCCCGGCGCCAAAGGCCCCGGCGCCTGCAACGTATTCGCGGATGGGGAAAGTCTGCCTGTGAACTTCCGGCTCACCTACGCGTCCGGCGGCGGCTACTACCTCTTCGTGCTCGTCCCGCAGATCAGCCACGACATTCTCGACCCGCCGGCGGTCGAACTCAGGACGGGTACAGAGAATCTGTGCCAGGGTGGCGGGGGGCCGCGAGTTCGCTGATCCCGGACGGTTCGCCGCCCACTATTGAGGCGGCGAACCCATGGGGTGGCATACTCCCATCGTGATCACCGACAAAACCCGCTTCGAGAAGACGGCTGACGTCGTCGCCACCGACTTCGAAGGCCAGGACGCCGTCGTCTTGAACCTGGCCACCAAGAAGTACTACACGCTCAACGAAACCGCGGCCGCGATCTGGTCGGGCATCGAGGAGTCGCGCGAGGTCCGAGGCCTTGTGGATCTGCTGATGTCCCGATACGACGTCACGCCGGACAAGGCACGTTCGAGCGTTGTGCTCACTCTGGAGCGCCTGCAGGAGCAGCAGTTGGTGCGCCCATGTCCCGAGGGCTAGCGGGCGCGGCCTCCTCGCCCGTCGAAGTGCCGGCCGAGGCGCTGCCTTTCCCGGTGCTGGACGCCCTGTTGGGTGCGTCCGCCGCCGAGTTCTTCGCCACCGACTGGCAACGCAGCGTTCGCGTTTTCCCGACTGAGGCGGCAGGCCACCGGCTCGCCGCCGCAAGCCTCGACTTCCGACACGTGGTCGCTGAGGCTCTCAAGGCAGGAAAGCTCGAGGATCTCGGGAAGGACCGTCCCGGGCCCCGGCCCGGCGAGCCCGGATGGCCGGAAACTCCCAAGGGTCCTTCGGCGCGGGTGACGCGCGCCCAGAATTTTGCGCCCCCGCTGGCGGGGCTTTGCGCGCGGCTGAGCGACGAGGTGTCACATCGAGTCTCCGCGAACCTGTACGTGGCTCCGGCCCAATCGCGCGGTCTCGACCGGCATCAGGATGGGCACGACGTACTTATCCTGCAGGTCGAGGGTCGCAAGCGCTGGAAGGTGTGGACCAATGACGCGCCGCCGCCCCTTGATTCCCTCCCCGCGCTGACTTTCGAGGGGGGCCCGCGGACGCGTCGCGACTATCGAGGTACGCCTTTCGGCGGGCGGAGCGTAAAGGACGCGGAGATCGTCGGGAAAAGGGAGTGGTCCTTCGACCTCGCTCCCGGCGAGATGATCTACGTCCCGCGCGGTTTCGCGCACGATGTGTGGACCGAAGAGTCGCACTCCGTGCACCTCACGTTTGGATTTCACCTCGTCTCCTGGGTCGACCAGCTCATGACCGTGGTCGCGCAGGCATCGCGTCGGCACGTGGAGATCCGTGAGAGTCTTCCGATCGGCTTCGCGCGGGTGGCCCCGGATGTCGGGGAGGTTCGTCGCCGAACCCGGCAACTCCTGGGCCTCTTGAACGACACTGACGGCGCCGAGGCGCTCGAGGAAGTCATCGGCCGATGGCTCCACCGCGATCTCGAAAAGCCACCGCAGAACCCGAAAGCCACCGCGCTGAAGCTTGTCGAGAATCAGCGGCTGCGCCGCGTTGCACCCGCCGCTTTCGTCACCCGCTCCGACAGCGTCGGTTTGTTCCGCGCCTCGGACCGGCCCGCCGAGATATGGCTTCCTACGGCCTTCGCGACGGCGCTGCGTTTCGTGGCCACCGTCGAGCCGCCCGAGTTCGCGGTGCGGGATGTTCCCGGCCTGTCGCCCTCGAGTCGAGCCCGGCTCTGCGAGATGCTCATCGTTGAGGGCTATCTGGAAGTCGCAGGTGAGGGCGTGAGCGAGGTGCGGAGTTGAAGGCACGACGCACTCAAGGGTGGCTCCTCACCGCAGCGCTCGCCGCGGGACCCGGATTCGCGACCGCGCAGGCGCCAGCCACTGCCACACCAACCCGCAAGCCACCCGTGACAGGTGTCGCGACGCCTGCTCCGAAACCGACTCCTCCGGCTTTCACGCTCAAGGTCACGCCTCAGCGGGTGGCGACGCTCACCGCGAAGGAGGCGAAGGCCGCGGACATCGGTGTGAGTCTCGCGAAGGAGCTGGGCGTTCCGGTCCGAATGTCGCCGCTCGTGGCCCGGCGCGCGGTGACGCTGAAACTCACGCAGACCCCCATCGAGAACCTGTTCCTGGCCCTCGCCCCGCAGGTGTACATCGACTACGAGGTGCGGTGGGATCAGGCGCAGGAGGACTGGGTGGGCGTCGAACTTACCGGCTTCAACGAACGCGAGCCGCGCACGCCGGTCGAGCAGAAGGCGTTTCTTGTTCTCGCCGGCAGCACGGAAGACGAGAGCGTCACGGAAGAAACGATGGCGAAGGACCAGGCGGAGCGCGACGAAGAGAATCTGAAGAAGGACCCGCCCCGCGAGGGTCCTGTGCTCGATATCTCCGTGAAGAACGGCCTGGTCTCGATCCGCGCCCGGCGTCAGATGGTGACTGCGATCCTGCTCGACGTGGCTTCGAAGGCCGGCCTGGGCTTCGAGACGCGCGGCGAACTCGACCAGGCGCTCATCGACCTCGACGTGCGCGGTCTGCCGGTTGAACAGATCCCCGCCGTGGTCGCGCGGCCCGGCGTCGCTCTTCTGATGCGCCGGAATCTGACCACGGGGGGAACCCGGCCCGTCGCGATGCTCCTCGGCAGCGAAGCGACCAGGTTCAAGAGGCCCGTCGTTCGCTGACCTCCTACTTCCGGGTCCGGTAGAAGCGGATGAGATCGGTGCTCTCGGGCGCCTTGTGACCGAGCTGCCGAAGGAGGGTCGTGATCTGACCCCGGTGATAACTGCCGTGATTCACCACGTGCTGGAGCATGTGCCAGAAGACCGATGAACCCGGGTCGCCCGCGAGGGTCCTGTATTCAAACACCCTCTCGATCCCGGTCTCGCCGAGCGCCTCGGTAAAGCCGCGCACGTCCGCCTCGGTCTTCTCCCAAAGCCTGCGAACGGTCGCGACATCCGGGAAGGTCTCACGGGGGAGCTGGGCCGTGGGCGAAGTTCCCGTCCACCGCTGATGCCACGCCCACTCGGCCGAGTACACATGGCCGAGGGTGTCCTGTACCGACGTGAAGCTCGATCCGAGTTCGCGCGTGTACTCTTCCTGGCTCAATGGTGAGAGGGCTGCGAGCATGCGGTCGCGGGCCCAGTAGTGATAGTCGAGAAGGGTGCGCAGATCCTGGAGATTCACCAAGGTAGTCTAGCCGCGCCCATGCCCGCGAAAAAGAAGAACGAACGGCCGCTCAAAGGCGATGCGCTCCTGAAAGAGACGTGTCGACGAATCCGCGTGGCCCGCAGCTACTGGGATGCGCACAACAACCGGGCCTGCCGTGGCGAACGCGAGAAGGCGCTTGCTCTCTACGAGACGTTGAGCGAGACCGAGCGCGAGAAGATCCCGCAGGAACTCCGCGTGTGGCTGCGGTATCGCAGCGAGAAGTACTTCGGCGACCATCGGACGGCTCCCCGCGCGGGCCGGCGCTGACCGAACGCCTTCTCAGGCTCCGGCCCGTTCGTCCTCGCCCCGTTCTCTCACGCCCCGTTCGCGCTCGCCTGTCCGGACCTTGCGCTCGAGATCGGCGTAGGCCTTGCGGAGCGAATCCTGGGCGCGTTTCCGCTCGAGGGCCGCCGCCACGTGATGCGAAGCGAAGGTGAGGACTTCCTGATCGCGTTCCGTGTAGACGACGCCTTCGTCGTAGCTCTGCACAACCATGGCGCCGAGCAGCCCGGAATCGCCCTGCAGGGGCACCCCCAGCCAGGAAACCGACGGCGCCCCCACGGGCTCAACCTCTCCCGCGGCGCACAGGGCCGCGACCTGGGCCGGGTTCACGCGCACCGCCCGGCCCGTCCGGAGCACATACTCGGTGAGACCACGGCCGCGTTTCCGTGAGCCGAAGTCAGACGCGGGATCGCGTTCGTCCACGGCGTAGGCGAAAGCGAGTCGGTCCTCGTCCTCGAGAAGGGCGACGAAGAAATTGGAGGCTTTGAGCAGCGAGCCCACGATCGCGTGCGCGGCGAGATAGAACGCGTCCATGGTGCCCGAGGTGTTCGCGAGTTCGGCGATCTTGAAATACGCGGCCTGAAGCTCTTCGCTGCGTTTGCGCTCGGCGATCTCCTTCTGGAGTTCACGCGTGCGTTCGAGGACGCGTTGCTCGAGTTCGGCGTGGGCGCGCCGGCGCTCGAGTGCGGTGAGGATGTGCTGGGCCACGTAACCGAGGAGAGCCGCGTCCTCTTCGCTGAACCGCACATCCTTGAGGTAACTCTGAACCACGATCGCGCCGTGCACACGCCCTTCGCCGATGAGCGGGACGCCGAGCCAGTCTTCCGAGTCGGTGCCGTGGGCGGGGTCGCGCGCGACCTTGAGCGCGGCCCGGACCGTGGCCGACGGGCCCCGCATGGTCTTTCCGTGGCGGATGAGGGCGAGGGTCAGGCTGTTCTTGAGGGCCGGGTCGGAGAACGCCACCTCGCTGTCATCGACCTTGAGATCAACGTCCACCGTGTCCGCGAAGTAGAGGAATCGCAGGGTCTGGCGCCCGTGATTGACGAGGGTGATGTAGAAATTCTCGGCATACATCAACGCGCCCACGATCTTGTGGATGCTCGCGAGCATCTCCTTCATCTCGATTTCGGCGCTGGCGAGATCGGCGATGGCGTACAGCGCGTGCTGGACGCGCTCCGACTGTTCGAGGCGAAGCACGCTCCGCTTCAGATGCACCCGGTCCCAGAGTTCACGCGCGCGCCAGCGGATGGGCTCGAGGAACGCGTCGAGGACCAGTTGGGGGAGAGGCCGGCCATTCTCGTGGGTCAGCATCACCGCGGCGCTCGAATTCGAACGGGGTCCGCGCAGGGCGATGATGGTCTCGGTTTCGCGGGGGTGGTGGGGCGAGGGTCGCGAGGCGGAGTCCCCCGCGAGGGCGCGGCCGACGAAAGGAGACTCGACGAGCGCCGGGGTTCTGGGGGGAGCCGAGTGGCGTCGCAGTACGCCGCGATCGAACGTTCCGTCGGTCCAGAACAGCGTGAGGTGGGCGCCGAACTGGCGGGCGGCCTGCACGTTCGCGCACTGGGCCAACTCTTCGAAGTCTTCAGCGGAGAAGACGGAGAGCAGGAACGTCGCCTGGTCCTGTCCCCCGGAGGCCCCGCCCTTCACTGGACTATTTCACCCTTGTCCCTGAGGGAACGTCCTTCTCGAAGCCTGCGAGGACGGCTTTCCCGTCCACCGTGGCCGCGAGGAGCATGCCGTGCGATTCGACGCCCATGAGCTTGGCGGGCTTGAGGTTCGCGATCAGGATGATCGTTCTGCCGACCAGCTGCTCCGGTTCGTAGGCCTCCGCGATTCCCGAAACGATCTGACGCGGCACGCCGCCCACGTCGAGTTGAAGCTTCAGCAGTTTCTTCGAGCCCTTGATTTTCTCGGCCTCGATGATCTTCGCGGTGCGCAGGTCGAGGGCTCCGAAGGCCTCGATGCCGACGAGGTCGGGTTCGGTGGGCGGGGCGTTGGTAGTTGTCGGAGGGGGTTGCTTCGGCCCATCGTCAACGGACTCGGGCCTCGCAATGACGGTTTCGCCTCCCGCGGGGGAGGAGTTGGGGTTCTTTTCGTCGTTCACAGCGGGGGCCTTCTTGAGTTCGATACGAGGAAAGAGTGGTTGGATGGGCCCGACCGGCTGGCCTTCGGGCAGGAGGCCGTAAGCCACGCTCCGCCGGGCCTCGGCGTCCTTCGGGATGCCCATCATGTCGAGAACTTTCTGTGCGGCGGCCGGGATCACGGGCGATGCCAGCAGCGCGAGGACACGGACGCGCTCGCCGAGGCGATAGAGGAACGCCTTGAGATCATCCGCGCGGGCCGGGTCTTTTGCGAGATTCCACGGAGCGGTCTGAACTATCCATTGGTTCGCGGCGCTGACCGAAGCCCAGATCTCCGTGAGGGCCGCGGAGAAGTTGAGGGCATCGTACGAAGCGAAGATGCCGTCGGTCGCGAGGCGGTTGTCCGCCGACTCCTCGACCCGCGGGGGGATCTTCCCGTCGCAGTACTTCGCGATCATGGTCAGCGACCGGGAGACCAGATTCCCGAAATCGTTCGCGAGGTCGGAATTGAACCTCTGGGCCAGGCCCGCTTCGGAGAAGTCCCAGTCCTGGCCGAACGACGTTTCGCGCAGGAAGTAGTACCGGACGGCGTCGACGCCGTACTGGTCGGCGAGGATCTTCGTATCGATGATGTTCCCGGTGCTCTTCGAGAGCTTCTTCCCGTCTTTGGTCATCCAGCCGTGAGCGAACACGCGCGACGGAGGGAGGAGGCCAGCCGCGATGAGCAATCCCGGCCAGTAGAGACAATGGAACCGGATGATCTCTTTGCCGATCACGTGCATCCGCTCGGCGTCCCCGCCCCAGAACTTCTCGAAGCCGGGGGAATCGTCGGCGTACCCGAGAGCGGTGATGTAGTTCGACAGCGCGTCGACCCAGACATAGAAGACGTGCGACGGATCGTCGGGGATGGGGATGCCCCACTTGACCCGCGCGCGAGAGATCGAGAAGTCCTGCAGGCCCTGCTTCACCACCGCGAGAACCTCGTTCTTCCGACTCTCGGGCGTGATCTTCATCTTGTCCGACCGGATCAGGTCGTCAAGAACCGCCTGATAGGCGGAAAGGCGGAAGAAGAAGTTCTCTTCTTCGGTCCACTCGCATGGCCGTTCGTGGTCGGGGCAGATGTTCCCCGGCTGCTTCATTTCGTCTTCAGTCTTGAAGGCCTCGCACCGCGGGCAGTACCAGCCGGCGTACTTGCCCCGGTAAACCGCGTCCTGCCCATCGGGCGTTTTCGCGACTCGCAGCCGCTCCCAGAGTTTGAGGACGCCGCGTTTGTGAATCTCGTCGGTCGTGCGGATATAGCCGTCGTATTCGATGTTGAGCGCGCCCCACAGTTCGCGAAATACCCCGGAGATCTCGTCGCAATACGCCTGCTCCGGCACGCCCTTTTCACGGGCGATCCGCTCGATGTTCTGGCCGTGTTCGTCGGTGCCGGTGAGGAAGAAGACATCGTCGCCATGCAGCCTGCGCGCGCGGGCGAGCGCGTCGCAGGCGATGGTGCAGTAGGCGTGGCCCGCATGGGGCACGTCGTTGACGTAGTAGATCGGCGTCGTGTGGAAAAGGGTTCGTGGGGTCAACTGGAGGGTGATCTTATTTCTTTTGAGATACTTAGAGAAGGCCCAGCTGTTTGAAGCTCGCGAAGGCGCGGCCCCCGAGGACGATGTGGTCGACAAGGGCTATACCCAGAACCTCGCCCGAGCGGGCGAGACGATACGTCAAGGCCTTGTCTTCCTCCGAAGGATGCGGGTCGCCACTCGGGTGATTGTGGAAGGCCACCACCGACCGGGGACGAAACGGGAGCGCCGCTTGAAAGACATCGGCGGGTGAGACGGCGACACTGTGGCGGCCGCCCGTGGCGACGATCTTTTCGCCGAGCAGACGGTGTTTCGAGTCGAGGGCGAGGATGCCGAACACCTCGCTCGCGTGCGCGGTGTGCCGGGGCAGGAGGTGCGCCGCCACCGCCTCGGGCGAGTCCAGCCGCGGTTTCGGTGGAGCATCTTCGGCATGAAGACGGCGTCCCAGTTCAAACGCCGCGAGAATGCGCAGAGCCTTCGCGAGGCCGAGGCCGTGGTGGCGGGCGAGAGTGAGCGGGGGAGACTGGGAGAGCGAAAGAAGGCCGCGCTCGCTCAGCTCGCGGGAGAGGTCGAACACCGAGCGGGACGGCGATCCCACGCCGAGGAGGACGGCGATGAGTTCGGCGCTGGTGAGCGCAGAAGCGCCGAGCGAGGTCAGGCGCTCGCGCGGATTATCGGTGGGTGGCAGGGTGGCTTGAAGCAGCATTTCTCTCTTCTCTGGCGCCACCGGGGAGAGACGAGGCGTTTCCGTAGGGGATAATCGCCGACCTATGAGTCAGGAGAGGTCCCCGGGTTCGTTCATCGGCGCAAGTTTGTTTCTGGCCCTCGTCGCCTATGGCGCGGGCCTGGTGGGCATGGCGGTTGCGCAAAGCGGACTCGTCGGGAAGGTCCAGTTCCGCCTCGTTCTGATCTTTGCCGAAGTGGCCCTGGCCCTGCCCGCCCTCGTGGTGGCCGCGATCCTGGCCGCCCGGATGCCGGAGCTTTACCGTTTCGCGCCTTTGACGGCACCCGCCGCCGCGAAGACCTTCGTGCTCGGCCTCGCCCTGTGGGCGCTCAGTCTTGGGGTTTTCGAAGCGCAGTACGTCTTCGTGAAGCCGCCCCTCGCCTACCTCGAACAGTTCCAGGGCCTGCACGCGATGCTCAAGCCTACGAAACTGCTCGGCTGGGTCTTCTCGATCGGCGCGATCGCCATCGCCCCTGCGGTGTGCGAGGAGATCCTGTTTCGCGGCCTGCTCACACCCGTCTTCAAACGCGGCCTCGGGGTGTGGGCGGCCCTCATCATCCCCTCCGCGCTTTTCGCGGCGATCCACGTGGATACGATGCGCGACGGCACGACCATCTACTACCGCGTGCCTTTCGCCTTCATCCTCGGGATGCTTCTCGCGAAGCTTCGGCTGGACACGGGCTCGTTATGGCCGCCCATCATCGCCCACGCCACACTGAACGCGACCACATTCATCCTCGTCCTGATCATGGACGAGCCCAAGGGCGTCCTGCCCGAGCCTCAGCCTCTCGTGGCCCTCGCCATGCTCGTCGTCGGTTCGGCGGTGGCGAGGGTGCTGATGCGGAGCGTGCGGACCGAGGCGCAGGTGGTCACCGCATAATCGAGTCCGGGTTCTCGCCGCAGGCGAGCGAGACCCTGCGCCCTTCGTTGGGCAGACCGAGGCACTCGAAGAGGTTCCGCACGCACTGACCGAGGCGATCGCCGCGCGCCCGCTCGTCGTCGATGATGGCCTGGACAAGTTCACGCGCGACATCGACGATCGGGTCGGCGGAGGCCGCCGCGGTTTCCGGGTCGGCGTCGTCAACCCACGGTTCGAGGCGGTTGCGGAGCCCGATCACCGCGGCGTTGAGGCGCTTGGAGCCTTCGCCATCGAGCACCCGCAGAATCTCCAACTGCCGGTCGATACGCTCGGCGACGGTGCGGGCGTGGGGAAGGTTGATCCAGGCGGCGCGAGCTTCGGGGGTGAGGTCGTCTTTCTTCATCGCTCGGGAAATCTACCGGCAGACCGGGCCGTTCCTATAATCGCGGCCATGGCCATCCTCAAAGTCGCCCGTATCGGCAACCCCGTAGTGCGCGCACGGGCGAAGAACGTCGACTCCGCGGCAATACCCACGCGCGACTTCCAGCGTTTTCTCGACGACATGGTCGAGACCATGCACGAGTACGATGGCGTCGGCGTCGCGGCGCCCCAGGTCCACGTCAGCCTTCGAGTGGCGGTTCTCGAGGTCCCGGCGAGCGACCGTCGCGGAGAGCGAAAAGGCGTTCCGCTCACCGTTCTCATCAACCCCGTGGTGACGCCACTCTCGAAAAAGCGGCAGTTCGACATCGAAGGATGTCTGTCCGTCCCGGACCTCCGCGGCCTCGTGCCTCGTTTTGAGAAGATCCGCCTCGATGCCCTCGGCCGCGACGGAAAGCCCTATTCGCTTGAAGCTTCCGGCTTCCATGCCCGGGTCATCCAGCACGAGTGCGACCACCTCGACGGAAATGTCTACCTCGACCGCATGGAAGACATGAAAACGCTCGGCTTCCTTCATGAATTTGAACGCTTCTCCTGACCTCTCCCGCCGGTAAGATCCCGCCACCCATGAAAAGAATCCTTCTTTCGCTCGCCGCACTTTCGCTCGCCGCCCAGGCCCCGGTTTCCGCCCAGGCCCCCGCGGCCGCCGCATCGCCTGCCCCCTCCGCCACCCCGGCAAAGGAAGCCGCGAAGTGGGATGTGAACAACGCGCCCGGGCCGAAGACCACCGCGAACCTCGATGTCACCAGCGGCACCTGGATGACCGTGGACGTGAGTCCCGACGGCAAGGAGATCGTGTTCGACCTGCTGGGCGACATCTACTCGTTGCCGATCGGCGGCGGTGAGGCGAAGAGTCTCACCAGCGGCGCCATGTGGGACATGCAGCCGCGTTTCTCGCCGGACGGGAAGAAGATCGCATTCACCTCTGACCGCGCGGGAGGCGACAACATCTGGGTGATGGACCGCGACGGGAAGAACCCGAAGCAGGTGACCAAGGAGTCCTTCCGTCTTCTCAACTCCCCGGCCTGGTCGCCCGACGGGCAGTACATCGCAGCGCGCAAACACTTCACGGCCAGCCGTTCCCTGGGCGCGGGCGAGATCTGGCTCTACCACGTGGCGGGCGGCGATGGCCTCCAGGTCACGAAGAAGGCGAACGACCAGAAGGACGTGGGCGAACCCGTCTTCTCGAAGGATGGAAAGATCATCTACTACTCGATGGATGCGACGCCGGGCGCCTTCTTCGAGTACAACAAGGACGTTTACGCCGGCGTGTACGCGATTCGCGCGGTGAACATCGAAACCGGCGAGTCCGAAGGCGTCACCGGCGGCCCGGGCGGCGCGGTTCGTCCCGTGATCTCGCGCGACGGCAAGACCCTCGCTTTCGCGCGCCGGATTCGCGACAAGCAGGTCCTCATGCTGCGCGATCTCGCGAGCGGCCGTGAGCAGCAGGTCTACGATGGCCTGGAGCGCGACATGCAGGAGGCCTGGGCGATTCATGGTCTCTACCCCACGTTCTCGTGGACGCCCGACGACTCCGCGATCGTCATCTGGTCCGGTGGGAAACTGCGCAGGGTCGACGTCAAGGCGAAGACTGCGGTCGAAATCCCGTTTCGGGTGAAGGACACCCGCGCGATCACCGAAGCCGTGCGCTTCCCGATCGAGGTCGCTCCGCCCTCCCTGACGGTCAAGAACCTTCGCTTCGTCGAGGTCTCGCCGACCGGGGACAAAGTCCTCTTCCAGGCCCTCGGCCGCCTCTGGATCCGCGACCTGCCCCAGGGCACGCCGCGCCGGCTCACCTCTCAGGCCGATCATTGGGAGCTTTATCCGTCGTTCTCGCGTGACGGCCGGAACGTGGTCTACACCACGTGGGATGACGAGAAGCTCTCGACGATCCGCGTGGTCCCTGCATCGGGTGGTGAAGGACGCGCGGTAGTGAGCGACCCGGGTCACTATGTCGAGCCGGTGTTTTCTCCCGACGGATCCACCATCGTCTACCGCAAGAGTGGCGGTGGGTTCCTTCGTTCGCCGCTGTATTCCTCGAACGCCGGGCTTTACAAGGTGCCGGCCGCTGGGGGAGCGTCGACCCTGGTGACGAAGCGCGCGGTGCGTCCGCATTTCGGCGCGTCAAGCGACCGTGTGTTCTTCCAGAAGTTCGAGGGCGATACCCGGAGCCTCTCGAGCATCGGCCTTGATGGCCGCGAGGAGCGCGCGCACTTCTCGTCCAAGGACGCGACCGAATTCAAGGTCTCCCCCGACGGCAAGTGGGTGGCTTTCCGAGAAGGCTTCAGAGCGTTCGTCGGCGCCTTCGCGATGTCCGGCCAGAAGGTCGACATCGGGCCGAAGACCTCGGCGTTCCCCGTGGCTCAGATCAGCAAGGAAGCGGGGGAGTACCTGCACTGGTCCGGAGATTCGTCCAAGGTCCACTGGTCGCTCGGGCCGGAACTCTTCGAACGTTCGGTCAAGGACAGCTTCAAGTTCCTCGCCAACGCAGACACCCTTCCCGATTTGCCGGCGACGGGCCGCAACATCGGCTTCGAAGCCGCTCCCGATCTGCCCAAGGGCAAGATCGCTCTCGTCGGGGGCCGAGTGGTCACCATGAAAGGGGACGCTGTGATCGCGGACGGCGTGGTGGTGGTCGAGGGGAACAGGATCATCGCGGTCGGACCCCGCGGCTCCACGAGAGTCCCCGCCGATGCGAAGGTTGTGAACGTCGCGGGCAAGACGGTGATGCCCGGCATCGTTGACGTGCACTGGCACGGCGGCTTCGGCACCGAGGAAGTGGTGCCGCAACGCAACTGGGTGATGTACGCGAGCCTCGGCTTTGGCGTCACCACCGTGCACGATCCCTCGAACGACACGTCCACGGTCTTCGCGGCCTCGGAAATGGCGCGCGCCGGTCTCATCACCGCGCCCCGCATCTTCTCGACGGGCACGATCCTTTATGGCGCGGGCGGCGACTTCCGCGCGGAGATCAACTCGCTCGACGATGCACGCTTCCACCTCAAGAAGCTCAAGGCGGTGGGCGCTTTCAGCGTCAAGAGCTACAACCAGCCGCGCCGCGAGCAGCGCCAGCAGGTCGTGGCCGCCGCGCGCGAACTCGGAATGATGGTGGTGCCCGAAGGCGGGTCGCTCTATCAGCACAACATGACGATGGTCGCGGACGGCAACACCGGCGTCGAGCATTCGGTGCCGGTGGCGACGCTTTATGAAGACGCCCTGCAGTTCTGGAGCCAGAGCAAGAGCGGCTATACGCCCACCCTGGTGGTTGGCTACGGCGGCCTTTCCGGCGAGTACTACTGGTACGAGCGCACGCGGGTGTGGCAGAACAAGCGCCTTCTCACTTTCGTGCCCCAGGAGAACGTGGATGCGCGCGCCATGCGGCCGATCATGTCCGCGGGAGACAACGACTTCAACCACATAAGCCTCTCGAAGAGCGCGAATGAGCTGGCGAAGCGCGGCGTCATGGTCAACATCGGCGCGCACGGCCAGCGCGAGGGACTTGGCGCGCATTGGGAGATGTGGATGCTGGCCCAGGGCGGCATGAAGAACCATGATGTCCTGAAGGCGGCGACGATCAGCGGCGCGCGCTATCTCGGTCTCGACAAGGACATCGGTTCGCTCGAGGTCGGGAAACTCGCGGATGTCATCGTCATCGACGGCAATCCGCTGATGGACATTCGCGTCACCGAGAACGTCAGCCACACCATGATCAACGGCCGCCTCTTCGATGCCGCGACCATGGATGAGCTTCTGCCGACGGCGACGAAGCGCGGGAAGTTCTTCTGGGAGAAGTGAACCCCGAAGAGTTCCGCGCGTTCGGGCATCGGCTGATCGACTGGATCGCCGACTATCGGACGAGCACGGCATCGCGGCCCGTGATGTCGACGGTCGAGCCCGGGTCGATACGCGCGCAGCTGCCGACAACGCCGCCTGAAGGGCCGGAGTCGATGGATGCGGTGTTTCGCGACTTCGAGCGAATCGTCCTGCCCGGCCTTTCGCACTGGCAGCATCCGCGCTTCTTCGGCTATTTCCCATCGAACGGCGAGTTGTCATCGGTCCTCGGGGACTACCTGAGCACGGGTCTCGGTGTGCTCGGACTCTCCTGGCAGTCGAGCCCCGCCTTGACCGAAGTTGAAGAAGTGACCACGGACTGGCTCCGGCAGATGGTGGGCTTGTCGGACAAGTGGAACGGCGTCATTCAGGACACCGCGTCCACGAGCACTCTGGTGGCTTTGATCTGCGCGCGCGAGCGGGCGTCTTCGTACTCGCTCGTGAAAGGCGGGATTCAGTCCATTCCCTCTGCGCTCGTGGTCTACGTGTCGGCCCACTCGCACAGTTCGGTGGACAAGGCCGCGCTCCTCGCGGGTTTCGGCCGGGATCACGTTCGCCTCGTACCGACAGACGCGTCTTTCGCGATGCGGCCCGACGCTCTGGCCGATGCGATCGGCAAGGACATCGCGGCCGGACTCAAGCCGTGCGCGGTGGTCGCGACCACGGGCACAACGACGACCACGGCGGTGGACCCGGTTGGAGCCATCGCCGATGTAGCCCGCGCTCACGGTCTCTGGCTGCACGTGGACGCCGCCATGGCGGGATCCGCGATGATCCTGCCGGAATGCCGCGGTCTCTGGGAAGGTATCGAAGGCGCGGACTCGATCGTTCTGAATCCGCACAAATGGCTCGGTGTGGCGTTCGACTGTTCGGTCTACTACGTGCGCGACGCCGAACACCTCGTGCGCGTGATGAGCACGAATCCGAGTTATCTGAGGAGTGCGGTGGACGAGCGCGTGAAGAACCTTCGCGACTGGGGGATTCCCCTGGGCCGGCGGTTCCGGGCCCTGAAGTTGTGGTTCCTCATCCGTGAGCAGGGTGTAACCGGGCTTCAGGCGCGGCTGCGCCGCGATCTCGCGAACGCTCAGTGGCTCAAAGGGGAAGTGGAGAAGACGCCGCACTGGCGTGTTCTCGCTCCGGTTCCGCTACAGACGCTCTGCGTGCGTCACGAGCCCCCCGGCCTCGAGGGCGAGGCCCTCGACCGCTACACCCAGGCGTGGGCCGACGCGCTGAACCGGTCCGGCGAGGCTTACGTGACGCCCGCGACGCTGGACGGAAGGTGGATGGTCCGCATCAGCATCGGCGCCCTCCTGACGGAGCGCGCGCACGTCGCGGAATTGTGGGACGCGATGCGGCGAACCGCGGAAGGTCAGGGCGTCGCGGGGATCGGGCCGTAGAACTTCCACGACGTGGTGTAGTCGCGGGTGAGCTTCTTGTTCGTGAGATCTGCGTGGATCAGCTCGACGGGGATGCGGTTCGATTTGAGGATCGCGTCGTGGAAGGCGCGGTTCGTCATCTTCTTCGTGAGCACCAGCTCCTTGTGCATCGATCGGAACTGCAGGGCGCCCAGCATGTACGCGCACTGGTACAGCGGGGCGTAGGAACCGTCGAAGGATCGGCGGACCTCGGCGGCGGCGCTGCCGGGCTCATGACCTCCGCGGTTCACGAGCATGTCGACGGCTTCCTGTGGCGTCATCTTCCCGAGGTGATAGCTCAACGAGAACACGATCCGGATGGAGCGGTGCATCCGCCAGAACAGCATGCCGATTCGCTCCTCCGGTGTGCGCGGGAAGCCCATGTCCCAGAAGAGCATTTCGAACCAGAACGCGTTCCCTTCCGACCAGAAAGGCGTCCCGAAAGGTCCGCGGTACGTCTTGTAGCGCGCCGACATGAAGCCCTGAAGCTGATGGCCGGGCACCATCTCGTGATGGGCCACCGCGCGGGAGAACGGGATGTTGTTCGCGCGCATGCTCATCATCTTCTGCTCGAAGGTCATGGTGTCGGTGGGGAAGGACACGATGATCGACTCGCCGCCCAGGAAGAACGGGCTCACGAGCTGACGCGCCGGCGACATCATCTGCATCCGCCACGTCTCTTTCACGAGCGCGGGCACGGTCACGAGATCGTGCTTCTCGACGTAGGCCGCCCCTTCGAGGACGAGATCCCGCACCATTGCCGGCTGGTCGCCCGGAGCCACGTGCATCGTCTTCACCTTCTCGAGGGCCTTCTTCCAGTCGTCGCCGAAGCCCATTTCGCGGGTCGCCTTGAGCATCTCCCGCTCGCTCCAGGCCAGCTCCGCGTTCGCGATCGCGATCAGCTCCTCGGGGGTGTACGCGATCATCTCCCGCTCCAGATCGGCGAGGAGCATGTCGCGCCCGACCGGATTCACCACCGACGTGTTGAGGCTTTCCGATTTCGAACTGCCGAAACGGTCGCGGATGAAGTTCGAGTAGTTATCGAGCGCCTGATCCACGTCCTTCACCGACTGCTCGGTCCACCAGGTGAAGAGGGGATCGTAGCCGTTGTAGAACTCCGACCATTCCTTGAGCACGGTCCGCAAACGAGCGATCGTGGCGGTGGCGCGCACGGCCTGCTCGCGGGTGGGCGCCTTCGCGGGTTTGTCGAGGCTCGCACGGGCGGCCTGGATGTCCTTGAGGATCTGATTGAGCGTGCGCGCGGACTCATCGCCCTTGACGAGCTGGAACGCGCGGCGCGCCTCGTCGAGATTGTGGATCGCCTTCGCCATGGGCAGCAGGGCGTCGATCTCCGCCCCTTCCTTCTCGCGCAGGTCGATCTGGCGGAGTTCGTACCGCAACTGGTTCGAGAGGAGCAGATAGTCGATCTTCCCGGTCTGGTCGAGGCTGTCGAACGCGACACCGCCAAGCGTCTTCTGCCAGTCGGAGTGAAACTTCTTCATGCGCGCGAACTGTCGTGGCGAGAAGGGTGTCGCCGCGCCACCTCGCCCGCCGAAGCCACCGCCCGCAGCACCCTCGACCCACGAACGCTCGAGGGTGGTCCGATCGGCCTGGTACCGTTCGATCATCGGCCGCATCATCGCGGTGGACCGATCGATCTCTCCGCTGTCGGCGGGATTCTGCGCGAACGCCGCGGTGGCTGCGAAAGTGAAGGCGACAAGAGCGGCAAGACGACGGTTCATTGATGATCTCCTGATTGAGGTCGAGGCGCCGCCCGCCCCAGGTGGGTGGAGCAATCCTACGACGGGGTGCGCCGGGAACGCTCAGGACCGGGACGCTCAGGTGGTAGCTTTGAGCCCATGAGTGTGTCGGTTGCCAGGACCCCGGGGTTTGTGATCCCCGACTCCGCCATTGAGTGGAAAGGCGTGCGCGCGTCCGGTCCCGGAGGCCAGAACGTCAACAAGGTCGCGTCGAAGGTGGAACTGCGCGTCGACCTTGCGCGGATCACTGGACTCGGCGACGGCGCACGGGCGCGCCTTCGTTCGATGGCCGCCTCACGCCTCGATGCCTCCGGCCACCTGCTCGTGACTTCTCAGTTGACCCGCGATCAGGGTCGCAATCTCGAGGACGCGAAGGCGAAGGTCCACGATCTCGTGGAACGGGCCATGGTGGTTCCGAAGCATCGCAAGCCCACGCGGCCAAGCCGCGCGGCGAAAGCGCGGCGCGTCGACGCCAAGAAGCTCGACGCGAAGCGCAAGACGAACCGGGGCCGCGCGTCGTTCGACGAGTGATCCGCCCCGCTACGGCCGACGACGCAGGGCTTCGGGCGCGCGCTCTCGGTCGAGCGGCTTCAGCCGGATCGTCCAGCGGAGCGCGGCCGTCCCCGGTGCGTGGCAGAGAGTGTCGCTGCAGGTCTGGTACTCGAGCGTCCCTGTGAGGTGAAGCTCGGTGATCGGGCTCGCCGTGGGAGCGCCGGGCGCGGGGCGTGCCGGAGCGAGGATCGTCACGTCCTGAGAAACCCTGAAGGCGCCCTCGAAGACCGGCACTGTCTCGTTGAGCGGCTCAAACCTGTACGGCGTGGACTCCGGGAGGACGACCGCGTGGGCGTTGATGAGCGGGTGTGGATCGAGGCGGAAGGCGAGGGGTCTGTAGCCCTTCACCCCGGGCGCGTACGCGTGCATCTTCGGTCCCATCTCGAAGTCGAGGATCAGTGTGATTCGCTGGCCCGTGGACGCTTCGCCGTTGCTGGCCGATGTCTTGAGCGTGAACTGACCGTTTTGAACGGCGGTGGTGGTTTCTCCCGGCATCGCGCCCTCCGCGGCGAGGAGACTCGCGGCGGTCCTTCTTTCCTGGTAGGTCCGTTCAAACGTCTTCCGGCGGATGACGCCTCGGCCGTCCGTCACGAACGTGCCGGGGAAGGGCACTCCATGCGCGGCATTTCCGACCGGATAGTCGATTTCATTGAGCAGGCCGAAGGCGCGGATGACCCGCGAGTCCGGATCGGAAAGAAGGGGAAAGGTGATGCCGCGACGCTCCGCGAAGTCCCGGAGCACATCGGTGGAGTCGTAGCTGAGCGCCGCCACTCCAAGTCCGCGCTTCCGGAGCGCAGCGATCTGGCTCTCCAGCTCCACGAGCTGGACCTTGCAGTAGGGTCACCAGTCGGCGGAGCGGAAGAAGACAAGGACGAGGCCGTTCGGGCCCTTGAGCGACTCGAAGTTCCGTGCGACGCCCCTGCTGTCCTTCACCTCGAAGGCGGGCAGCGTCTGTCCCACGGCCGGTCCGAGGGTCATCGGATCGGGTCGAGGCGCGGGAGCCGCGGCCTGAACGGCGAGCAGAATCACAGAAGCGAGAAGCAAAGGGGTGTCCTGATCAATGAGATGGCGACGGAGCGCCGGAGGTTACAGACGAGGACCTAGGCAGGCGCTCCCGCTTTATTGCCCCACCACCAGACGAGGGGGACAAGCGCGACCATCGAGCCGATGATCGCGGCCGTCGATGGGGGCGGAGGGCCCACGACGTTTCCGACGTAGACGATCGCGAGGGTCGCGATCAGAGCCCAAAATCCGTTCGACATCGGGCGGCCTTTCGCGTAGTACGCCACCGCGCCGGCAAACAGGAGGCCCTCGATCACGACGGTCAGGGGGACGGAGTTCCACATCCCCAGGCCGAATCGGAGATCGCCCCAGGGGAACAGGGGCATGTCGGGGCGATGGGTGATGAAATCGAGGACCCAGTGGCTGACCGCGAGCGGTGCGAGCAGGATCGCCGCCGCCCGGGCCCGTCCGGCGGCCGCATAAACGAACGTGAACAGGGCGCCCCAGACCGCGACCATGAGCAGGCTGTGCGACCACGGATACGACTCGAAGCGAAGAGGCGTCATCGCGGTGTCGCCGGGAGCGATGGCCACGGCCTCGGCTCCCGCGAGGAGGAACACGGGCCACAACGCGTCGGGCAGCTGGGAGGCAATCAAGGCGGTTCCGAGGGGCAGCCGCTTCTCCACGCGGCTCGCCACCAGGCCGAGAGCGAAATGTCCGATGAACATGCGCGACGTTTTAGCACGCATCCAAAGCGGGCCGGCGAGGCACGAACGCGCCCCGCCGGGTACAGTTGTCTCTCAACCAGAACCTCAAAGGAGATCTCACCCATGGCAGTTTCAAAAGCTCACGCGAAGTGGACCGGCACCCTCAAAGAGGGCAAGGGGACGATGAAGGGAGCGTCCGGGCATTTCGACGCGCCCTTCACGTTTGTGTCGCGCTTCGAGGGGGCGGCGTCCGGCACGAACCCCGAAGAACTCATCGGCGCGGCCCAGGCCGGCTGCTTCTCGATGTTCCTCGCCGCTCAGCTCACCACCGCGGGCCATCCGCCCACCAGCATCGAGACCTCCGCGACGGTCCATCTCGGAGCCGGCCCCGCGATCACGAAGATGGAGCTTGAAACCGTGGCGGTGGTCCCGGGCGTGAGCGCCGAAGTCTTCGCCGAGAAGGTGGATTTCTCGAAAAAGAACTGCCCGATCTCGAAGGCCCTTGCGTCGATTCCCGAAGTGACGTTCGTCGCGACCCTGAAGTAGGAAGGTCGCCGCTCAGGCGGCGACGCAGCGGTCGCGGCCTGAGCGCTTCGCCTGATAGAGCGCGCCGTCCGCGGCCGCGATCAGGGCCTCGATCGAAGTGTCCGGCGAGGGCACCGACGTCGCCACTCCGATCGACATGGTGACGGCGGGCCGGACCCGAGAACGCGGGTGGTGGATGGCCAGATTCGCAAGGGCCTGCCGGATCTCATCCGCCACGGCGACCGCACCTTCGGGTCCCGTGGCGGGCAGGACCACCACGAACTCCTCGCCTCCGTAGCGAGCGGCGAGGTCCGGTGCGCGTTTGACCGTGTCGTGCAGCGTGCGCGCCACAAGGCGCAGGCACTCGTCGCCCCTCTGGTGACCGAGGGCGTCGTTGTAGGCCTTGAAGTCGT
>CAYNHK010000039.1:0-27113 GCA_964396875.1 uncultured Acidobacteriota bacterium | reverse complement strand
AGGCGATCTCCGCGGTGTACGAGTCGTACTTCGCTTCGAGCAGGCCGCTCGGGGTGCCGGGGAAGGGCTGTCCACCCGCGGTCGGCGCGCCCGAGGTCACGGGCCGGCGATCCGGACGGTTCGTGTACTGCACGTCGCGCAGGAAGTACGCGAAGCTCAGATCGACGCCCTTGGGCAGAGAGAACTCGACGTCGATGCCGGTCCGCTTCGTCTTGCGCTCGGCTTCGTCGGACTGGAAACCGTAGAGGGTCTCCCCTTCGGCCGTCCGCTTGGAGTCATCGTACGTGCCGCGGAAGCTGATCCGGTCGTTCGCGTGGTACAAGGCGGTGATCGCGTAGCCGTTGTCGTCGCCCTTGAGCGCTTCACGGCTCGTCCGTTCGAGACGACCCACTCGGCCCTGGGCTTCGAGGGTGACGTCGCCGAAGTCGTAGGCGGCGGATGCCGTGAACTTCGTGGTCTTGTTGTCGTACACATTAGCCGTCGCGTGGCCGTAGGGAGAATCGGCGCTCGGCGAGACCACGGTCCAGTCGCGGTCCGGAGTCGCGGCCACATCGCCCGTGATCACGAACCGGTTCGTCTTGTTGGAGAGATCGTAGCTGCGGAAACTCGCCCGCAGAGCCAGGTTGTCGACCGGCCGCGACGAGAACGTCAGGTTCATCGTGGTGGTGTCGATCTTGCCGTCGAACGAGGGACGCTGGAGGGTGGCAAGGCTGTCGGCCTGAGCGCCCGAAGGCGTCCGCAGCGCGGAGTTGATGGTGTAGGGATAGAAGGGCGCGTTCTGCGTCCACCGACCCATCGAAAGCTCGCCGCCAAGGCGGGTCTGCTTCGCGAACTTGAGCAGGAAGCCGATGTTTCCCGTACTCGCTTCGTTGTCCGGAGCGTTGATCCAGCGCGCGCGCGACGCGCCGCCCACCGCGGGAGCCGGAGAGGTCACGTACGGCGCGTCGAACCACTGGAACGGATTGTCCACGGTCAGGGTCTCAGCCCGGTTGTTGTAGAGATTCCTCGCGAACGAGGCGTGGATGTTGCCTTTCGAGAAGCTCTTCGCCAGGCGCGCGCTGATGTCCTGGGTGATCTCGTCGAGCGGTCCGGGAACCTCGACCACGCTGCTCACCGCGCTGTAGACGCCGCCGCCTTCTTCTCCGCGATAGCCGGACTTCAGTTCACGCATGTAGGTCAAAGACAGGTCGAAGGGCAGCTTCTTCGCGAAGTCGAACGTGGCCGTCCCCCGCTTGCGCGTGCTCGTGATGTCGATCTTGTTCGCGGCCGCGAAACTCGGGCCGAGAAGCGCGTCGTAGAACGTTACGTTCCGGCCCGCGGTGGGTGTGGCGTTCACCGTGGTCCCGAGTGTCTGCTGCAGCGAGTCGCTCATCCCCCAGACACCCTGAGCCAGTTCGCTCTGGATCGTCCGCGCGTCGTTCCCCATTGCGTGCGGGGTCTGGTTGTAGTCGAAGTACATGTCGAACGCGGAGGCCTTCAGCCAGCCGTTGTAGCGCTGGTCGGTCTGGCGCACGTTGTACCCGAACAGTTTGAAATCAACCTTGTCCCCGACCGAGTAGAGGTTGAAGAAAGGGACGGAAACCCCCTTCGGAACTTCCCGGTACTCCGTGAACTTCGAGGAAGCGATGTCGTCCCGGCCGAGCACGCCGACGCTGATCTGGCCTCCGCTCTTCTTCGCGGTTTCGTCCTGAGCCATCGTGAACGGAGCCGCCATGAGTACGGCGAGGGTGAGGGTGGTGACCTTCATTGTTGTTTTCATGGCTGCCTTACCTGATGAAGTACGCGCCCGAAGGCGAATTGGAGCCGTGCAGATTCACATGGCAGTTCTTGCAGGACTTCTCGATGAACCGCGAGTTCGCGGTCGGGAAACCTGTGGGCGATCCGGGAGGCGCTATCCGTGCGCCAAGCTCCGTCGAGAGATTGTCGCCCGATCCGAAGTGGCCCGAGCCGGTCAGATGGCAGTTCCAGCACAGGTTCGGCAGTTTCTGCACCAGCAGACGCTTGTGGTTCGATCCGTGCGGCGCGTGGCAGGAAACGCAGTCTTCGCGCACCGGCGCATGCTCGAACAGGAACGGTCCCCGCTTCTCCGCGTGGCACTTGTAGCAGAGTTCGTTCGTCGATTCCGCCTGGAGCATCTTCGGCCGCGATCCGTCATGAGGATTGTGGCAGCTCGAGCAGGACATCTTCCCCTCGCGAACCGGATGGTGCGACTGCCGCTGCATCTGCGCCCGCTCCGTCTTGTGGCAGGTCGAACAGGTCTCGGAATCCGTCACCGTCTTCAACTGCGCTTTCGCGGACTTGAAGGTGTGCACGCTGTGGCACGTGGTGCAAGCCACCTTCCGGGCGTCGTGCTTCCCGCCCATCCAGTTCTCCTGTTTGCCCTTCTCGTGGCAGTCCAGACACGTCGCGTTGATCTCGTTCGGCTTGAGACTCTTGAACGACGGTCCCGGCGTCGCCTTGCCGTCCGCCTGATCCTTCGAATGGATCATCGACTTGTCCCGATCGTGGCAGGTCGCGCAACTCTGTTCGAGGCCGAAGTGTTTCGTCGCCTTCATCTTCGCCACCGCCGGCTCGTGGCACGTGATGCAGTCCGTTGCGTCAAAGGATGACGCCGTCGCCGGAGACTGGAGCACCGAGACTGGGGGCGAGCCCTTCTCCCGCGCGAGCGCGGTAGATGTGCCGGTCAGGACAAAGGCGCCCGCGAGGACCGAAACGAGCATTGATTGACGCATGAGAAGTTCCCTTTCGTGTGGGACCAGGACCACCTGGGAGGGGGCTCGGTCCATTCTTGAGACTTACGGCAACCCTCAGTTGTGCAAGGACTGCGCCATCGACATTTGGGGCAGCAAGTGCACCTAAAAACTCTTAAGTGCATTGTTTCCAATACTCACGCAGCGAAATCCTGTCGCGTCGCAGAGATGGCGGCCGCAATTTTTGCATGGTTTACGGGTCCCTTCTGCTTTGAGGGCTATCCATTCTTACAACCGGCAAATGCCGCGCGGGCCGCCCAGCCAGAAGGAATTCCTGATCTCCGTTTCGCTTGAACCCGTCAGGGGTCATATGTTCCCGACACAATGTCCGACCGGCACGAAACCCCGCTCGACTCAATCGCTCACCGTGGCGACGGGACGGTGATCGGCGCCTTCCGCTGCCCGCGCGACCACCCACGTTTCGTCGATTCGGGTCCGATTGAAAACGACATCTTCGTGTTCCCCCGCTCGAGCGTGAAGATCCGGCATGCGGGAGGCCCGAGCTTCGTCGCGGATCAGACCGTGGCCACCGTTTACAACCGCGGTCAGATCTACGACCGTGCCCTCGTGAGCGAAGAGGGAGACCGCTGTGATTGGTTCGCAGTCCCACGCGAGACCGCGATCGAGGCGGTGATCGCGAATGGCCTCATGCCCTGCGCAAGGGGTCCCTTCACCTTCGCTTTCGCGCCCGTTTCGCATCAGACCTATCTGGCTCAACGACGTCTCTTCCGGCAGGCGCATCGGGGAGCCCCGCCGGCGAAGCTGGACGAAGCGATCTACGCTCTCCTCGATGACGTCGTCCGGGGAGCGGCCTCGAGAAACGGAGCACGATCGGAACGGGCCCGCGACAAGGACGGTCCCGCGATCGCCGAGGAGATCCGTCGTCTCATCTCGGCTCGTTTCGACGAAGAATGGTCCCTGACGCGCCTTCAACACCATTTCGGGGTGTCCGCGTTCCGGCTATGCCGGGTCTTTCGCCGCGTCACCGGTTCCTCGATCCACGAGTACCTCGTGAGCGTTCGTCTGCGCGCCTCGCTCGAACGCATCGAGCCGCAGGCCGTCGACCTGACCTCGGTGGCGATGGACCTGGGCTTCTCCTCTCACTCCCACTTCACCCTGGCCTTCAGGCGGTCCTTTGGCGTCCCACCCTCGGTCTGGCGCGGCGAGCCCCTGCCCGCAGGTTTCTGATAGCGGAATCGCGGCCGCCTCACTACGATCGCCCATCGTCGCTACTGTCGAAAGCCGACGGATCGCGCGTCCTTGCGACGAACCCCCGAAAACCCTGGAAGCGAGGAAAAGACAATGCGCGGCATCATCGGTACTTCGATCATCCTGGCGGCGAGCTTCGCGGCCGCCCAGACCCAGACGCCTTCTCCAACCCCCGGCCCGGCGACACCACCACCCCGGCCCTGCAGCGCGCCGATGTACCGCCACTTCGATTTCTGGGTCGGAAGCTGGGACGTGGTCGGTCCTACGGGGCAGTTCGCCGGCACAAACCACATCACCCGCATCGACTCGGGCTGCGCCCTCCACGAGAGCTGGAGTTCCGCGGCCGGCGGCTACACAGGCCAGAGCCTCAACTCCGTGGGCCTCGATCGGAAATGGCATCAGACCTGGGTGGACAGTTCAGGGCTCCGCCTCGAACTCGTGGGGGGTCTGGTGGGCTCCAGTATGGTCCTCGAGGGCGAGACGCCTTCGCGCGACCCCAAGGTTCCCGCCACCAAGAACCGGATCACCTGGACGCCGGAAAGCCCCAATCTCGTTCGCCAGCACTGGGAGACCTCCACGGATCTTGGAAAGACCTGGACCACGGCTTTCGACGGGCGCTATCACCGGGTCGCCGAAGGAAAGGTTCCGGCGGAGTCCTTTATGACCCGCCTTCATGGAGGCTGGATCGGAACCGGGCAACTCATGAAACGCGACTCGCACGTCGAACTGCATGTCGACCAGGGCGTGTTTCCAACTCTCTTCAACTTGAGTTGGCGCAGTGTCGTGGCCAGCGACCCACGCAGTCTCTTCGAGGGCGTCGCCGTCTACACAGATAACGGCAAGGGCGAACTCACCGCGACATGGTGGGACTCGAGGGGGACAACGCATCCCATCAGGGCCTCGGTCGCAGAGAACTCCATGACGTCGCACTGGGGCGAGAGCGGGCGAACCGTCTACAGGCTTCTGCCCTCGGGCGAACTCGAGGTCATCGACAGCGTCAAGGGACCCGACGGCGCGTGGGGCGAGTTCGCCCGGGCCACTCTCAAGAAGAAGTAGTCAGCTAAATCTGGGTCACGGCGCAACACCCCATGACTCTCGCTTGCGCCTTCGCTTGCCTTGTGGCCCTTCAGATTCAGCCGGGCCCTTCCCCAGCGCTCGCCAACGCCTCCAAGGACCTGAGCACACTCGCGGAACTGGAGTTCGGCCGCCATCCTGTCGGCGTGCGGTTGATCCGGGCATGGGATACGTCAAGGCGCTGGCCCTCGGCAGGCGACGCGGCCGGCACAAGAGGCCGTCCGGTACAGGTCACTTTGTTCTACCCGTCGGTCGAAAGCGGGGCGATGCCGGTCACGGTCGAAGAACACATCCTGGCGGATTGGGCTGGCGAGTTTCGAAAGAGTTACACAGCCGAAGAACGCGACGCTGCGCTCGGAGCGGCCAAGCGGACCTTTGAGGAGGGCCTGGATCGCGCCCTGACCAGTGCCGAGTGGTCGCGCGTTCGTTCCGTTCTTGGCAAAGGTCGAGTAGCCACGGGGCCCCTGCCCGGGGCGCACCCACTCATCCTGCTTCAAGCCGGCATGACCAGCAGGGGTTTCACGCTGCTCACCCTGGCTGAAGCCCTCGCCAGTCACGGATACGTGGTGGGCGCGCTCGCGACCTTCGGCAGGACGCATGTGGAGCGATTGGGATTTGACGCGGCCGGAGTGCGTGCCCTGGCGGATGACGCGAGCTTCGCCTTGGGCCTGCTCAGCACTCGTCCGGAGGTGGACGCGAGCCGCATCGGCCTCATGGCCTGGAGCGTGGGCGGTGTTTCTCAGGCCTGGCTTCGCCTCGAGAGGCCCGAGGCGTTCCGGGCCGCAGTCAGTCTCGACAGCGGAACGGGCTATTCGTATGGGGCCGTCCTCTTGCGCCAGCATCCTGCTTTCAATCTCCGTTCTCCACGCGGACCCTTCCTTCAGTTCGACCTCGAGCAGGCGAATTCGCGGATCGCCAGAGACGACAGTTTCTTCCGTGCCCATCCAAAGGATGAGGCCGAGCGCTTTGTCCTCACCGGACTTCTTCACGGCGATCTCGTTCTCCCCTACGGCGTAGGACGGTCGGTGGCTCTCGGGACCCCAGCCAAGAGTCTTCGCGCGCTTGGGCGCGTTCTGCTGGCCTTCCTGGAGTTGCATCTCCGCGGTAGTCAGCATTCCGGGTCATCGAAAAGTGCACCGCCTCGAACACTTGGGCAAACTCCAGGCAGTGGGCAACCTCAGGGTACAGAGGAAAGGGCGGGCCGCCCTGAATCACCCGGAGGGGCATGCGTAACGCGATAGGAACTCGGCCACCAGCCGATTGAAATCCCGCGGATTCTCCAGGTTGGACATGTGACCCGCATCTGCCAGCACGACCTTGGTGGAGTTGGTGAGGATCTCGCTCAGGAAATCGACGCGATGGTGCAGATCAGGGTGATCGAGGGCCCCTATCAGCAGGAGCGTCGGGCGAGTCAGCTCACGGAGACGGTCGACGGCGGGCGGATCAAGCGACTGCCGCAGACTGCCCGGAGCCGACCGCGCATTCTCGCGCATGAGTTGCTCCGCGCGCCGGCGCGCAGCTGCATTCCGCGGCGCGGGGACGAAGTGTGGGTCAGAAAGGAACGCGCGGATCCCCGACTCGACCCCCTCCGCGGAAGCAGAAGCGAAATCAGCGACCCGCCGTTGCTGATTCTCGGACATCCCGAACCCCTGCACGAAGGGCGCGGCCAGGACGAGGCCACGTACGCGGTCGGGCCAGGTCAGCGCGAAGTCGATCGCGATCCCGCCTCCGGACGAGAGCCCGACCAGTACGACGCCCGGCAGACCAAGTGCGTCGAGCACCGCGGCGAGATCCTCCGAATCGGAGTAGGCGGCCCGCGCGACCTCGGACTTGCCGACGTTGCGCGGCTCGAAACGGACGACTTCGAAGCGATGCCTCAGGTGTTCGAACTGAGCATCCCATTGACGCCGGTCCATGCCGCCGCCGCCGGCGATCAGAACCACGGGACAGCCCGTACCGGCGATTTCGTAGGACACGCCCCCCACGAGCCCTTCGCGAGACAGTGCCGGCTTCGTTGCGCAGCCTCCGGATCCTAGAGACGTGCACATCGCAAGTGCCGCCAGGGCACCCGCTCTGCCCGCGTCCGGGATCATCGGTCGAGTCTTGATCGCTCTCTACTTTCCGAATCGAAGGGCTGGAAGGTCGATGAAGTCCTTGGTCTGACCGCCGCGAGAGAGGAACTTGATGATCTCGTCGCCGATCTGGGTCGATGAGATCAGGAGATCGTCATCGTGACCGCCATTCCGGATGGTCAGCATGCGACCGTTCGCAAATCCGCGAAGGATCTCCTCCGCGTTGGCGCGCGGTGTGCGGCCATCAAGATCGCCGCTGATGAACAGGGCCAGCGTCTGCGAGATCACGGGCAGGCGGAAGTTCTCGCCAGCGTCCTTGTAGGGCCAGGCGGCACAAATGTCCGGGAAGGGCCAATTGATCTCGCCAAACCTCTTTGACCGCTCGCGCTCACTGGAAATCTGATTCAAGCGGGGAGACGAAGCGCCAGAGGCGCAATCCGAGACGAAGGCCAGGGGAAGAAGACCTCGCAGCCGCCGGCTGAGAACGGCCCACTGGGCAAGGGGTTCAAAGTCACCACTCCTCAGCTGAGCGAGGCGCGTCGGAAACTGCTCGATGTCGGACCGCTCGGCGGTCATGTCCAAGAGCGCGCGGTCCAGATCAGCCGGGCCGACGGTGACCGTCACGGACCCCTCTTTGGTCTTGGTGCTCACCACCTTCGGAGTAGCCAGCGCCTGCCGGACTTCGTCGAACATCCTGATCGTGTCGGGCAGGATTGCCCGCCCGTCCGGACTTGCGGCCACCGCCTCGGCAAGCCGCTTCAAGTGATGTTCGAGCTGCGCCGGAGTCTTGAGGGTGTGATCGGGACCCTCAACGCCCGCGAGCACAGCGGCGTCGACCGAGCCTTCAAACTCGCGGATGAACGAAAGCCCGAGATGTGTCCCGTAGCTGATGCCCAGAAGCCGGACCGTCGGCGCTCCCAGCGCTTCGCGCAAGGCCTGAAGGTCGCGCACGCTTTGAGCGGTGTCGAGCACCGCAAGGTCCACGCCCTGCCGCTTCCAATCGGCCACGCAGGCCTGACTCGCTGAAATCAAGGGCGTCAGGAAAGCTGCAGGATCAAAAGCGCGGTCAAGGGGAAGGGCTACCGGGGTGCGACAGACCGGAAACGGCTCGGAGTAGACGCCGCGTTGGTCCATCGCCACCACATCCCCCAGGGCGCGGAGACGCTGCATCAGCGGATGACGATCGCCGGTGACGGACCCGGTGCTTGATCCTCCAGGACCTCCCGCCAGATAGATGATGGGTGAGCCTGGCTGTGGACTGGTCGCCCGGAGCCGCATCACCTGAAGGCGGAAGGTCGGGCCGGTCGGCGCATTCCAGTCACGCGGTACCGTCAGCCAGGCCTTTTCCACCTCAACTTTCCGACGATTCGGACTCTCGCCCGCTTCGATAACCTCGCTCCTCCATCTGAGTGCTCCCGCGGACGGCGCCACGGCTTGGTTACAAGCCAGTGTCGCCTTCGTTCCCAGCAGAAGAGCGGCGGTGACCGTCGTGTAACGAAGGACCGACCCAAGAACACTCACGTACGTGAACCTCTGCGCGAACGCGCCCACGCCAGCCCGAACATCGCCGTCAGAATCGCGCAGGTGACCATCCCCTGGATCACTGAGAAGAAGACGGAGGACCAGAACAAGAGGAACATTCCGAGGGCGTAGATCGGAGAGAGCACCTGAACGACCTCGGCGGCGTCCGACCTCCCGCGGGTCATGGCGTGGCCCAGTCCCGCGGCGAGGAGCATGAGAATGGAGAAGTTCAGGCTGAAGTACTCGCGGAAGTCGAGAATCGACGGCTGGAAGCCCAGCAGGCTGGTTTTCGTGGAGCGCATCAGGCGGGTCAGCTCGGCCATCTCGGGTCTGGTTCTGGCGGCGTGTGCGCTTTGCAGGAATCCCGCCAGATGCGCCATCGCGAAGACCGCCATGAGAACCAGCCCCGACCTGAAGGACCGCTGGTTTCTGTTCATCGCGTCGAGGCTTCCCGGGAAAGTGACTGGTTCACAGCCGGATCGGCACGAAGAGCACGAAACACGCGAACCCAGCCCGGGTCGGAGTTTGGAGTCATGTACTGCTCCCAGGTGTTCTGAAGCAACTGGAACCCCGCCGGAACGGCGGCCGCGAGTGTTGAATGAACCGCGCCCAACTGCGCCCTGGGGCCCTCGTGGTCGACCGCGAGCGCCAGGCCGCCAGGGCTTGTTGTGATCACCACGTCCGGATTGGCGATCGAACCCGGAATCGTGGCCGGCACCTGAACCTCGAACTCCCACACGTCGGATGTCACCGTCAGGTTGACCAGCATGGGCGCGCCCGCGATGACGCCCCCGCTCGCGGCGATCGCTTGGCGAACCGCCTCAAAGGCGCTCATCGCGGCCGCCTCACGCTCATTCGTTCGGATTTCCCCGAGGGCCACCTTCCGGCGCGCCGCAGCCACCGGAACCGCGGGCATTTGGACCACCACCGGCGACGCGCCCAGGCGTCTGGTCGCGTCCAGCGGGGACAACGGCGTTGGCGGGGCCGGGGACGCGGGGCGTTCCGCCATGCGCAACATCTGTTGAAACTCTGGTGCCGAGAGCAGCCGGCTATGGTGCGCCTCGACCATCTGGCGAAAATCGGCGAGTCCAAGGGAGCGCAACTTCCCGGCAAACTCAAGTGTGATGGGCATGGCCTTGTTGAGCCCTCGGCCGGTCATCGGCGTGAAAACCAGATCGGCCTGCCAGAGCAGGCGCTGCCTGGGAAGGTACGCGATGGTCAGCTCTTCCGAGTGAGCGTTTGGTCCGACGTCATGAAGCTCGAGCACCTGGGAGCCGTCGGAAATGACCCGCTTCTTGGAGAAAGTCTCGATGATGGGCGCCTTCGGGCTGAGCGATTGGGGGTCGGGGCGAATAGTCTGGCGGATGCTCGCGAGCTTCTTGTAGAACTCCACGTTTCCGGGAGTGGTGAGAATCGCGGTCTGAAGCTGGTAGTAGGCGCGCGCGCCGCCGCCGTGATCCCCGTGGGTGTGGCTCGGGACCACGTATCGAATGGGCTTGCCCGGCAGCTTCTGTGTCACGGCGTCGACAGTTGACTGCGACATCCAATAGTCGCCTGGGCATTCGACGACAACCAGAAAATCCTTGAACTCGACGATCATGACTCCGCCCATTTCCGTGTCGAGGTAGACACCCTCCCCGATCTTGCGGATCCGATCCGAAGGAGCCGAATCGGAAGGCGCGCTTACCGACACTGGAAGCTCGAAGAGCGCGGGGTCGAGACTCGTGTTCGCCTGAAGTCGGTATGTGAGTTCCCGGACGATCTCGCCATTCGACAGATCCGTACGGCGGGTCGGGAACATCACTCCCGCGATCTCCCGATAACCCGAGAACCGTACGAAGTCCGTGACATCACCATGGACGCCATCGTCGCGGATGTTCTCAAAGCCCTCGAGCAGGCCCGTTCGCGAGTCGATCGAGATGGTCAGTCCCGAACGGTCCTGTTGAATGAAGGTGACCGCGTCGAACTCTCTTCCGTCCTTCGTGTAGGCGCCGGAGTATCGGAGGCTCGTGCCGTTGTTCCACGCCGTCAACAGCGCAAACGGCGGCAAGAAGCGGGGAACGAAGGCCCGGGGGCCATCGGCATCGGCTCCGGTGAGTTTTGCGATCCATTCGCTCCCGTGGTGGTTCGCATCGGGCTCCCAGTGGTAGCCCTCCGCGCCCTTCAAGGCCCATGCGCCGCCGAAACGGCCGATTCCGGGGTAGGAGGTGTAGTTCTCGACGAAGAGACGGTCGTTCTTCTGGTCAATGACCATCCGTCCCGTGGCGGCTTCCTTGTCCCACGGACCGAGCGCGCGCCGGCTCTGGTTCACCATGGTCCGAGGACCCTCATACTCGAGCGTGACATTCTCCAGAGCGGAGATCCGCTCTCGTCCACCATGGGCGTTGAGCGATCTTTCGAGAACCTCTCGTGCCTTCTGGTATGAACCGAGCACGGACCCTGCCTGTGCGGAAGGGGTGACCGCAGCACGGGATGCCACCGCACCCATGGTCCAGACCGAGAGGAATCCGACGGTTGTCCGCTTTAACATCATGCGTGTTGTCCTCGTTCGATCAGGGTTCCAACTGAGCCGGACCGGCCGGTGGAGCCCTTGGGAGCCGCATCCATCAACAGATGGAGCACCCTGAAGAACTCCTGGACCGTGGGCACGCGGCCGATCATCTTCTTGAGCGCCATCGTCCGCGTGTCGGTTACCAGCACGATCACCACACGATCCTCGGGAATGACCCAGATTGTCTGCATGCCGTTGCCCCGCGCCATGAACACCCGCTCGGTCTGAGCTTTGCTCTGCAGGGGTTCCTGCGACCACCACAAGTAGCCGTAGTCCGCCTCGCGCGGCCGGTTCGTGTGCGGCCGCACGCTCTCCCGCACCCAGGAGGCGGGCAGCAGCTGGGTCCCATCCCAACGGCCTTCCTCCAGGTACAGCAACCCGAACCGCGCGAGATCGCGAGCCGACATCTCGAACAGGTAGGCCGGATGCACGGAGACCTCCTCGCGGCGCCACTCCGTGTGTTTGAGAGAGAAGTCCTGAAGCCGCAACGGTCTCGCAATGCGCTCGGCGAACTCCTCGAACAACGAGCGCCCCGCCGCCCGGTTCGCGATGGTCCCCAGTGCGTTGAAGTCCCAGTTGTTGTAGTAGAAATGCTCGCCGGGCGCGTACTGGCCGGGCCGCGGCCTTTCCCGATCCTGTCCGTCGCTTTCGTAGGCCGCCGGGTGATAGACGCCCGAACGGGCGGTGAGCAGGTCCACCACTCTCGCTCGTTTCTCGCCAGCAGTCAGACGGGGTCGTTCGTCGTCGATGCTCAGATCGGACAGGGTCTGGTCCAATCGGAGGCGTCCGTCAGCCACCAATAAGCCGATGACCGAATTCAACAGACTCTTGCGGATCGAACGCACCGGCAGAGGCTGATCCACGGCGCCGAAGCTGGCGACGACTCGACCCCGCTGCACGACGAGTCCGCCAGCGAAGTCGGCGGCCTCCGCTTCTTGCCAGGCCCGCGTCAACAGATCCTGCGACCATCCCGACTCCGCCGGTCCGAGTGCGGCCCACTCGGCACCGGGGAAGACGGTCGCGGTCGACGAGGCGCCGGTTGACGCGGAAACGGCCGCCGCGGCGCAGGCGGCAAACATCACCAGACCCTGGCACACGGCGCGACGACGAGTGCTGACGGTTCTCACGCGTGTGGGCCTTCAGCTTTGAAGGAGGGCATGGACGACACGTGACCGATGAGCAAGCACACTGCGATCCTAGGCAACTCGCGCAGAGCGCGCTATCACATTCATGCACCCGCTTCGCCGGTCACGAACGGGCAGCAGGCGGCCAGGACTCGCGCAGGAATCTGACAGCGCGATGACTTACGCCCGGATATCGTCCGCCCAGAAGAGTCATCGATGGAGACAATGATGCGCTTCGTTCTCGCGTTAACGGGTGGCGTACTTGTCGGCGCATCGCTATCCGCATGCGGTCACGGCGTGCGCAAGCTGGATGAGGCCATGCTCTACGAAGGTCCGGGGTTTCGGCTCAAACTTGTCCGGTACTTTGAGAGTCTGCCGCTCCACTACAACGGCGAGGTGTTTCGCGTGCAGTGCTCTTCGCGAGAGACCCGGCATTCCAAGGCGCAGAGGATGCAGGAAGTGGGGTGGGTCTCCTTACAGGGCGGGGGTGCTATTGGTTCTCGCAGTGCTGTCGAACTAGCCGAACGCGAGCGTCGCTACTACATGGTCCTTGATGATCACACCCTGGTCTGGATCGGAAACGGACTGAGTGTGACTTTTGACGCTTGCGGCAGCATTCGGCACTGGAATCCCACTTGTCTTCCGGAGGACTTGGTCGCGCCTGCCGCAAAGCCGGACTACTGCCGACCCTTGGGGAATACGGACTGCCGGCATCTGGACTTCCTCGACGAGCGTGCGCCACGGTTCGAGGAAATTCAGGTGACTGCGCAAGGCGGAATCTCGTTCCTCATGCGTTCCGCGGCGCTGCGGGGTGGGATGTCGGTGCGCGTCGAGAGCGTGGACTTTGGAGAGACCTGGCGAATGACGCCGTCTTAGCCCCTTCGACACCCGGACGGAGCGCCGTCTGGTGGACGGAAGCCCTTCTGCCGCGCAGGCTCCTAGCCCGAACACCCCCGATTACGGAGAACAACCGATGGAGATCATGGCCGAGCGAGTGGACTGGGAGGAAGCGGTGCGCCGACACCGCGACGGCACCCTGCACGCTGCGATCATCGAGGCCCTGGACAACGAGGATGCATGGGTCGAGCGTCATGATCTCCCCATCGACAGCTTCCGCCTCAGCGGCGACCTTGCCGAGGCCTACGAGCGCATGCGACCAAACCTGTCACCGGACGCGAGAGCGCTTGCGGACCCATTGTTGAGCGTCCTCTTCGGATCCTGGTACGAAGTGCTTGATCCGAGCGATATTCCGAACGACCTGGGTGGGGAGCCATCGCCCGACTCCTTCTACTCTTCGCTGTCGCCCGAGCGCGTGCTCTCCCTGGCCAACGCGAGTCGTAGGTTCCCGGACGCACAAATGCGGTTGGCGGCCCGAGCCTGCCCGGAAGATGTCTGGGAGGATTGCTCCTACGAGGACGATTTCGTTCCGTTCGTGGATCAGCTTCGGGGGTTGGTGGAGCGGGCGGCGAAAGACGGGCGCGGAATCCTCATCACCGTGGGGTGAGTGGCCTGATCGGGACTCCGCAGGAAGATGCAGTCAGCGCGCGGCGGGGGTCTCGGCCTGGATCTGCTTCGCCACCGCCTCGACCTTCTCCATCATCTTCAGCAGGTTCTCACCAAGGATCCCCTTGATCTGCGGTTCGGTGTAGCCGCGGCGGAGCAGTTCCTCGGTGATCTTCGGCAGACGCGTGACGTCTTCCATGCCTTCGGGCATCGAGGCGCCGTCGAAGTCGGAGCCGAGGCCGACATGCTCGACGCCCGCGATCTTCACCGCGTGGTCGATGTGGTCGACGATCCTCTCCCACTTCGCCACCGGAAGCGGCGGCTGAAGGGCTCCCACCGCGGCGATGGTCTCCATCATCCGCTTCTCGGCGTTCTCGGGACCCGGGTACTTCGCCGCCATCTCCTGCCGGATCGCGTCGACCTGCGGCCGGCGCGCTTCCTCGGCGAGCCGTAATGTCTCGTCGATGTAGCTGTTGAGGTAGTTGATCTGGATGACGCCGCCTTTCGCCGCCATGGCCTTGATCATCTCGTCGGTCATGTTGCGGACGTGGCCGGTCAGCGCCCGGCAGGACGAGTGGGAGGCGAGAAGGGGCGCGCGGCTCGTGGCGAGCGCGTCCTCGAACGTCTTGTCCGCGACGTGGGACACATCCACCATCACGCCCAGGCGGTTCAATTCGCGGACTACGTCCTTCCCGAACGCGGTCAGGCCGTTGTGAACGGGCTTGTCCCCGGACGAATCGGCCCACGTGGTGTTAAGGGAATGTGTGAGGGTCAGATATCGGACACCGAGCCGGGCATAGTCGCGCAGGACCCGCAGACTTTCGTCGATCATGTGCCCGCCCTCCATGCCCATCATGGTGGCGACCTTCCCCGCCTTGTGTGCGGCGCGGATCTCGGCCGCGGTGGTGGCGAGGACCATGGCGTCGGGCCGGGTCTCGGTGAGCTGGCGGACCGCGTCGATCTGCTCGAGGGACCGCTTCACCGCCGTGGGACCGGTCACGCTTCCCGCCATGTAGATCGAGAAGAACAGACCGTCGAGTCCGCCTTCCCGCATGCGCGGATAGTCGACGTGGTTTCCGCGACCCCCTGGACCACGCTGACCCCGTGCGTTTGGTTCATGACGCTCGAAGAAGCTCCACCCCGGCTGCATCAGGCGCTGGGTGGTGTCGATGTGGGTGTCGAGCACGATCGCCTCGGCATGGATCCGCTTCGCGCGCGCCGCGAGATCGCCCGCGGGAGGCTGCTGGGCCGAGACGAAACCCGCTCCGGCGCAGGCTCCGAGCAGGAGGGTAAGGGCGATTCGGGCGGGTCGATACATCGGTGTCTCCTTCAGGTTCCCCCATGGGGGCGCTGAAGTTTGACACGGACGGAGCGGGTGGTTATTCGTCCCGCAGGGCGACGATCGGGTTGACGCTTGCGGCGCGGAACGCGGGGATCAGGCACGCCATCACCGCCACCGTGCCGAGGAGAAGGATCACTCCCGCGAAGGTGAAAGGATCCCGGGCGCCGACACCGAAAAGAAGGGACTGAAAGAGCTGAGCGGAGAGAACCGCGCCCACGACGCCCATGACGAGCCCGGCGCCGATCAGCTTCGAACTCTGATTCAGCACCATTTTCGCGATGTCGTGGCGGCTTGCGCCAATGGAAAGACGGACGCCGAACTCGCGGGTGCGCTGGGCGACCCCGTAGGAGATCACGCCATAGAGTCCGACGATCGCGAGGATCAGAGCCACCGTCGCGAAGACGCCGACGAGGAGGAGCGAAAAGTACCGCTGACCGAGCGAGTCATCGACGATCTGGGCCATCGATTTCTGAGTGTGCACCGGCTGCTGAGGGTCCACCGCCAGCACCTCCTTGCGCATGGCGGTCGCAAGTGCCGCGGGATCGCGCGAGGAGCGCGCCACCACCGTGATGTTGTTGAAGGAGAACTGGTGGTACGGCTCATAGGCCTGCACCGGTGTTTCCGCTTCGAGGCTGTCGATCTTCACGTCCGCCACGACACCCACGATCTCCGACCACTGCGGCGGATCGTCGATGCCGATCTCGAGACGTTTCCCCACCGGGTTCTCGACTTCCGGGAAGAACTTCTTCGCCAGAGCGCGGTTGATGATCACCACCTTGGGCGAGCCTTGAGCATCCCACTCGGTGAAGAAGCGGCCGTGGATGAGGGCGATGCCCATGACCTTGAAGTAGTCGGGCGTGATCGTCCGGTAGCGCGTGACCGGGGCGCTGCTCGGCGTGACGTTGAAATTGCTCTCCACGCGCATGATGAACGTCGGCCCGCCGGTGAGCGGCGTCGACGTCACCACCGCCGCCGAGTCAACTCCGGGGAGAGTTTCAATGCGCTTCACCACCTGGTTCACGAAATCCACGCGCTTCTCGTCGGTCTGCCCGATCGTGCCGTACTTCGCCGAGGGTAGATCGACCTTCATCGTCATCACCTGCTCGGCGCTGAAGCCCGCGTCGACCTGCTGGAGTTGATGGAAGCTGCGCAGAAGGAGCCCCGATGAGATCAGGAGGATCACCGTGGCCGCGACCTGAACCACAACGAGTCCGTCGCGAAGGTAACTCCGCCCCGAGATGGCGCCGTGCCCTCCTTCCCGAAGGGCGCTCGTGAGGTCGGTGCGTGAGGAGGTCCAGGCCGGGATCAGGCCGAAAACAAGCCCGGTCAGAAGAGTGAGGGCGGAGGTGAACAGGAATACCCGCTGATCCAGATACACCTGATCGAGCCGCGGGATCGTGGCCGGGGCGATGGCGAGAAGTGTGGCGAGAATCGAACGCCCGACGAGAACGCCCGCGAAGCCGCCCGCCGCGAAGTAGACAAGGGACTCCACGAGCAGCTGCCGCGCGATCTGGCTGCGGCTCGCGCCAAGGGCCGCGCGCAGCGACATCTCGCGCTGCCTTGTGGCCGCCCGCGCCAGGAGCAGATTGGTGACGTTCGCGCAGGCAATCAGGAGCAGCGCCACCACGGAAGCGAGCAGGACCATCAGGGCCGGCCGGATCTGCGCGACTGCGTCTTCGAGCATCGGCAAGCCGATGCAGCTCCAATCCGCATCGGTGGTCGGAAATTCGCGGGCATAACGCGCGGTCAGGGTCTTGAGGTCGGCTTGAGCCTGCTCGACCGTGACCCCGGCCTTGAGGCGGGCGAAGGCCTGAAGCGTGTGCAGATCGCGTCGAGTGCGGTTCTCCTCATTCGGAGCCAGAGGGGCCCAGATCTGGGTCTTGCCCGGGAACGTGAAGGTGTCGGGCATGACGCCCACCACCAGCCGGGGCCGGCCGGAGATGAAGAGCGAGCGCCCGAGGATATTCGGGTCTCCCGCGAAGCGTTGTCGCCACAAGCCGTGGCTGATCACGACCACCGCGTCCTGGCCCGGAGCGAATTCGTCGGCGTTGAAGAAGCGCCCCCGCGCGGGGTTCGTTCGAAGGACGCGCAGGAAATCGGCAGTCACCACGGCGCCTTCGATCCTCTCGGGGTCCTGGCCCGCGGTGGAGAGATTGAGGTTCGCGCCCTGCCACCCCGCTACCGCTTCGAACGAGGACTGGTCCTGCCGCATCGAGAAGAACTGTCCGGCCGCCCACGAGGCTTTCGGGAAGTTGGCGTTTCGTTGGTAGAGCCGCATCAGACGATCGGGCTCTTCGAACGGAAGCGGCCGGAGAAGAACCCCGTTGATGACCGAGAAGATCGCGGTATTGGCGCCGATGCCCAGAGCCAGGGTCAGGATCGCCACGAACGAGAACGCGGGCGCGCTCTGGATTTGACGAAGGGCGGATCTGAAGTTGTTCATGCGGGCTGCTGAGGGACTGGCGGACGCGCTTCGAGACTACCGTGGAGACCCACGCCTGGTCGATTCAGCCATTTGAATTTCCCTATCCCGCGAAGCGCTTTGCGATGCGGAGCGCTTCGGCGCCGTAGTGGCCGCCGAAGAGCAGCGCGTGATTCAGCAGGTGATACAGCTGGTAGAGCGAATTCCGCTCCCGCCATCCGTGCGGCATCGGCCAGGCCTCCTCGTAGGCGGCAAATGCGCGCGCCGCGACGCCGCCGAAGAGCGTCGTGATCCCGAACTCCATCTCGCGATCCGCGTAGGCACAGGCCGGATCGACGAGCGCCGGGCCGCGCACGGCCGAAAGCACATTCCCGGCCCACAAGTCTCCGTGGATCAGCGAGGGTGACGATTCCGTCGGCAGCAGATCCTCGAGCCGCTCCATGAGCCGGTCGAACACTCGTCGATCGGCGCCGGAGATGCGACCGCGAAACTGAAGGGCTTCCACCAAAGGCCGAAGCCGGCGTTCGCGGTAGAACTCGATCCACCTGGCGCTCTCGCGATTGTCCTGAGGGGTGGCACCGCAATAAGACGGCGCATCGAAGCCGAAGGACGATCTCGTGGCGCGGTGAATCGTGGCGAGACCTCGGCCCAGGATCACGTCATCGGGCTCTCCGCCACGACCAGGAGGGAGGTACTCGAGAATCAGATAGCCCGGGGTTTCGGTGTCGCGTTTCGAAGCGGCGATCACCCGGGGGATCGTGATCGGTCCCCTCACCGCTCGAAGCGCGTCGAGGCCAAGGGCTTCGCACAGGAAGATGTCCTCGGGGCCGTGGTCCGACCACTTCGCGAAGAATTCTCCTTCCGATGTAACGAGCTTCTGCGCCTCGCGCGGGCTGCCGCCGGAGAGGGTCGAGGCGTCCTCGATCCTTACGCGCTCCCGACCCAGAGAGCGCGCGAGGGCCGCCTCGAGGAAGCGCATCAGCCGCGCAGCGACTGAAGGAGGCCGCGGCAGGCCGGATCGAGAATCGCGTACATCTGGTCGAAGCCCGCCTCACCACCGTAGTAGGGATCCGGCACGTCCTGATCCCGGGCGCCGGGGTCGAACTCGCGCATGAGCCTGATCACCGCCTTACGGCCCGAACCGGAGCGGCTGAGAAGTTCGCGGCGGTGGCCGCGGTCCATTGCGATGATGAGATCGAACTCGTCGAAGTCCGCGTCGGTCACCGGGCGCGAGATCGAATCCACATCGAGACCGTGTTTCCGGCCCACGCGCCGCGTTCGCGGATCGGCCGGGTCGCCCTCGTGAAGACCGTGCGTGCCCGCCGAGTCCACCATAAAGCGCGAGGTGAGGCCGGCTTCAAGCGCCAAGGCTTTGAACATCGCTTCCGCCAGCGGCGAGCGGCAGATGTTGCCGGAGCACACGAACAGGACTCGGAAAGGTTGAGGCGAGCCGGATTCGGGGTTCATAAGGGCCCGGCGATGTTATTCGGTGCGTAACATCGGACATGTTTTCCCTCCTTCGCCGAGAGAGGCGAGCCCTCACCGCCGCGGTTGGACTCGCGCTTGTCCTCGTGGGACCTGCCACGGCAGAGCCTCCCTCACGAGTGCTCTTCATTGGCAACAGTCTTACCTACTGGAACGACCTCCCCCTGGTCGTCGAGGCGATGGCCGCTGCGAAGGGCCTCTCGCTTTCCTCCGAAATGGTGACGCGTGCGGACGCATCCCTCGAGGACCATTGGGGTGACCGGATCCGCGGGATCATTCGCACGGGCGGCTTCAAGTGGGTGGTGCTCCAGCAGGGGCCCTCGTCGTTGCCTGAGAGCCGCGCGAATCTGCGTGAGTGGACAAAACGCTTCGCCGAGGAGATACGGACTGCGGGCGCCACTCCCGCGCTCTACATGGTCTGGCCCGATCGATCCCGCCGCGGTTTCTTCCCTCAGGTGATCGAGTCGTATCGCCTCGCGAACGAGGATGCGAAGGGAACGCTCCTGCCTGCCGGCGAAGCCTGGCTTGCTTCATGGCAACTCGACTCCGGTCTTGGCCTCTACAGCCCGGACAACCTCCATCCATCGCGCCTCGGAACCTACGCGGCGGCGGCAACCATTCTGAGCGGCCTGACGGGTGTTTCGCCGATCGGCCTGCCCCATCGGCTGAAACTTCGCAACGGCGGTGAGTACAAAGTCGACGAGAAGAATGCCGCGCTCGTGCTGAGAGCCGTGGCGGGGGTCACTCTTCCCGCAAAGCCTTGATCGGGTCGGTGGCCGCGGCGCGCAGCGCCGGCATCAGGCTCGCGAGCAGGGCCGAGGCGATGAGCATGATCGGAACCAGAGCGTAGGTTGTGGGATCGAAGGTTTCGAGAACACGGTGCCGAATCCGCGACGCGACGAAGGCGGAGAGACCGAGGCACCCCGGGAGGCCCGCACCTATTCCAATACCCACGCGACGCAGAGAACCGCCGAGGACGTTGAGGAGGATCTGGCGACGGGTCGCTCCAAGCGCGAGGCGCACGCCGAACTCGCGGGCGCGCTGCACCGCCGCGAAACGAACGAGACCATGAAGGCCCAGACAGGCAAGGCCAAGCGCCAGGACACCCAGGCTCGAAGCGATGAGGCTCGCGACTACGAAGGGAACGCGCTGCATGCCGAGCATCCTCTCGAAGGTGTAGGGATCGCAGAAGGAGGCGATCTCCTGGCACGTGGTCTTGAGCGCACCCAGAGACTCGGCGGACGCATCATCGAGACGCATCAGGAGTTCGAGCGCCGCCCCGCTCTGAAGACTCGCGGGGCGGTAGACCGCACTGGCGTCCTTGCCGCGGAAGAAGAAGCTGCTCACCACATCGCCCGCGACGCCCACGACCTCATGGGAGCGATAACTCTCGGGGGTCTTCCCGTCCCCAAGGTCCAACACGCGGCCGAGCGGATTCTGGCCGGGCCACAGCCGCTTCGCCGTCGCCTCACTGATCACGATGACCGGAGCCCGGCCGGCCGTCTCGTGGGGAAGGAAGTTCCGGCCGTGCCGCACGTCGATTCCCAATGTCTTGAAGAAGTGTTCATCGACTGCGTTGGTTCCGAAGATCGCCTCGTTCCCGTCGTAGCGGACCGAGACGCGCGCGATGTCGCCGGAGAGCGGAGTCTGCGCGACCGCCGAAATCGAGGCGACCCCCGGATGGTTGCGAAGGCGTTCCACGAGTCGCCCGGAAGGCGGCTCGGCCCGTAGATCAATCAGACCGTCGAGACGGTATCCGACGTCGGCACGGGTCGCGGTCTCCGCGCTGCGGACAAGGACGCCAGCGCTCACCAGAAGGGGCAGGCTCAACGCCACCTGGAACACGACCAGCGCGCCTCGAAGTCTGCCCGCGCTTACCAGCCCCCCCAGAAACAGGCCGTCACGTTTCAAGACGATGCTTCGATTCATGCGGGTGGTCGAGAGAGCCGGCACGAGGGCGCATCCGATACCGATCGCAAACGCGAGGGCGAATGCCGCGGCCAGGATGCGCGCATCGACGGTCACCGGCAACATGCTCATTCCGGCGTCGCTCACGATGCTGAAGACGATGCCCTGAACCGCGGCCACGCTTGCCAGGGAGAGACCCCACGCGACCCCGGCCGCGACGAGGGACACCACGAGGCCTTCCGTGATCAGGTGGCGGACGAGGCGTGCACGAGACGCACCGAGCGCGGCCCGGATCGAGAGGTCCTGCCGCCTCGCAGTCGCCCGGGCGAGGTGGAGACTCGTGAGGTTCGCGGCCGCCACGATCGTCACCAGGCCAAAGAGGAAGAGGAGCGACACGGCGAGAGGCTCGAGGTCCTTGCTCTCGCGGAGCAAGGTGGGGCGCGCTTCGATCCGGGCCTCGACGGTCGAAGGCGAAAGGCCGGAGCCGGGACTCAAGCCCCGGAGGATGGGCGTGAGGCCGGCCGCGGCCTGCTCGGGAGAGATGCCGTCTCGGAGGAGTCCTGCGATCCCGTAGTTGGTTGGTGTGGTCGAGGCCGCGTCAGCCGCCCCGGCCAGAACCCAGAACTCAGGTGTCACCGGCTCGAGGCCGCCCGTCCCTTCCTCAAGGACCCCCACCACGGTGAGCGAGACGCCATCCACCAGCAGCTCTTTGCCAATGATTCCCGGATCAGAGCCGGTGAGCCGCTCCCACCCGGTGTGGCTCAACATCATGGCTTGTTCGGCCGGCCGGTCCGTTGCCGCCGACAACGCCCGACCCATCGCAAGCTTCGGTTTGACGAGGTCGAAGTACGAAGGCGTCACGACTTCGACGTACGCGCGCTGTGGTTCGCGCCCGCGAACCACGGTCCGCCGGACCGCGAAACCGTATGCCTTCTCGAGCACGGGATTGTCGGACGCGATCAGCGACAGCGCATCCTTGAGCGGCCAGGCGCCCTGCCGCCGGCCGTCCGCGTCGCGGGCGGAAAGCTCCACATGACGTCGAGCGCCTTCGATCGGGAGAGGCCGCAGAAAGTACGCATCGAGGAAGGCGAAGAGAACCATGTTCGCGGCGAGGACGGACGCGATCACCGACACGGCGACCACCGAAAAACTTCGGTCGCGCTTGAGACCGCGGAAAGCGTCGCGGAGATCGGCGTGAAGTTCGTCGAAGAAGCGATAGACACTCCCGTCGCGTCCCTCCTGCCGATACCGCTCCACGGCGCCGAACGCGAGACGGGCCTTTCGCAACGCCTCGGCGCGGGGCATGCCGCCACGTTCGAGATCGTCGGCCTGCATCTCGATGTGGGCCTGGATTTCGTCGGACATCGCGGCTTCAAACCCCTCGCGACCGGTCACGCGCCGCACCCAGGCGACGAGTCGTTCGAAGGTCGCCCTCACGCCGTCACCTTCTTCCCGAGAACCAGACCCATGGCGCCGACCAGACGATCCCAGGCTTCCACCTGCTCGCCCAGACGCGCCTTCCCCTCGTTTGTGATCGAGTAGAACTTGGCCTTCCGGTTGTTGTCGGAGACTCCCCACTCGGCCTTCACGAGTTTCTGTCGCTCCAGACGCCAGAGCGCGGGGTAGAGCGCGCCTTCCTCTATAAGGAGGGCGCCGGAAGAGAGCTGCTCAATCCTCCGCAAGACGCCGTAACCGTGCAGTGAGCCCAGCGAAACCGCTCTCAGGATCAGGAGTTCCAGGGTTCCCGGCAGGATCTGTGTAGCGCTCATTTCTTTCCCCTAAGCATCTTAGGGAGAGAGACGAAGCCGCCTAACGGTTTGTTCCGGGGTTCGGGTCGAAGAGGACGGGCCGGCGCTATTCGCTTCGCAGGGCCAGCAGGGGATCGACGCGGGTGGCCTGGCGCGCGGGAAGGTAGCTCGCGAGAAGGGCCACAGCGATGAGGGTGACCGCGACGGCGGCCAGTGTGGTCGGGTCGGTGGGGCTCAGGTTGAACAGCAGGCCACTCAGGAAGCGGGACAGGGCCACCGCACCCACGAGGCCGGTCACGATTCCGGCGACGATCAGCGTTCCCGCGTTCTTCATCACCATCCGCATCACGTTCGCCGGCTGGGCCCCAAGCGCCATGCGAATGCCGATCTCGCGCGACCGCTGGGTCACCGCATAGGACATCACGCCGAAGATGCCGAGGGCGGCGAGGAGAACCGCCATGGATGCGAAAAGGCCCAGGAGAAGCATGTAGAAGCGAGGCTGAGAGATGGAGCGGGCCACAACGTCCTCGAGTGTCCGCAGACGGGCGACCGGAAGTTCGGGATCAAGCTCGCGCACTGCCGACTCGACGGCGGTCCCGAGCGACAAGGGAGGGACACTTGTCCGCAGGAGCACATCCATGCTGCTGACCGGGAGTTGGGCATACGGGACATAGATTTCCGGGACGACATCCTTGGCGAGACCGAACGACTTCACGTCGCCCACGACCCCTACAACTTCGCCTCCCGCCTTCGGCATGCCGTCAGGGCGACGCCAGCCGAGAGTGATTCGCTGGCCGATGGGATCCTCGCCCGGGAAGTACTTGCGAACCGCCGACTCCGTGAGGACGACCACCGGCGTCGAGCGGGCGTTGTCCCCAACCTCGATCCCCCGGCCGCGGGTTACGGGGATCCCCATGGCCTTGAAGTATCCAGGAGTCGCCGGCCGCATCTCCATCGATGGCTGTTGAGCGGGCGGAAGGGGTGGGCGATTCGCCACCTCGAACGAGATGTTGATCTGTGTCCCATTCAACGGAAGACCCACGATGGCGGCGGCGGCGGTCGCTCCGGGCAGACCGTTCAGCCGTTCGAGCAGGCGGTCGAAGAAAGCCACCCGAAGCGTTTCGTCCTTATACGCCTGGGCCGGCAGCGCGATTCGAAAGGTCAGTGCGTTCTCGACGTCGAAGCCGGGCTTCACCTGCTGGAGCTGGGCGAAGCTGCGGAGAAGAAGGCCTGCGCCGGCCAGCAGCATCATCGCCAGCGCCATTTGGCCAACGACCAGGCCGCCGCGGACCCGGCTGCCGCGGCCGGAGAGCAGCCCCCGTCCTCCTTCGCGAAGGGCCTTGGCCGGGGTGCGGCGCGCCGACATCGCGGGAAGTGTCCCGCAAAGCAATCCCGTGAAGATGGAGACAAGGGCGGCGAAAGCCAAGACGGTGCGGTCGACGCTCGCCTCGGCCAGTCGGGCGACACCGGTTGGCTGCAGGGCGATCAGGCTGTCGAGCGACGCCGATGCCAGCATGACGCCCGCGACACCTCCGAGAAGGCTCAAGACCAGACTCTCTGTCATCAGTTGCCGGAGGATCCGCCCGCGGCCTGCCCCCAGCGCGAGGCGGACCGCGAACTCCGATTCGCGCGCCGCGGCGCGGGCGAGCAGCAGGTTGGCGACGTTGACGCAGGCGATCAGCAGTACCAGACCGACCGACCCGAGGAGCAGGTAGAGGGCGGGGCGGGAGTTGCCGATGAGAGAGTCCTGAAGCGAACGAACGGTCCCCCCCAAGCCCTCGTTCGAGTCCGGATAGGTGGCCGCCAGGCGCGCGGCAATAGTCCCCGCCTCTTCCGCCGCAGCGTCGAGCTTGGCGCCGTTGCGCAAACGGCCGAAGACGCGGACGTACCAGGCGCCCCGGCTCTTCGTCCTGAAGGCTTCGTCATAGGCTAGCGGTGTCCAGAGTTCGACGCCTTCCGGGAAAGCAAAGCCGCGCGGCGCGATGCCGATCACCGTGAAGAGCCGGCTGTCCAGAGTTATCTTCTGGCCGACGATCGCGGGATCGCCGCCAAAGCGCGTTTGCCACAACCCGTGACCCAGGACCGCGACATTGGCCTTGGCCGGCTCGTTCTCGTCTTCGAGGATCGCTCGGCCCAGGACCGGGGTGGATCGAAAAACGCTGAAGAAGGACGCGCTCACCTCCGCCGCCGAAAGCACGGCCGGAGCCCCCCTTCCGGTGAGTGTGACGTTGCCGGAGTCGACGGCGGTGACCGAATCGAAGCTGCGCGCAGCGGCCTCGGTATCGAGGAAGTTCATCGGTGAGAAGTACGGAACGTTGCGGCCTTCGAAGACCTGGAAGAGCTGCACCAGTCGATCGGGCTCGGCGAAAGGGAGCGGCTTCAGCAGGACCGCGTGGACAATGCTGAATATGGCGCTGTTGGCTCCAATGCCCAGGGCGAGCGTGGCGATGGCCACGAAAGTGAACGCGGGCGCCATGGCGAGGCGCCGCAGCGCATAGACCAGGTCTTGACGGAGGGTGTCCATTTGTCTCTGGAAAGCAATCCTCGTACCCGCGGGCGGCGAGGCCCGGGATGGAACTTATGGCTTGGAGCCGCTACCGTCGTGTCCGCCTTTGAGACGGGGCCGGGCGGGGCCGGACGGTCCCTTTACTTTGCGGCTTGCGTCCGCTTGATGAACTGCGCCATGTCGTTCTTGAGGGCCTTCAGCATGTTCGGCCGGGAGTACATCATGTGACCGCCTTCGTAGTAACCCATACTGATGCGGTCGGCGTAGGTCTTCTCGAAAGCCACGTGGTCGAAGGTGTACTCGGTGCCGGCGAAGGGCGTGGCCATATCGTAGTAGCCGTTCGCAACGAAGACATGGAGAAAGGGGTTGCGCGCCATCGCGGAGCGCAGGTTGTCGGTGAGATTGAGATAGCGGCCCTGCTCGTATTCCCAGGGCCGGACATTCCCGGAGGTGTAGTACGGGAGGTCGCTCTCCCACTTGAGCTGATTGCGCACGTAGTCCGAGAAGATCGCGGTGTACGCTCCCTGGAGCGCGGTGTTCGAGGGATCGAACTCAGAGGTTTCTCCGGCGGCGTCCCGGTCGAGAGCGGTGTAGCGGCTGTCCAGGCGGCCCACGGTGAGGCGCTTGTCGCGCAGCAGCTCTTTGCGGAACCGCCCGGGGCTGATCCGGAGATTGGCCTGCTCCACGAACTCCGCGGAAAGACCGGAAAGGCGCGCCACTTTGGCCGCCATGTCCTTGCGCTCGGCCATGCTCAGCCGGCTGCCCTTGAGAAGGGCGGTCATGTATTCACCCCAGACGAACCTCCGCGACTCCTCCGACACCTTCGCGATGTCCATGGCCTGAAGATCCGCGGAGAGCCGCTTGTGGTACCAGGCGGTCGCCGTCAGGGTCGGGAAGAAGCTCGCGTAGTTGATGTCGTTCCCCGGCGCTTCGCTCAGGGTCGAGAAGTCGATGACCGAAGACACCAGGATGATCCCGTTCAGCTCGATGCCGTGTCGGGACTGGAGGTCGGCGGAGAGGCCGGCGGAACGAACCGTTCCATAGCTCTCGCCCAGGAGATACTTGGGCGAAGTCCAGCGGTTGAAACGGGTGAGATAGAGGCGAATGAAGTCGGAGAACGCCTCGATGTCCTGGCGCACGCCGTGGAAGTTCTTGCCGTCTTCGCCCTCGGCCATTCGCGAATAGCCGGTGGATACGGCGTCGATCGCGACCACATCGGCCACGTCGAGAAGGCTGTCGTCGTTGTCGACGAGGGAATAGGGCGGCGCGGGCTGAAAGCCGTCGTCGCCCATCTGGACCCGCTTGGGCCCGACGAGCCCCATATGGAGCCACACCGAGGCGGAACCGGGGCCGCCATTGAAGACGAAGGCGATCGGCCGCGAGCCGGCGGGAACTCCGTCCTTCGTATAGCCCACGAAGAAGACGTTCGCGCGGAGTTTTCCGGTCGCGCCGGTGAGCGCAAGCGTGCCCGCGGTCGCGGTATAGGCGATCGGCGATCCTGCCACCCGGCTGGTGTGCTGGGTCTGCTTGTAGTTGTCGACCGCGGGCAGGGGCGCTCGCGCTTCCGCGGCCCGGATGTCCGACGCCGGGGTCGGGGCCGGTCCTTGTCCAGGCGGGTTTCCCCGGCCCGGCTGGGCCGTGGCCGCGCCCGCGAGGGCAAAGAGGAGGAGCGTGGAGAACGGGCGAAAGGCGCGCATGGTCGAGTCCTCGGGTTCAGTCTCAGAGAAGAGGGTCAGAATGGCCGCCTGAAACCTAGCACGGTCGTCGCTGGGCCAAGGCTTCGAAAAAATCCCTTGACGCGGTTCGTTTAGTGACATAGTCTTTACGTATTGAATATGTCACATGAAGACCTCGATCACGTCTGGCGCGCCCTCGCCAACCCGCATCGGAGGCGGATC
>CAYNHK010000038.1:0-27207 GCA_964396875.1 uncultured Acidobacteriota bacterium | reverse complement strand
GCGGGTGTGCCGAAGCAGGCCTTCGCTTATCTCCCCTCGTCTCACGCGGGCGCTTCGGAGATCCTGACCCGCTGCGGCCGCGGGATGGTCTTTGGGGACACCGGCTCTACCGCGAAGTGGCTGACCGATTCGCGTATCGAAGTCCACGGACCGGGCTACAGCAAAGTCGTGCTCGGCCCCGACGCGAGCGCCAACTTCGAGAAACATATCGACACCATCGTGGCCTCCATCGCCGAGAACTCAGGCCGGTCCTGCGTGAACGCGTCGGGAGTCTGGGTCACGTCGCACGCGAAGGAGATCTCCAAGGCGATCGCGGAACGGCTCGCCCAGATCGTCCCGCGGCTCGAGGACGATCCTCAGGCGCAGTTAGCGCCCTTCGCCAACACACGCGCGGCCGAGTACTTCTCCGGTGCGGTGGACAGCGGTCTCGCCGAAGGCGGCGCCGAGGATGTCACGGCGTCGGTCCGTCCCGGGAAACGTCTCGTGGTCTTCGAAGGGTCCACCTACCTTCTGCCCACGGTCGTTCGTTGTGATTCGCCCCAGCACGCTCTCGCCAACCGCGAATTCCTTTTCCCGTTCGCAAGTGTGGTCGAAGTGAAACCGGAGCAGCTTCCCGAAATCCTCGGGCCTTCTCTCGCGGTGGCGCTCATCACCGACGACGAGGAGCTGAAGAAGCGTTTCCTCACAAGATCGCACGCGCATCGCCTGAATCTCGGCGCCATCCCCACGCCGCACATCGGCTGGGATCAGCCGCACGAGGGCAATCTCTTCGAGCACCTCTACTCGCGCCGCGCCATCCAGTTCCAGAAGGCGTCCTGAGCACGAGAGTCGGGCCATGAGGCTTCTGCAATTCAGCGCCGGTGCGGGCGCCATGTACTGTGGAAGCTGTCTCCACAGCAACACCCTGGCCCTTCACCTCTCGGCCCTGGGCACAGACGTCACCCTGGTCCCGCTCTACACGCCCACGCGAACGGACGAGAAGAACGCCAGCACCGGACACGTCTTCTTTGGCGGGGTCAGCGTCTTTCTCGAGGAGAAGATTCCGTTCCTGCGCCGGACCCCGAAGATCTTCGACGCGTTCTGGGACTCGAACACCGCGCTCCACGCGGTCGGCCTGCTCAACACCAGCACCGACCCCGCATCGCTTGGACCCTTGACGGTTTCGATGCTCAGGGGCGAAGCCGGGCACCAGAAGAAGGAGTTCGAGCATCTCTCGGCCTGGCTCGACAAACAACCGCGGTTCGATGTCGCCCTGATTCCTTACGCCCTGCTCCTCGGCCTTGCGCCCATGCTCAAGGCCCGCGGCCTCAAGGTCGCGTGCGAGTTGCAGGGCGAGGATCTCTTCCTCGACGGTCTGATCGAACCGTGGCGGTCTGAAGCGAAAGGTCTCATCGCCCTTCGAGCAAGGGACGTCGAACTCTTCATCGCCGGCAGCACCTATTACGCCGACATGATGAGCGCCGACCTGAACATCCCGCGAGACAGGATCCGGGTCGTTCACCATGGCATCGACATCGATGAAAAACTGATGGGCGTGAAGTCCACCCATGCGCCCGGGTTCACCCTCGGCTTCTTCGCGCGGATAGCACCCGAGAAGGGCCTGCACGTCCTCGCGGACGCCTACATCAAGCTCCGCGAACGAAGGCCCGACCTCACCGCGAGGCTCGCGGCCGGCGGGTACCTGGCCGGCGAACATCGTCCCTACCTTCATGGCATCGAGGAGAAGCTCCGCGCTGCGGGGCGCGGAAGTGAGTTCCACTACCACGGCTCTCCCGATCGGGTGGGGAAGTTCGAGTTCCTGCGCAGCCTCGACGTCCTCGCCGCTCCCACTCCCTACCGTGAACCCAAGGGCCTCTTCGCGATGGAGGCGATGGCGTGCGGTGTCCCCGTGGTTCTCCCCCGCCACGGCGCGTTTCCGGAAATCATCGAAGCCACCGAGGGCGGCCTGCTTCACGCCGCGGGCGACGAGGCGGAACTGATCGCGACTCTCGAACGACTGGCCGACGATCACGAGACGCGGAAGGCCATGGGCGCGCGCGGCGCTCGCACGGTGCGGGAGCATTTCGCCGCGCCCCTCATGGCGAGCCGGACCCGGGATCTCCTGGCGGAACTCCGTGGCTGATTCGATTCTTCGCGCCGAGTCGGTCTCCAAGACCTTCGGGGATGGGGGCACGCGGGTCGAAGTGCTGCGCGATCTCTCGTTCACGGTCGCGGCAGGAGAATCGTGCGCGGTGCTCGGTCCATCGGGCAGCGGAAAGAGCACGCTCCTCTACACTCTGGCCGGCCTCGAACCTCCAACCTCCGGCCGGGTCTTCCTGGGCGCCACCGATGTCTACGGCCTCGACGAGCAGGGCCGGTCGCGTCTGCGCCTCAAGGAAATCGGTTTTGTCCTTCAGGACCACGGTCTGCTTCCGTACCTGACCGCACTCGAGAACGTCCAGATCGCGAACGCGGTGGGCCATGTTCACGATGCCGCAGCCGCGGACCGTCGGGGTCGTGAACTTCTCGATCAGCTCGGTCTCAAGGATCGCGCGGATCATCTGCCTTCCGCCCTTTCGGGCGGCGAGAAACAGCGCGTCGCCATCGCACGCGCAATGTTCCTGAAGCCTCGCATCCTTCTATGTGACGAGCCCACCGGCAATCTCGACGCCACGAACGCCGCATCCGTCCTCGACCTCCTGCTTCAACTTCACGCAGCATCGAAGGGCGCCCTCGTGGTGGTCACCCACAACGCGGAGTCCGCCACGCGTTTCGGAAGGCGGCTGATCTTCGAACACGGCTCGCTCCGCGAGGCTTGAGCCGCCGTCACGCGCGTCGCGGCTAAACCAGCGTTTTCAGCAGCTCGATCGAGGGTGCCACCCGAATTCCCTCGGGACTCACGTAGTCCTTGACGCCGATGGCACTCACCTGCCAGGCGTCCGCTGTCTTGAAGCGCTCCTTGAGATAGCGCAGGCCGCGGTCGACCTCGGAGTCGTTCCACTTCGCCTCGACCATGAGGATGAGCTGTTTGCCCTCGGTAACGACGAAATCGACCTCGCGCCCATCGGTATCGCGGAAGTACCGGAGTTCCAGATCCCGGCCCTTGGTGTCCTGCTCGAAATGAACCCATTTCAGAAGGTGAGACGCGACGAGATTCTCGAAACGCGCCGGCTCGGCCGGCACCAGGCTCCAATCGAAGTGATAGTGCTTCTGCTCTTTTCGGACCGCGCGCAGTCTCGGCGCGCCGAACGGGGCGAGCCGGAAGACGGCATAGAGGCGCTCGAGTATGTCGAGCCAGTTCGCCACCGTCTTGTGCGCCACCTGCAGATCTTCACGGAGGCCGTTGATCGACAGCGGAGAACCGACGAGGGCCGGGAGCCGGGTGACCAGCATCTCTAGGGTCCCAAGATCCTGAACTCTCTCCAGGGACGTGATGTCTCCGTGAATCAACCGATCACGGTAGTCCCGCGACCAGCGTCGGGCTTCGACATCGCTCCCCTCGAAAAAGGGCTCCGGGAAACCGGAGAACTGCAGCAGGTCCTTGAGGTCCTTGGCCTTCCGCAGCCCGAGTTCGGCGACGGAAAGAGGATGCAGACGCAGGTAATGATATCGGCCCTGCAGAGAGTCGCCTCCGTATCGGTACAGGTCAAGTCGGGCGCTGCCGGTTACGAGGATCCTCTGACCGGGGATACGGGCGTCGAAAAGGCCCTTCACGAAACGCCGCCAGAAACGGTACTTGTGGATCTCGTCGAGCACCCACAAGCGCGCCACCGGAAGCTCTCCCTTGAGGATCTGCTCCCGGTGCGATGCGACGTCCCAGTTGAGGTATCCCTGACCGCCACCGGGAAGCGCGCGGCCCAGTGTCGTTTTGCCGACCTGGCGCGGACCCCCGAGAAACACCATTTTTCGCCCGAGGTCCTTCTGGACCTGAGCGGCCAGGTAGCGGGCTTTCTTTGACATGAGCGCCAGCCCCGAGTGTACAAGCATTTTCTACCACTAGCGAAATCACTCGTGAGTAATTTTGACTGGTGTCAACAATACTCACGCCTTAACCGGAGGCAGGAGCCGCCCCCGCCTCGTCCTTCAGCACCCTGCCGTCTAAGCTCGCAGGCGCTTGATCTCCCTTGCCCTCAAGAGCCTGCGCCAGCGCCTCGGCCTCTCGCTTGTCTGCATCTTCGCCTGCGCGATCGCGGTCGCGTCTCTCGGCGCGGCTCTTGGCGTGGGCGATGCCCTCGAGACGGAACTCGAGCGTCTGGCGCGGGCGCGCCGCGGCCAGGCCACCGACGTCCTGCTCTTCTCAAGACCCATGAGCGCCTCCGTCCTCGCGCGCGTGGCCGAATTCCCCGGCCGGGCGGCCGCGGTCTACGATGAACGCGGACGCACGCGGATTCCGGAGGGCCCCCACATCGAGTCCACCGTGCTCGGCATAGACGACCGCTACACCGCTCTTCACGGTCTGCCTTTCCCGGCGCCCCAAGGACGCGAGGCCTACCTCTCCGCCGCTCTCGCCGAAGTTCTGGGGGTGAAAGTCGGCGAGACCGTTCTCGTGGACGTTCCCAAAGCCCGGGCCCTGTCCGCTTCGCTCCTCTTCGGCGACCGGAGCGGCGCCCAGGCCACCGTGCGCCTTCGGGTGGCGAAGATCCTCGGGCCGGCCGAAGGCGGCGAGTTCACGCTGCGGCCGACCCCGGACCTGCCCCGCGCCGTCTACGCCTCCGCGGTCGTTCTCGCGTCCGCGATCTCGAGCGACCAATCGGAAGAGAGAGCAGAACCGCCCTCCATCGCCAACCGTCTTCTCGTTCGAGCGCAGGACGCCAGCGACCGAGAGTCCTGGCCAAAAAGAGTGGTCGATGCACTCACCCTCGAAGACTACGGTCTCCGCATATCGACCGCCGCGGTTGGAACCGTCGTCCACGCAAGTGAAGCCACGATCACGCCGGATCTCGAAGCGGGCGTGCGCAAGGCTCTCGAAGCGCCTCCGCGGGAAGCTCTCGCGTACCTCGCGACCGGCATCGATCTCGGGAAGACCTCGGTGCCCTATTCGGTTGTTATGGGCCTCTCGGTCGAGGAACTGCAGGCGCGTAGCGGCTCGACCTCGCCCCGTCCACCCGGCAGTCGAACTCTCTGGCTTTCGGAATGGGCGGCGCGCGACCTCTCCGCGAAACCGGGTTCGCTCATCACCCTCCATTTCGACCTCTGGCGCGAGGCCGGCCGTCTTGAACCGCAAAGCGTCGAATTCACACTCGCGGGCGTTGTTCCCGACACCCGGGCTGGGGAAGACCGCGCTCTCGTGCCCACGTATCCGGGAATCTCCGACGCGAAGAGTCTGGGCGAGTGGGATCCGCCCTTCCCGATCGAACTCGCCCGCATTCGTCCAAAGGACGAGGATTTCTGGAAGAAGTATGGCCCTTCACCCAAGGCCTATCTCGACATCAGTACCGCGCGCGAGTTGTTCGGAGACTCGGGAAGCCGCCTCACCACGCTTTTCACAAAGAGCGCCGATGAGGCGACGTTGAGCCGCGACGCGCTTCAGCGCCTTCGCGAGGGCGCACCTCCCTTCATCGTGCAGGATCTCGCGTCCGCGAGCGGCGCCTCCAGCGCGCTCGACTTCGGCGCGTATTTCGCGGGCTTTTCCGCCCTGCTCATCATGTCCGCCCTGCTCGTGGCCGCCGCCTTTGTGCGCTTCCTCTTCGAAACCCGCTCGCGCGAACTCGGCGTGCTTCGCATGTGCGGCTGGAACGCTTCGGACGTGCGCCGCCTTTGCATCACGGAGGCGTCCCTTCTCTCCGCCCTGGGCGCCCTCGTCGGTCTCGCTCTGACGCCCCTCGTCTCCCTCGGCCTTCAACAGATCCTCAAACCGGTCTGGGCGCGCGGTGTCTCCGAATCGCCGGCACTCGTGACCGCGGAATCGCTGGCCGCGAGCACGGTCCTCGGTTTCGTGCTGAGTGTCGTCGCCCTGATCGTTGCCCTGCGCACCACGTTGCGGCGCGAGCCTCTCGACCTTCTGCTCAGTCGCGAGGGTGAAGTCGCAGAAAAGCCGCGGAACCGAGCCGCGTGGTTGCCCGCGGGCGCCGCGCTTCTGTTTATCGTCGCCGTAGCCCTGATTCAAACCGGGCGCTTGCCCGAGGGTCCTGGGTTCTTCCTCGTAGGCGGCTGCGCGCTCGCCTTTGGCCTCGGCCTCATGCGACGCTGGGCTCTCGGCACGCGAGGAGGGTCCCCTGCGAGTGCGCTGCGCGTCGGCCTGCGCGGCCTCCGCTTCCGGCCCGCGCGCGTGCTGTTCGTCGCGACACTGTTGTCGAGTGCCACGTTCGTGGTGTTCGCGGTGTCCTCTTTCGCGAAGAGAGACACGTCCGACCGCACACCGTCAGGGCCGCGCGGTGGTTTCGATCTTTTTGTCGAAACGAGCGGTCCCGTCTTCGACGACATCGCGACACCGCAAGGCCGACTGCGCTCCGGCCTCGGTGATGCCGAGGGTCCGCTCGCCCGCACGCCGATCTCCCGCTTCCGACTGCGCGAAGGGGAAGACACGAGCTGCCTCAATCTCTACGCGCCCACGAATCCGCGCCTCCTCGGGGTCGAGAAATCTTTCCGCGATCTCGGACGCTTCCCGTTCGCGGCAAGCCTCGCCTCGACTGAAACCGAGAAGGCGAACCCGTGGACACTCCTCCTGCCCCCGAGCGGTCTCGGTCAGGAGGTTCCCGCCATCGTCGATGCCAATTCGCTTCAGTACGTGCTTCACAAATCACTGGGCGACACGATGGACATCCTCGACGGTCACGGGAAGCCGCTTCGACTCAAGTTCGTCGCCTCGCTCAAGGAGACGGCGCTTCGTAGCGAGATCCTCATCGCGGAGGAGGCGTTCGAGACGTATTTCCCTCAAGCCGAGGGGTACCGGGTGTTCCTCGTCGAGGCCCCGGCCGCGGAAGGCGAGATCGCACAAGCTCTCCGTGACGCCTGGCGCGATCGTGGCGCTCTCGTGTCGAGCCTGGCCGATCGCCTGGCCCGCTACTACGAGGTCGAAAACACCTACCTCGCGTCGTTCCAGTGGCTCGGCGCTCTCGCCGCCGCTCTCTCGACCCTGACCCTCATCGCGGTGGCCGCGCGCTCGGTGTTCGAGCGTCGAGCCGAATGGTTCGTGCTGCGCACATCCGGTTTCGCGCCCACCGATCTCCGGGTGATCGTGGCTTCGGAGATCGCGGCCCTCGCCCTTGCCTCGGTCTCGATCGGCGCCATCGCCGCGGCGATCGCTCTTCTGCCTCTGCCCCGCGCGTCGCACCCCGCCCTGGTTCTCACCCTGTTGTTTCCCGCGATCTGTCTCCTCGCTACCGCGGCTGCTACCTTCGGCGCCTTCAAGGTGCTCGAGAATCCGCGGGTCAACAGGCCTGCGATAGGCTAGCGGCCTTCATGAAGGGATCCACATCGATGACCTGGCTGATCTTTGCCTTCGCCGCCGCTTTGTCCTGGGGGGCTTACGGCGCCGCTCTTCACCGCGGTCAGGTGGCGCTCGGAAGCCCGATGAAAGCGCTGTTGTGCGTGGGCATCGCCTACTTCCTCATTGGCGTTCTGGTGCCGGTGGTGGTTCTCGCATCGCAGGGTCAGCTCACCGGCTTCAACCTGATGGGCACAACCACCGCCACCGCCGCGGGTGCTCTCGGCGCGATCGGCGCGGTCTGCATCATCTTCGCTTTCCGCTCCGGCGGCCTTCCGAACTACGTCATGCCCATCGTCTTCGGAGGTGCGCCGCTCATCAACGTCCTGGTGACCATGGCCCTGCATCCGCCCAAGGAAACTCCGAATCCCCTGCTCTGGATCGGCTATCTGCTAGCGGCCGGCGGCGCCTCGATGGTTCTGTACTTCCGTCCCCAGAACTGATTCAACTCGGTCGCTATCGCTCGCGGCCCGGCCGGTTCGCAAGACGCTGCATCCTCCGTCCACAACGCTTCACCGCCTCCCGCAGGGCGATCGGGCGGATCACCGTGAAATCGAAGGGGAGCCGCGCCAGCTCTCGGGCGAACCACTCGAGGTCGTCGGTCTGGGCGAGCAGACGTACGGCGTCCCCATTGGCCTCCAGGATGCCGAGGGTTTCGGATATTTCGCGGCGGACTCGGTCCAGAGTGGCGTGGAGGCGCACCTCGATAGCGTGGGTGCGGGGGAGGGTCGCCATCGAGAACGTGAGGTGATCGAGGGCGTTGAAGCCCGCGGGCCGACTGAATGGGATGTCGAGCAGATCCACGGACTCGATCCGATCGATCCGGAAGGATCGTAGATCCTTCCGCAGGTGGCAGTGGCCCACCACGTACCAGCGTCCGCCGCGGCGGGCGAGGCCGTAAGGATCGATTTCGCGATCACTCGCATGGCCCGTGGTGTCGACATACCGAAGGCGCACGCGCTCGCGACTCTGCGCCGCCGAGGCGAGGGCGGTCACCGTGGCGGCATCCCCGTCCGTGGCTTCCCTCCGCTCGAGATCGAGGACCACGGTCTCATCGATGGCGCGCACCCGGCGTTTCAGCTTCGCGGGCATCACGCGTTCGAGCTTCGCTGAGGCGCTCGCGACCGCGGGGGCCAGGTTTTTGAGACCGAGTCCGCGGGAGGCCAGCAGGCCTACCGACAGGGCAAGAGCCTCGTCTTCGGTGAACATCATGGGCGGCAGCTTGAAACCAGGCACGAGCGAGTAGCCGCCATAGCGGCCGCGATCGGTGGTGATGGGTATGCCCAGCTCCTCGAGCATCGAGATGTACCGGCGCAGGGTGCGTCCGTCGACGCCCACTCGCTCCGCCAGAACCGTGCCGCTCAGGCGGTCGTGGGTCTGCAGCAGTTCGAGGACGGTGAGGACCCTTGTGGTCGGTCGTTCCATGAATGGAAATATTACGACTCAATCAGGGCGGATATCGCCCTGATTGCCCTTTAGCGTCGTCCCCATGGAACAAACCACTCACCTCTGGCTCTTCTTCGTCATGGTCTTCGGCATCGTCTTGCTGCCCGGCCTCGACATGGCTTTCATTCTTGCGAGTTCCCTGGTCGGTGGCCGCGCCGCGGGGCTCAGCGCCGTGGCCGGAATCATCGCCGGAGGCGTCTGCCACGTGGCCATGGGCGTCCTCGGAATCATGGCCGTCCTGCAGCTCGTGCCCGCCGCCTTCAACGTCGTCTTGTGGGCGGGTGCTCTCTACATCGCCTGGATCGGGATTTCCCTGCTGCGCAGCGACAGCGCCTTCACGGAGGTGAGGCAGCACGAAGCGAGGCCGCACATCACGACCTTCCGGCAGGGCATTCTCACCAGTCTTCTGAACCCGAAGGCGTATCTCTTCATGCTGGCGGTCTTCCCCCAATTCCTCAAGCCGGAGTACGGCGTGCTGTGGATTCAGGCCGGCGTCTTGTGGCTGATCATCGCGCTCACCCAGGCCGTGATCTATGGGGGTGTTGTCGTCGCTGGCGACCGGGTTCGGATGTGGCTCAGATCAAGGCCGTCCGCCAACCTGGCTCTCGCGCGCGTGGTGGGCGGACTGCTGATCGTCACCGCGGTATTCACGGGCGTTCAAGGCTGGCGCGGCGTTTGAGCCACGGCCATAGTCTCCGCGCGATCCGCGGAGATTGGTGGGCGATGCGGCCTTAGTCCGGCAGGTTTTCGGCGGTGGGCTCCGGCAGCTTGTAGCTGGCGATGAGACCCACCGCATAAACACCCACCGCCACGGTAGCGGCGGCGAGCGCCAGCTTGGCCGCGGCCGCGTCGCCCGGCATGTACTGTGCGAGACGTCCGGTTACCACCGCCGCGAAGGTTCCAATGAGCCGTCCGCCCACGTTGGCCGCGAAGCTCTCGCCCGTGCCCCGGAGGTGAGTGGGGTAGACCCGCGGCAGGTAGTTGCCCCAGAAGCTCAGCTGGGCCACGGTGAAGAAACCGGCGAGGAAGATCCCGATCTTGATGGTTGAGATCGAACTGTCGAGGGCGAAGTAGAAGACGAGCGGCACCACGATGAGCCCGGGGATCTGGAACGCACGCAACAGACGCTGCCGCGAGATGATCACCAGGGCAAGGATCGCGAGGGCTATGCGTCCGGCGAGGCCGCCCATTTCCTGAGCGAATTGGACCTCGCCGACGATCGCCTGTCGTGCCAGCGGGGACAACCCGCTCACCTCGGAATGGCCCGGGATAATCTGGGGCATCTGCTGGATCGCGCCAAACGCGGCGCCCAGGGAACAGGCGAAGATCAGTGTGCTGATGGTGGTGGTCTGTCGCAGCGCGGGCGCGAAAATCGCGGCCAGGCTGGGCCGCTTGAGCGTGCCGGCTTTGCGTTTCTCCATCCACACCGGCGATTCGGGCAGGAAGGGGCGGAGGATGATCAGGGGCAGAGCGGGGATGAGACCCGACATCAGTGTGTAGCGCCAGGGTTCGTGGGCACCGGCAATTGCGGGGAGGGAGTCGCCGTTCTTGGCCACCCAGGTGAAGAACGCGGTCACCATCACGCCGCCGAGCGACGAGAAGGCCTGGGTGATTCCCAGAATGCGTTCGCGCCGCGCCGGGTTCGGGAACAACTCGGCGAGCCACGCGACCGCGGCCACAAACTCCACGCACACCCCGACGAATGTCATGCAGCGCAGAACGAGAAGGATTGGAAGGGAAGAGGCGAAGGCCGAAGCGCCCGCGGAGCCCGCGTACAGGAGGATGCTTCCGACGAGGACCGCGCGCCGTCCGAAACGATCGGTCAGATATCCGCCGAGCAGACCGAAGATGCCCCCGCAGACCGCGGGCATGTAGAACATCAGGTCCCGCCACATGGCGAATTCGGGCGAGCCGAACTTGTAGCCGCCGAGCGATTCGATGGCCGGTCTCAGGACCAGCGGCAACATGAGCAGTTCGTAGGTGTCGAAGGCGAAGCCGAGCGAGGCCAGGATCACGATGACCCATTCGACGAACGTCAGCGGCTTATCTTTCTCGGCCATTGTTCCTCCATAATCGCGGCCCCGTGTTTCATCCCAAAGACGTCCAGAGGGCCCGACCGACTGTGCCCGGGATCTTAGTGCGAAGGTCGGGATTCCCCGGAACCGCCGCCCTTTCCCTCCTGTTCTCGCTTTTCGCGAGCCTGCCGTCGTTCGCGCACACCTTCGAGAGAACCGCGACGCTGCTGCGGATCGACACGGGGAGAAACTTCGAAGCGACGCTCCGTCTCGATCTCGACGCCCTCGCTCTCGGTGTCGATCCGAGCATCGATCCGGAAGAAGCCGCCAAGACGCTGCTCGCGTTGAGTGACGCGGATTTTCAGGCCGCCGAGGAAGGCTTGAGGCGTCTGCTTTCGCGCCGTCTTCGCGTTCGCGTCGACGGGAAACCTCTTGAGTTCACGATCTCGTTTCCACACTTCCGGCCGCGGCCCGAACGCCTTGGCGTGGAAGTGTTCGGCCTCGACGTGCGGCTCCGGGGCCAGGTCCCCGCCGATGGCAAGGAGATTCTCTTCTTCGCCTCCCGCGCCTTTCCCGCCATCGAACTGACCTTTGCCGACGAAGGCACGGGCCGGAAGGAGTTCCACATCTGCCTCCCGGGCGAGGAATGCCCACGCATCAAGCTGACCTCGGGTGAGGCGAACGCGGGCCTCTGGAACTTCGTGGTCATCGGCTTCAAACACATCGTTCCCCTCGGTGTCGATCACATCCTCTTCGTCCTCGCCCTCTTCCTGGGCGGCCGCGACATGAAGACGCTCCTGATCCAGACCGGGGTCTTCACCCTCGCCCACAGCGCGACCCTCGCCCTTTCGACTTTCGGGGTGGTCTCCCTCTCCCCGCGCATTGTCGAACCCCTGATCGCGCTCTCGATCGGGATCGTCGGTCTCGAGAACTTCCTGCGCCCCTCGGGCGTCTCCCGGGGGCGGGTCGCGGTGGTCTTCTTCTTTGGCCTGCTCCACGGCCTCGGTTTCGCAGGAATCCTGGCCGGGACGCCGCTTGTCGAGGGTCAGCGGCTCATAGCACTCCTCCTCTTCAACCTCGGGGTTGAATTCGGCCAGGTGGCGGTCCTCGCCGCCGCTTTTCTCCTGAGTCGGCCGTTCAAGGATCCGAACCAATATCGACGGCTCGTCCAACGCCCTTTGTCGCTAGTCTTAACCGTTATCGGCCTCGTTTGGGCAGTGTCTCGGGTCGCATCGTAGTATCGACCCCACAAAAGAAGGCGAAATCACCATGGGACTCAAGCGCACCATTCTTCAGGTCGTCCTCGCCGTGTCTGCGGCTACCGCATCCGCCGCCGACTGGCCGCAATGGCGCGGCCCCAACGGCAACGGCACATCGACCGAAACCGGCCTCATCTCCACGTGGTCGCCCACCACCGGAGAAAACGTGGTCTTCAAGATCCCCATCGTCGGTAGGTCGACCCCGGCGGTTTTCGACGGCCGCGTCTGCGCCTCCGCCCGCGCGGATGGCCGGTACGAGACGATCGGATGCTGGTCGGCCAAAGATGGCGCGAAACTCTGGGAGCGTCGTTACGTCGCCCACAACACCACGATTCCCTTCTCGCGCGTGGGGTGGGCCAGCGTTTCGGGCGACCCTGAAACGGGCTATCTCTACGCTCAGAACGGCGACGGCCAGCTCATCGCCTTCGACCGAGCCGGGAAGACAGTGTGGGAAACCCGCCTCGGTGAAGAGATGGGCCGCAGTTCCGGTTATGGAGGCCGCACCCACTCGCCTCTGATCGACGGCGATTCGCTCCTGGTCAGCATCGTCGGGGTTTCCTGGGGCGAACACGCCCCGCTCCGTCAGCGCTACGCGTCTCTCGACAAGCGCACCGGCAAAGTTCAGTGGTTCGTTTCGCCGTCCACGGCCAACGTCGAAGACTTCAACAACCAGGCGAACGCCATCGTGGCCAACATTGGCGACGAGCGGCTCATGATCGGCGGCGGGGCCGACGGCTGGATCTACGCTCTCCGCGCCCGCACCGGTGAGCTCGTGTGGAACTTCAAGTTCTCTCCCCGCTCCCTGAACGCGCCCGTCACCGTCCGCGATGGCATCGTCTATGCGAACCAGAGCGAAGAACCACTCGAAGGCGGTTTCATGGGCCAGGTGATCGCGATCGACGGCACGCTCAAGGGCGACATCACGGCCACCGGACGCAAGTGGAACGCGAACGCGATCACCGCGGGATTCGCAGCGCCCCTTGTGGATGGGAATCGCGTGTACGTCGTCGATAACTCAGGGAACATGCACGCGATCGACGCCACCACCGGTGCGCATCTGTTCGAAACCAAGCTCGGCACCATTGGCCGCGGCTCGGCGACGCTGGCCGATGGGAAGATCTTCACCACTGAGGTGAATGGCAACGTCCACATCATCAAGCCCCACCCGGACAAATTCGAGACGCTGAGCCATGTCGAACTGAAGATGCCCGAGGGCCGTCATGTCGAGGTCTTCGGATCGGTGGCGCCTGCTTACGGACGTCTCTATCTGCTCACCGAGAACTTCCTCTACTGCCTTGGCGACAAGAAGGCTGCCTACAAGGGCCCGGCTCCCGGCGCTCCCGCGACCGTGATGCCCTGGCCGAAGGAAGCGGCCGGAACCTCTGATCAACCCGCCACCTCGATCCAGGTCTTCCCGACCGAGCTGATGGTGAAGCCGGGTGAGAAGATCGCCTTCGAAGTGCGCGCGTTCGATGCCCTGGGCCGCCGCGTGAAGGCTCCCCCCGCGGTCTTCTCACTCAACGGTCTCACGGGTGCGGTCGACGAGAAGGGTGTGTTCGCCGCTGCCGCGACCCCGGTCCTGCAGGCCGGCAAAGTGGTCGCGAAAGCGGGAACCCTCGAAGCGAGCGCGCGCGTCCGAGTTTTCGGAGCCCTCCCATGGAACGAGGATTTCGAAGGTGGGAAGGTTCCGGGCCACTGGATCGGCGCCGGACGTTTGGCCATCGGCGATTCCCCAGAGGGCAAGATCCTCGCCAAGGGACCCGTGCAGGTGGGTTTGAACCGCGCCACTGTCTTTATCGGCCCGGCGACGATGAAGGGCTACACCATGGAATCCGATGTTCGCGCGACGAAGAGGGGCCGCCGGATGGGCGACGTGGGTCTCATCAACAACGGCTACACCCTCGACATGCAGGGCGTTCACCAGAAACTCCAGATCCGAAGTTGGGCTTCCGAACTGGCCTTCTCGAAGGAAGTCCCGTTTACGGTCGAAAGCGATGTCTGGTATCGAATGAAGCTCGTGGTCGAGCCGGGCAAGGCGAACACAATGGTGCGCGGCAAGGTCTGGAAGCGCGGCGAAGCCGAACCGTCGGCGTGGACGATCGAGTTCGACGACCCGGTGTTGCTCGAGGCGGGCGCACCCGGGCTTTACGGCGATTCCCCGGCCGACATCGCGTGGGACAATCTCAAAGTCATCTCGAACCGCTGAGGTCATAAACAAAATGCGCCGCGTCCTTCTCCCCATCGCCCTCGTCGCCGTCGCCTTCCTGCCTCACGGCGCCCGGATCGTGGGCTCCCAATCGCCCGATCGCGCCCTGTTCGGCGAGTTCCCGAACCGCAACTCCGTCTCCGCCGAGAAGGGTCTTCCCGCCACGTGGGACGCGGACACCGGCGCCAACATCCTGTGGACGCAGCCCGCGGGCTCGCAGAGCTACGCGGGTCCTGTGGTCGCGGGGGGGCGGGTCTACATCGGCACCAACAACGAAGGCAACCGGAATCCCGAGATCAAGGGCGACCAGGGCGTGGTCATGGCCTTCGACGCCAAGACCGGGAACTTCGTCTGGCAGATGGCGACGCCCAAGCTGTCGTCAGGTCGCGTGAATGACTGGCCGCAACAAGGCGTCTGCTCCACGCCCTTCATCGAAGGGGATCGTCTCTACTACACGTCGAACCAGGCCCGCATCGTCGCGTTGGATGTGGCGGGATTCTCGAACGGCAACGACGGCGTCACCGACGAAACGCGCAAGAGCCCGATCGACGGAGATGTCATCTGGTCCTACGACCTCATGGCGGAGGCCGACGTGTTTCCGCACAACCTCGCGGCCAGTTCGCCTCTGGTGGTCGACGGCGTCATCTACGCCACCACCGGCAATGGCGTCGACGAGGGCCACGTCAATATTCCCTCGCCGCTCGCTCCGAGTTTCGTCGCGATCGATGCGAAGACCGGGAAGCTCATCTGGGAGAGTGCGGAGCCCGGGACGAAGATCATTCACGGCAACTGGTCGAACGCGGCCTACGGTGTGGTGAAGGGCCAGCCCCAGGTTGTCTTCGGTGGCGGTGACGGTTGGGTCTATGGCTTCGAGCCCAAGACCGGCAAACTCATCTGGAAGTTCAACGCCAATCCGAAGGATGCGGTGTATCGCCTCGGCGGCAGCGGCACCAAGAACGACATCATCGCCACCCCCGTCGTTCACGACGACAAGGTCTACATCGGCGTGGGCCAGGATCCCGAGCACGGTGAAGGTGTGGGCAACTTCTGGGTCATCGACGCTTCGCTCACCGGGGATATCACCGACAAGGCCGTGGTCTGGCGACGGGGCGGAGACGAATTCCACCGCACCATCTCCACGGTCGCCATCCATGAGGGCATCGTTTACGCCGCCGACCTCTCGGGTTTCCTCTACGCTCTGGACGCCAAGACGGGCGCCTTGTACTGGAAGCACGACATGCTCGCCGCGGTCTGGGCCTCGCCTCTGGTGGCGGACGGCAAGATCTATCTGGGTGACGAAGATGGCGACGTGTCCGTCCTAGCGGTGGGCAAGACCAAGAAGCTGCTCGGCGAGATGAACATGGGTTCGGCGGTGTACGCCACGCCTTATCCGAAGGACGGCGTCTTGTACCTCCTCGCTCGTAATCGCGTCTTCGCCATCAAGGAAGGCGCCAAGTCCGCCGCGAAGTGACGCTGCCTTCGTGGCGTATCTCATGACAAGTCCGCTTTCCCGTCGAGAGTGGCTCGAAAGCTGCGCCTGGGGCGCGGCTCTGCTTGGGTTCCCCGGGCGGCTTCGGGCACAGACAGCGTCGGTGGACGCGGGGTGGCCGATCTTCCGCGGGGATGTGGCTCTCACCGGCGTGGGCGGGGCCTCGTCTCTTCCCGCTACGCCAAAACTTCTCTGGAGCTTCGAAGCCGAGAGCGAGCCCACCTCGCCCGTGGTGATGGGCGACCGCGTGGCGGTGGCGACGCGGGATGGCGACTTGATCGCGCTTGATTTCGGCTCCGGCAAACAAGCCTGGCGGACGAAGATCGAGGCGGGATTCGAAGGCGCTCCGACCTTCGCGCCGGGGCTCGTGGTGGTTCCCGACCTCGAAGGGAGCATCCACGCCTTCGCCTCGACCGATGGCAGGAAGCTCTGGTCCCGAGCGACCGAAGGGAAGTCCGAGATCAAAGCCTCGGTGGCGGTGGCTGATGGTGTGGCGGTGGTGGGTTCCTACGACGGAACGCTTCATGCCTTGAACCTTGCCGATGGTTCGCCACGCTGGAAACACGAGAGCGAAGCGCAGATTCACTCGACCTGCGCGATTCAAAACGGCCTCGCCCACGTCGCGGGCTGCGACGGCCACTTCCGAGGTCTGGACGTGACGACGGGCGCGGTGAAGCTCGATGTCCGTTTTGGCGGGTACACGGCCGCTTCTCCGGCGATGAGCGGGGGGCTCGCCGTATTCGGCACGTTCAGCAACGACGTGGTCGCGATCGACCTCGCGAAGAAGGCCGTGGTCTGGCGCTACACGCCCAAGAAGCAGTTTCCCTTCTACTCCTCCGCGGCCATTTCCGAGGGGCTCGTCTTCGTGGGCTCACGGGACAAAGCGCTGCATGTTCTCGATCTCAAGACCGGCGAACTGCGCTGGACGGTCGACACTCAAGGGAAGATCGACTCCTCTCCGGTGATCCTGGGCTCCCGTGTGTTTTTTGGCTCACACGACGGCCGAATCCGCGGCGTGGACGTCAAAACCAGGCAGAGCGTGTTCTCGTACGAGACAGGTGCGCCTGTCGCCACTTCCCCGGCCCTGGCCGGGAACCGGCTTCTGGTTGCGGCGACCGACGGACGTATCTTGTGTTTCGCCTAGGAGCCCCAATGAAAATGTTTGTCCCCAAAGCGCTCGCCTTCTTTGTCGCCGTTGTGACTGCGGCGGACTCCGCGGCCGACTGGCCGCAGTTCCGCGGCGTCAACCGGGATGCGCAGTCGGCGGAGAAAGGTCTGCTTCAGCAATGGCCCGCGGGCGGCCCGAAGCTCGCGTGGCAGGTGAGTGGCCTCGGCAACGGCTATTCGAGTGTGTCCATTCAGAACGGACGGCTCTTCACGATGGGCGACATCGGGGCCGACCAGTACGTCATCGCACTCTCGCTCGACACCAAGGCGATTCTCTGGAAGACAAAGATCGGTCCGGCGTGGACGGAGGACCGCTACGCGGGCCCCAGGGGCACTCCCACCGCGGACGGCGCGGTGGTTTATGCCATCGGCACCGAAGGCGCTCTCATGGCCATCGAAGCTGCCACCGGCAAGGTGCGCTGGCAGAAGAGCCTGCCCGGCGATTTCGGCGGCAGCGTCATGTCCAGCTGGAAGTGGTCGGAGTCGCCGCTGGTCGATGGAGACCGTCTGGTCGTCACTCCCGGCTCGTCGAGTGCTCTGCTCGTCTGCCTCGAGAAAGCCACGGGCAAGGAGATCTGGCGAACCAAGGCGGGCGAAATGGGTGCTCTGGGCCGCGACGGCGCGGGCTATTCGTCGGTTGTGGTCTCGAATGGGGCCGGCGTGAAGCAGTACGTTCAGCTGATGGGCCGGGGTGTGGTCGGCGTGCGCGCTTCCGACGGGAGATTCCTGTGGAACTACAACAAGGTCGCGAACGACACCGCCAACATCTCCACGCCGTTGGTGAGCGGCGACTATGTCTTCGCCGCGACCGGTTACCAGACCGGCAGCGGTCTCGTGAAACTCGCGAAAGCGGGCGACGGCGTCTCCGCGGCCGAGCAGTATTTCCTCGACGGCAAGACATTCCAGAACCATCACGGCGGCATGGTGCTCGTGGGCGGACACATCTACGCGGGCCAGGGACATCGCATGGGCCTTCCCATCTGTGTCGAGCTGACCACGGGTCGCAAAGTCTGGGGCGGTGATATCCGAAACGAGGGCAAGGGCTCCGCCGCGATCGCGTATGCCGACTCCCACCTCATCTTCCGCTACGAGAACGGTGTGGTCGTCCTGATCGAAGCGACGCCCGCGGGCTACAAGGAGAAGGGCTCGTTCGAAATTCCCGCCGGTTCGCCCCTGAGCTGGCCCTACCCCGCGATCGCGAACGGAAAACTCTTCCTGCGCGACCAGGACCGCCTGCTCGTCTACGACATCAAGGCCGCCGGCGTCTGATCTTCGAGAGCCCGAGGCTCTCCCTGCCGATTCCCGAATTCAAAAGAGAAACATGAATACCCCCAGACGTCTTGCCATCCTCGCTCTGCTCCTGCTCAGCTCGTCCTGGGCGCACGCCCAGGCCACATCCAGTTCCATCGAGGGCGTTCTGCGCGACAGCTCCGGCGCGGCCCTTCCCGGCGTGGCGGTCATCGCCAAACATCAGGACACGGGCCTGGTCCGCGAGGTCGTTTCCGGCGCCAACGGTCGCTTCGTGATGCCGGGTTTGCCTCTGGGCCGTTTCGAAGTCCGCGCCACGCTCGATGGTTTCAAGCCGGCGCTCAAGCGCGATGTGCCGGTTGTTCTCGGCGTCTCGGCGGTGGTGAATCTCGTCCTCGAACCCGGCGCCCGGAGTGAGGAGGTCACGGTTCTCGCGGAAGGATCGAAGGTCCAGACGGGAACCGGTGAACTCTCGTTCCTGGTGGGCGAGCAGGAGATCAAGGATCTTCCCCTCAACGGTCGGAACTACACCGACCTGGCGTTCCTGCAGCCGGGAGTGATCGCGTTCAATCATCGCGATGGCGGTTCGGTGGTGGCGCATGGTGTGGGCGCATCGATCAACGGTCTCGACCCGCGTTCCAACGTTTACATGCTCGATGGCACTCTCCTGAACGACTTCACCAACGGTCCGGCGGGAAGCGCCGCGGGCACGACGCTGGGCACGGAGACGGTGCGCGAGTTCCGCGTGGAAACGAACAGCTACTCCGCCGAATACGGCCGGAACTTCGGCGGCCAGATTCTGGTGGCCACCAAATCGGGTGGAAACGAGTGGCGGGGAAGTGTCTTCGAGTATCACCGCAACGACGCCCTCGACGCCCCCAACTACTTCGATCAGGGGATCAAACCCGACTTCGTCCGCAACCAGTTCGGCGGAACCTTCGGCGGTCCGCTGAAGAAGGACAAGACGTTCTTCTTCCTCGGCTACGAGGGCCTGCGCGAGAACCTCGGCCGGAACGTCTTCACCGTGGTGCCCGACGAGAACGCGCGCCTGGGCCTGCTGCCCACTACCGGCAACCCGTCGGTTCTACGCAACGTGGGCGTGGCGCCGGCCGTCAAGCCCTATCTCGACGCATTCCCGATGCCCAACGGGCCCTCGCTCGGCGGCGGTCTCGCCGAGTACCGGTTTCCCTTCGATCAGACGGTCGATCAGGACTTCTTCCAGGCGCGAGTCGATCACAACCTCTCGGCCAAGGATCAGCTGTTCATCCGCTACACGCGCGACACCGCCGACCAGTACCTGCCCACCGATTTCCCGCAGTTCCCCCGGACGTTTCTCTCCACGAATCAGTTCCTGACCGGAGAGTTGCGACACGTGGCGTCGGGCTCCACGCTCCATACCCTGCGTCTTTCGATGAGCAACACGCGCATCGGCCAGACCGTCGAGGCGAACCTCGCGAATCCTCTTCCGCCCTTCGTCGCAGGCCGGCCGGTAGTGGGCGGCATCGATATCGGCGGCATTCAGGGACGTTTCGGTCCGCAGACCTCGGGCGACCTTGTCATTAAACAGCGTGTCCTTGGGGGCGAGTATTCCTTCGTTCAGTCACGCGGCTCGCACCTCGTCAAAGCGGGCCTCCTGCTCGAGCATTACAAGAGCGACCTCTACAACCCGACATTCAGCCTCGGCATCTACACCTTCGGCAACCTCGAAGGGTTCCTGCGCAACACCCCGACCCGCTTCGTGGGCCTCACTCCGGAGGCCTCGCTCGAGCGGCTATGGAAGTTCACACTCTTCGGCGCCTATGTCCAGGACGAGTTCCGGGTTTCCGACCGTTTCTCCGTCCACGCCGGCCTGCGGTACGAGATGTCGACGCTTCCCAAGGACGCTGAAGGTCGCGACTCGACCATGGTCACGATCATGGATCAGACACCCACCACGGGCCTGCCCTACGGCAGCTCGCCGAAGCTGAACTTCTCGCCCCGCATGAGTTTTGCGTGGGACGTCAGGGGTGACGGAACCCTCGCGGTGCGCGGCGGCTACGGCTACTACTTCAACGTGAACAACCAGCAGAACCTGATTGTCACCATCACCAACCCTCCGGTGACCCCGCGCGCCATCATCGCGAACCCGACGTTCCCTCAACCGCCTTTCGCCCGCGCGGCCACGAACTCCATCCGGCCCGTGCAGTGGGATCTGCAGAATCCGCGGGCTCACGTCTACAACCTGAATGTCCAGAAGGAACTGTGGGGGAACACCGTGGTGACCGTGGGCTACGCCGGTTCCCGCGGAATGAACCTCCTGCGCAGCGGCGACGTCAACGTTCCCACTCCTGAACTTCGTCCCGACGGCACCGTCTTCTATTCGGCGACGGGCGCCCGGCCGAACGCGGCCTACGGCGTGATCGAGCAGAAGACCAGCGACGGCGACTCCTGGTACAACGCCGGCATCTTCGACGTGCGGCACACCACGAAGAGTCTGCGGCTCCAGGCCTCCTACACTCTCTCCCGCGCAATCGATACCACTCAGGCCTCGACGTTCTTCTCCGACGCGACAAACGGCACCACCTCGGCGTTCCCCGAGCCCTTTGGCCTCGAGACCAACAAGGGCCCGGCCGACTTCAACGCCACCCACAACCTGGTTCTGACCGGCACCTGGAACTTCGCGAACAACTGGCAGGCGTCGGTGATCGGGCGCTACCGCAGCGGAAATCCGCTGACGGCGTTCGTGGTCAACAACCGGTCGCGCTCGCGCTGGTCGCCCTCGATCGGCCCCGGCCTCGGCCTCGATCGGCCGTCTCTCGCTCCCGGCCGAACGCCGGATAATGCGGTCACCGGAAACCCGGACCAGTGGTTCGATCCGACCGCGTTCGTTCTGCCCGCGGCCGGAACGTTCGGGAACACCGAGCGGGGCGCTTTCACCGGACCCGACCTTCGCACGGTGGATCTCTCGCTCGTCCGCTTCTTCCCGTTCAAGGCGTTCTCCGATACGGGGCGGCTCGAGTTCAGAGTTGAGGCCTTCAACATCTTCGACCGCGCCAACTTCGGGGTGCCCTCCCTGGCGGCTTTCACCGGGTCCGCGGACAACGAAGCGCCGCTGACCACGTTTGGCCGCATTCGCAACACCGTCACGTCCGCGCGACAGATCCAGTTGGGGATAAGAGCTACGTTTTAACGTTGCGCGATCGCCAGAGTGCGCCTCAGGCGAAATGCGACCATCTCCTCCGCGTTTCGAACCAGAAGGACATCCCCCGCGAGCACGGGATGATTCCACGTCTTCCCCTCCAGGGCCTTGAAACGCGCGACTTCGCGGAACTCGCCTGGGGTGGCCGACACCAGCGCAATGTCGCCCTCCTCCGAAGAGACCAGCAGAAGATCCTGGTCGGCGAGCAGCATCATCTGACCGCCGCCGTAGCGGCCGCCTTTCCAGTTTCGCTTCCCGTCCGTCAGGCTGATGCTCGAGAGGATGTTCCCATCGAAGCCGTAGGCATGGCTCTTGTGCACCACGAAGTCGTTGAAGTACGGCTTCAAGCCGCGCGTAGTCCAGCGCGTCTCGACCGTCCATCCCGCAGCGCCCTGAGACAGCGCGAGGCGGCGGATGCCTGATCCTCCGGAAGCGTCCGCGCCAGCGAGCAGGATGTCGCCGTTCTCGGCAAGCCCGGGCTGGACGATGCTGGCACCCTCCTCCCACGCATGCTCCCAGAGCACCGCACCGTCCTTGGGCGCCACCGCGATCGCCCCTCCGCCGCGCAGCAGGACGATTTGGGGCGCGCCGCTCACGGTCACGAGGTGAGGTGAGCTGTAGCCGCCTCCGCCAACCTTGGGTCCGAACCAGCGCGGTGTGCCTGTGGCGAGGTCGTAACCCACGAGGCGTCCCGAGGCCGCCACCACCACGAGGTCATCGATGACCAGGGGCGAGCCGGCAAAGCCCCAGATCGGCGTCTTCGCTCCGGTGTCGGTTGCGGCATTCCGTGTCCATACGAGCGAGCCGTCCGCGGCGTTGAGGACATTGACGATCCCCGTGCCGCCGAGCGTGTACACGCGACCACCGCTGAGGGTGGGCGTGCCACGGGGGCCCGCGCCGCCGTTCGACTCCCAGAACCGCGCCTTGTCCTGGTGCCGCCAGACCGGCTGGCCCGTGGTGAGGTTGTAGCACGAGACCAGCTCGTCCTCGCCTCGTTGTTCCTGGGTGTAGGTGAGATCGCCGCTCACCGCGAACGACGACCAGCCGGGTCCGATGGGCCGACGCCACATCTCAACCGGCGGCGCCGCGGCCCAGTTGGTCTCAAAGATCACGCCGCGAATCACGCTGTCGCGATTCGGGCCGCGAAAGCCGGGCCAGGCAGCGGGTTCGACGGCTGTCGAGGCGACCGGTTCGGGCAAGCTTCCGACACGGGGTCGGGGGGGCTTGTCATCTGGCGCGCTTGCCTGCTTCTCGGCGACCGGAGCCGCAGACGGGGCAGGGGCCGGAGTGGCGTCCGCGGCTTTCACGGCGGGCAGGGGTGGCGCTGCGGCTTCCCGCGCCAGGAGGAGTTCTTCAGGAGTAGGGGTCCATCGCCAGTGAAGGTCCATCCGGGAGCCTATGCCGCCGGTTCGGATGAGTGTGAAGCCGAAAGCGGCCAGGACCAGAGCGGCGGCCATCGAAGCCCGTCGGGTCGTCGCTCCCAGCGTGCGAGTGACCACGGCCGAGAGAACCAGGGCCACGCCGAGAACCCCGATCGACATGATCGGGAGCAGATACCCCATTCCCGCCGTGGCGATGGAGATGTGGACAAAACGCGAAGCGGCCGCCATCGCTCCAACGGCCACCGCGATGGCCCCGAGCCGCTCGACCCACGGCGCCCGGCTGAAAAGCAGCCACCAGAGCGCGATCAGCAGGCCTCCAGCCGCCGGGCCGAGAATGCCGATTGCCCCCGGGTCTGGCATCAGCAGCGGCGCCACAAAGGCGCTGAAACCGATCAGGACTGCAAGAACGACGCCCGGCCACAGGCGAAGCCCGGGCCCTTCTTTCGTGTCGAGGGAGCTGGCCATACCGAAATCGACGCTTCTCCCGGGCGGTTTGTTCCCCCAGGGCGCCTTCCAGGGTCATCGCAGAAGGCCGACGTCCAGGGTCAAGGCAACCCCGGCAAACGAGCCACCAGCGTTCAGGTTTCCAAAAACCCCGACCCCGAGGCCGGCGTATCGGCTCGCCAGGACGGCGCGGGCTTCGAAGGGCACGCCGATGGTGTGACTTGCGAGCCTCTCGTAGCGGGTGGTGCTGAACAGGCAACCCATGAACGCGGAGGAGTTGCAGTCGCTGCCCAGAGAACGCCCGCGCCTCACGGACCGAACCACGGAAAGGCCGGCCGATGCGGTGACGAACCCGACCTTCCTCGCCGAATAGTGACCGAAGAGGACACCAAACTCGGTGTCCGCCAGCGCGGGTGAGGGACCAAAGAGGTTGAACTCGGAGGACTCGGCGACCCGCAACCCCCACAGCCGAGATCCGCGGCGGGCCTGCGCGGACGCCACGCCCATGATTCCTCCCGGACTCGGGCCCAGGCCGAGCGAGACTATGACGCCGTCGCCGCCGGTTGAAGTCGTTTGCTTCTTCGCATCGTCGGTCCGCGCCGGTGACGCGGCGCTCAGAATGAGGGCGAGGACCAGGGACCGGACGGCAATTGTTGTAGTCATGCCCGCGACTCTCGCGCCGCACGCCACTCAATTCGCCGCCGCCTTGTTACGGTTTGGCGGGCATCACAGCCTCATGGTCCCCCTAAGCCTTTAACGAAAATGGAGTGAAATTGGTGTCGCGGTCGTAGTAATCCTCGGACTCCGCGCGCTTCAGGAAGTTCACGATGCGGTAGGTGATCGGCGTGTTCACCACCTCCCAGCCCACCTTGAGCGCGTAGTTGCTCATCATCACCGCGATTACCTGCTCGAGCGGCCACACCCCGTAGAAGGCCAGGGGATAGAAGATCAGGGAGTCCACCGCCTCGCCCACGATCGTGGAGCCGATGGTCCGCATCCACAGGAACCGTCCCTCGGTCTTGACCTTCATCTTCGCGAGAACGAACGAGTTGCAGAACTCGCCGCACAGGTACGCGAACATCGAGGCGAGGGCGATCCGCCAGGTGTTGCCAAAGACGGTTTCAAACGCGGCCTGATGGGGCCAGCCCGCGGCGGGAGGGAAGGCGAGAATCGTGAGACTCATCAACGACGCGAACAGCAGGGCCGCGAAACCCGTCCACACCACGCGGCGCGAACGCGCGTAGCCGTAGACCTCGGTGAGGATGTCCCCGAAGATGTAGCTGATGGGAAAGAACAAGACGCCGGCCCCGAAAGTGAAGCCGAAGAGGGTGGCGACTTTCGATGCGCCGATCAGGTTGGCGCAGAGCAGGACAGTGACGAACGCCGCCATCACGAAGTCGTAGTACTTGTAGGTCCGCTTGCCCTCGGGTGTCATTGAGGCGCAGTCTACGGAACCCCGCGCCGAGGCGGAATGGCGGGTCTCTTGGTAGACTCCATCAGCCGGTTCCGGTGCGATGCAAGATCGCCCGCGGGCGCTTAACTCAGCGGTAGAGTGCCACCTTCACACGGTGGAAGTCGTAGGTTCGATCCCTACAGCGCCCACCAATATCCCCTTCGATCACGCGAAGCCCCTCGATCCGCGGCGGCGTTCGGCCCTTCGCGCGGCCAGCCGGGTGGTCTCGCCGCGGTGGCATGACACGCAGAGCGTGCGGTAGTTTTCGAGGCCGCATCCGCCGCCGCCCTCCACCACCGGCACGATGTGATCCGCGTCCCAGAGAGCTCGCGTCTCCTCCGAAACGCCCCATGTGTCCAGGATCAGGAATGCGGCGGCGCGGGCGCTCGCGGTGCGTTCGTGATTCTCACCGTAGGACAGTCGGAAGTCCCACCGATCGACCTGCCGGATTCGTTCGAGGACTCTCGTCGCGGTGCCCGCGTCCGCGCCGCACATCGCGCAGAACCCGCGGTCGCGCTGATACACCAGCGCAGGCGCCTTGATCAGCCCGCAGCGAAGGGCCACATCCTCGAAGCACTCCCGGGAGCACCACACGGATTCATCGAAGTCGTCGATGATCCGAGGGTCGATGGCGTTCCCGCACAGACAGCTTTGCTCAAGCCGCGTGCGTCGCAAGAGGTCCCAGTCGTGGAAACGCGCGAAGTGTTTCTCGGGCCAGGTCAGCACCCGGGAAATCTAAATCACGGGATCTTGAAGACCGCCTCGATCGGAAAGTGATCGCTGCCGGTCCGCACCCGCCCCACACGCCCCGGGCCGATTCTGAGACCGGGCGTCGAGAAGAAGTAGTCGAAGGTGTACTTCCCCGCGATGTCGTCGAGCGACTTCGAGAAGGTCCCGAAAATGCCCTCGACCGGCTCCAGTGATGCGCCGGACATCGCGGTCGCCAGTCTGTCCCCGAGGGCGCTGTGCCAGGTGTTGAAGTCGCCGCCGATCACGAGTGCTTTCGCGCGGGGCAGGGGCGTGGACGCCTTGTCCCCTTCGCAGACATCGCGGGTGACACAGGCGAGAAGGCTCCGCAGTTGGGCCGAATAACCGCGGGCGAGCATGCCCGATTGCAGGTGCACGGTCACGACCTGAACCGGCACGCCCTCGATCTCGACCACCGCGATCATGGCCGCCTTGCGTGCGGCGTCGAAATAACTGTGGTCGGGGAGGATGATCTTCCGATGCGCCGTGATGGGCCAGCGGCTCAGGATCGCCACCCCGAAGAGATCCCGGCTCGTCGGATGGACGGTGGCGGGGTAGTACGCGTAGGCAAGCCTGAGGGCGGCCGCGACCTCGCGCGCGGTCCGCTCGTTGCTCTCCTGCAGCAGGAGGACATCCGCGTCGGCCATGGCGTTCGCGCGCAGGGTGGGCACGATGTCGGCGGTCGCGTAGCCGTAGTGGACATTGAAAGAGACCACTGAGAAGCGGCCCTGTGACCCGCGGCCGATGGGGCGCGCCGCGTGCGCAGGCAGCGGCCCGGTGAATACCGGCCCCTCAGGGTCGAGGAAGTTACGGGCCCGTCCGCGCGAGGCGACCATGAACCATACGAGAAGGGCGCCCGCCAGCAGGACGACCACACCCACGCCGATAGTCTTTGAGTTCACGCGAGGTCTCGCTTCGAGGGTACCCCCTCGCGGCGTTCATGCCCGAAACGCGCGACTCCTAAGCGGGCGGCTGGCAGATCGCCTCGTCCATGGGCTCGGTGCCCACGAGGAAGCTCTCCGAGAACACCTTGCCGCAATTGCGGTTGGCGCGGAGTCCGGTGGCCTTGTCGATATTGACGAAAACCACACCTTCTTCGGGAGGCAGGAACCCCCGGTTGCCGAGGCCCGCCACCGCCGACTTCATGAACTCGGTCCAGATCGGCAGAGCGGCGCGCGAGCCGGCAAGATTCACGGGTGAGTTGTCGTCATAGCCGACCCAGACAATGGTGACGATGTCCGGCGTGTAGCCGGCGAACCAGGCGTCGCGGGTGTCGTTGGTGGTCCCGCTCTTGCCCGCGGCCTCCGCCGAGAATCCCAGCCCGCGCGCCGCGGCGCCCGTGCCTTCGTTCAGAACACTTTCCATCATCCGAGTGACGAGGTAGGTGGTTTCCTGCCGCACCACGCGCGTTGCTGAAGAGTTGCCGCCGAGGTCGAAGACCGTGCCATCGCCGGTGGAGGCGCGCAGCAGAGCGAAGGGCTCCCGCCGATACCCTCCCGAGGCCAGCACCTCGTACGCGGTCGCCATTTCGAGCGGACTCACCTCGAAGGAACCAAGCGCGACCGACGGCACCGCCTGCACCGAACGTGAGATCTTCATCTGATCGCGCCACAGTCTCGCGATGCGCTCGTAGCCGATCATCTCCGCGACCTTGAGGGTGGCCACGTTGAGACTCTTCGAGAGCGCGCGTCGAAGCGTCACCGGACCGAAGTACTCATCCTCGAAGTTCTGGGGGATGTACTCCTTGTCCTCGTAGAAGAAGACGTAG
>CAYNHK010000037.1:0-27350 GCA_964396875.1 uncultured Acidobacteriota bacterium | reverse complement strand
TCATCGGCCAGATCGTGGATGCATCCGCGCAGGATGTTGTACTCGGCCACGACCTCCTCGACATCGAACCCGTCCTGAAGCCGCTGCAGACCATGCGCCGGGGGCGTGCCCTCCTTGAGCGCCTCGGGAATCGTCTGTTCATCCTGAGACTCGAGCGCTGTGGCCATTTCCAGGAGCAACTGGGGAATGTGATCGTTGAGCGTCGGAGTGTCGAGATCTCGGGCCGACGGCAACTGACGAACCTGTTCCCGCCAGGTCGAGAGCAAGGCGTCTCGATCCTTCCTTATGAGGAGGGCCAGCTTCTTCATATCGTCGACCCTCGGCGTTGTCGCTCTCGGCCTGGGCGCTTTCCGGGGGGTCATCTCTCGCAAACGAGTATGCGCCCCCGTGGCCGGGATCTCGGTACGGTACCAAACGTACCTTCTAACCTCCCGCGGGTGCGCTTCCCGGCGGCGGCGCGAGTGGCCTGATGGGGCTCATCTTGTCCCTGAACTTCGGCACGATGTTCGCGTAGGCGGCACGGAACCGCTCGAAGTCCTTTCCGATATCGCCGGTTGGATGAATCAGATCTGGCAGAAATCCTCCGGTCTTGGTGCCGTAGTCGATGAAGGCGCAGGCGATCGGGACCTTCGCCTCCACGGCGATCCAGTAGAAACCGGTCTTCCACCCCTCCGTCAGTTTTCTGGTTCCCTCCGGAGCGACCCCGAGCAGGAAGGCATCAGCCGACTGGAACCAGGCCGCCGCGGCCTGAACCGTGTTCTGACGCTGGGTGCGAACCACCGGAACCGCGCCGAGGCCGCGCATCAACCAGCCGAGGGGGCCTTTGAACATTGTGTGCTTGCCCAGAAATCTCAGGTCGATGCGCAGGATCGACGCGCAGCCGAGCATCCAGAAGCCGTCCCAATACGACGTGTGGGGCGCGCAGATCATCACGTACTTCGGCGTATTCGGTGGTGGAGTGCCGACCGCCCTCCAGCCCGTGAGACGGAAGATGAGCTTCGACAGCCCGCGGATGAAGGCCGTCTGGATCAGCGGGTTTCGGGGAAGCTCCCGGGGTGGAGGGGGCGAGACTGTTCCGCCAGTCATGGATCAGGCCACGGCCTTGGCGATCTGCTCGGAGTGGCTCTGGTCGTGGCCGATCATGATCTCCACGATGCGTTCGATCGTGATCTCGCCGCGTTTGGGGTGGATTCCTGAGCGCTGCCACTGACCAGCGGGCAGCGCGCGCAGCAGCCGCAGATTGTCTTCCCGCAGCCGCGCGAATTCCTTCAGGGCCGCGCCGAGATCCTGGGCGTTGTAGCCGTTCTTCACCGCGAGATCATCGACTTCGAGCATGTAGAAGGCGGGCTTCTCCGAGAACGCAGCCTTGACCAGACGATCGGCCCAGAGCTTCTCGATGTCGCGAAGGTGGCAGATCACCTCCATCGCCGACCATTTGTCGGGCGCGGGTTTGCGGCGCAGCACGCGGTCGTCGAGTTTCTTTGTCAGCTCGCCGAGTTTCCTCGGACCTGATTCCAGGCTTTCGAAGGCCGCCGCCCGCTTCTTGATTCCCTCGATCTGTGCGAGGTGCGCTTCGTCGTTGCCCATGGCCTGGCGGCGCAGCAAAGCGTCCATGGTCAGCGGGCCTGCGGTCTCGTGCGTGCCCATGCGCTCCCAACGCGGACCCTTGACCGACTTGAGGAGCTTCAGGCATTCCTTCCGGAGCTTCAGCCAGTCGCGAAGCAGGTCAGGCAATCGCAGGCTGCGATACTCGTCGCGTATCGCGCAGATGTCGCCGTCGATATCCGGGAGCGTTGGATTCTCCTCGGCAAGGATGCGGCGATAGCGCGCGAGGTAGGCGTCGCGTTCCATGTCGCGCATGTGGGCGACGATCTCGAGGATCGACCACTTGCCGGGACCGGGTGTCCAGAGCAGGAGCTTCTTCGGCACTCCCTTGAGCGCAGCCTTGAGGCGGGCCGGCGTCTCCGCGACGATGTTGAGAAGGGCGGACCTTTCCAAATCGGTCATGGCAGCCTCAGTACCGCCAGCTGGTGATGTCGGCACCGGGAGGAGCCGTCTTGAGGATCCGCTGGACGATCTTCGGCGCGAACATCTGGTGATAGCGGAGACGCGAGTACGCATTCGAGCGGGTGTGATCGCCGTTCCAGCAGTGTTCCGCCCGATCGCCGTAGTCGACTTCCCCGCCAAAGGGCGGGTTCTTCGTGGACTTCAGGAACTCTTCGGTGAGGTACACCGCGTTGTTGAGATAGTAGTTGTCCATGTCGCCGACGTAGATGTTGACCTTGCCTTCGAGTTTCTTCCCGAGGCCCTTCTCCCAGTCGCGTTTCATGATGTGGGTGAGGTCGTAGTTCTCCCGCCAGAAATTCGCCACTTCCCTGTCGATCTTCCCGGTGGCGCGATCCCAGATGGGCTTGGGATAACCATCCGGTCCCACGGGCGAGTAGGTCGCGGTCCAGATGTCGAACTGACCGCCTGAGCGGCCCTTTGAACCGAGGACGCTCTCCATCCGGTTCATCTGCTCCACGGTGGCCGAGATGTGTCCGAGCCAGTTGCGATGAGCGGGCCGCGCCACGACCTTCCACGGACCCTTCGCGAAGTACGCGTTCTCGTCGTCGTAAATGTTGACCGAGGTGAAGGCGCGGAAGTCGATGGGATCAGGACACGCCGCGAAACATCCATTGTAGAAGTCCGGATAGAAGATCTGCACCGCGAGCGCTTCCCAGCCGCCCGTGGAACCGCCGTACATGAAACGCGACCACGGTGTGCCGAGACCGCGGAACGTCTTCTCGATGTACGGGATCAGTTCTTCGTTGATCGCATCACCATACGGCCCCTGATTCGGAGTGTTCACCGCGTACGAGTCGTCGTAGTAGGGCGTCGGGTGCTGGATCTCGATGATCAGCATCCGCGGGAAGCCCGGGCCGGTCCAGTCCTTGTAGAACTCATGGGCAAGTTCCTGCTGGATCTTGTTGTAGCCCGCGAGGTTGAAACGGGCCGAGAAGTCGGGCTTGAGGTTCGGATCCGGCGGCGTCTCACGGAAGCCCTCGAACGTATACGGGAAGTGCCCGTGATTGATGACGAGGGGATAACGCGCGTTCGGATGAGTGTCGAAACCCTCGGGCAGGAGGATATTGGCGCCGAGGTGCATGTCCCGGCCCCAGAACTTCGACAGCTTCTCGCTCCGGATCCGGATGTGCTTGATGTACTTCGTATCGGCAGGCCGCGGAATCGGGGGAATCTCCTTGTCGAGGGTGATGGCGATCGTGCCTCCTTTGGAGGGATCGATCGTGATCTTGCGCGGCGTGGAATAGAGGTTCCCCGGCGCCGCGTTCCACTGCTGCCCCTCGCCCCGGTCCATCGGCAGCTTCACGGTGTGGCCGTCGGAGCGCTTGAAGGTTTCGTACTTATGAAGGAGGGCCTGGACGTTGTAGGTCCCGGGAGGGATCCGCGGCAACGACTCGACGGGATACCCGAGGACACCGCCCTCGAACGTCGCCTTCTGCCCTGGCCGCCAACCGTCGACATCGACACCGAAGACCTGCTGGGAGTTGAGCGATGTGTCGGAGATCTGGAACCGCGGCTCGGCCGAATCGTCGGTGGAGATGAGGAGCAGGACGCGACCATCGAAGGGGCCTGCCCCGAGACCGGCTGGATAGGTCACTTCGAAGCGAAGGGGTGGGGCCGGCGCCTGGGCGGCCGCGGGAGCCATGGAGAAGGCAGCACAAAGGGCGAATGCCAGAGGCGCCTTCAGGGCACGGAGGTGGTTTTCGAATCGGGGCATCGTTTCTCCTTGACGGCCTCGCTGCGTCGCGGCCGGGCGTGGAGTTTAGATCGCTCCGCGGCGGTCAGATCGCTCGAACGGGAATGGGCGTGCGTTTGTTCTCGAGCTTCAGCACGCCCCGCGGGCACACCTGCGCGCACATCCCGCAACCCACGCAGGACGCGCGGGTGAAGGATTGGTTCGCCATCGCGTACTGCCTCACATCGATCCCCATCTCGCAGTAGGTCGAGCAGTTTCCGCACGAGATGCACATGTCCTTCTTGACCGTGATCCTGAAGCGTCCCCGCTTCTGAACGAGACCGAGGATCGCCGCCATCGGACAACCGAATCGGCACCACACGCGTGTGCCCATGAGCGGATAGAGGCCGACGCCGATCACGCCGCTGAACATCGCGCCGATGGCGAAGCCGTACCAGTCCTGAACCTTGAAGGCGAACTGCGCGAAGGCGGGATTGTTCTGACCGATCGCCCAGTTGACCCAGACGATCGCGGTGGTGACGAGGCTCAAGGCGAGCACGCTGTAGATGGAGATCCGCTCGAACCGCCAGGCGCCCTTCGACTTGTCGGAGAGATGTCGGAAGGGCTCGCCCGCGGTGTTCGCGAGGCCGCCGCAACCGCAGATCCAGGAACAGTAGAACCGTTTGCCGAAGTAGTACGCGAGGATCGGGAATGCGATCAGCGAACCGATGAAACTCCACGCGATCATCAGGAAAGGCTGCTTGAGGATGTACTCCGGGTAGAAGTACTCCATCTTGAGCGGCCAGAAATAGCTGAAATAGAACTCGCGGTTCCAGAACACCTGTAAGACGATGGGCAAGGCGAAGGCGAGAACGATCTGCACGAGCACCACCACGATCGTCCTCACGCGCTGGTACGGACTGTTCCCATGGCGCTTGAGCATGTACGCGCCGCCCGCGACCATGGCGACGGAGTACAGCAGGCCGTAGAGCACCCACTTCGATGGGAGGCCGACGAACCGCGCCGCCGTCTCGAACACGTCGATCGTGATGCCGACTCTCGGCAGCGGGCCGAAGTAGAGAAGGATGTAGGAGACGGTGAGGAGCGCGGTCATCATCCACGCTGGCCACTGCCGAGTCCGCATAGGCTGCTGGTACGTATCGAGAAGGCCCGCCTGCATCAGTCTGCCCCCGCGGTGAGCCGCGCGTCCGGCCGAGCTTCAAAACGCGCTGAGAACTCCTCGTCGAACTGGGCCTCGCCGAGATGCGCGAGGACGTAGGCGAGCGTCCGGCCTTCCGCGATCCACTGGAGCAACGGCTCCTGATCGAACCTCGTTCCGAGGAAGTTGAAGGCGATCACCTTGTCGCCGCGGCAGACGATTCGATGCGACACACACGCCGCCGCGGACTCCTGGTACCAGGTCCTCAGATCCGCCGGAAGTTCGGCTCTCGACCCGTCCATGTTCACGCGAATGGGGAGATCGCCTGCAGTGGTCCACTCGATATCGAAGAACTTCGCGGAGTTGTACATCGGCCCGCGACGGTAGGTGACGGCCTCACCCAGCATCGACGCGCCCGCGACCCGTCCCTGGTCGCGAGCCGTGTACCAGAGCTGCTCGGGTCGCCTCGACCCGTCGGCCCACGTCACGTTGGCGCAGTCGCCGGCCGCGAAAACATCTGGATGGCTCGAGCGCAGCGCATCGTTGACCTCGATGGCGCCCGTCGCTGCAAGGTTCAGCCCACTGCTCGCGAGCCAGTCCGTATTCGGCACGACCCCGATCGCCACCGCGACCAGATCCGCGGCGATCGTCGAACCGTCAGCGAGGCGAACGCCGGTAAGCGAGCCCGTGGAGGAACGTTCGATGGCTTCCACGGCCTGTTTCGTCCGAACATCGATCCCGTGTCGTCGCATATGCGCGGCCACGATGGCCGACTCGTTCGAGTCAAGCGCCATGGGGAAATACCAGTCCTCCCGGATCACGAACGTCACGTGAAGACCGCGATGGTGGAGAATCTCCGCGACCTCGACACCGATCAGGCCGCCACCGATGACCACGGCGCGCTGCCCGCTGTGAGCTTCACGGTCAAGCCGTTCGTGGTCGCCGAGGGTCACGTAAGAGTGAACCCCCTCGCCCACGGCACCCGGCCAGGGCGCGGGGCGGGCCTTCGAGCCCGCGGCGAGCAGCAGTCTGTCGTACGAAAGACCGCCTCCATCGGAGAAATTCAGGCGGCGGGCCCCTGGATCCACTCCGATCGCACTCGCGCGCACGCGCTCGAATCTCATCCGCGCGTAGAAACCACGATCGTGCGGTTCGGTGTCTTCGATCCGCAACTGGCCCGCGAAGACGTACATCAGCGCCGGCCTCGAAAACAAATGATCGGATTCTGAGGAGACGATGGAGATGCGGGCCGAGGCATCCCTGCTCCGGATCACGGAGGCGGCTTCGATGCCCGCGACACCGTTCCCAAGGATGACGTGGTGCACGAGTCTCAGATGCCGACGTTCATCGAGGGGTTTCCGCGCGGTCCTTGAATCGGGTCAACCACATGGCGGCGAGAGTCACGCCCAGCACGAGCCCCGAGGCCACCGCACCGACGAGCGACAACCACTCGCCGATGGTGGAAGGATTCGCGATCTTCATCACTTCGGCCATCCAGGGGAACGTGGCGTCCTTGCGATAGGCCTTGATGGCCTCGAGCGCGCCGAGAACGGCAACCGCTGCGACCGCCGAGATCGCGCCGAAGACCGCGGTGAGGCGCAGGAGGGCGCCGCCGTCCATCGTCGAGGCAGGCGGGTCGCCTTCGGGTGTCTCGAAGCGCAGCTCGCGCTGATCCCAGGGCACGAAGCGCGACAACATCACCATGCCCGGGATGGCCATCACGATGGTGAGGAGGAAGAAGTTCGTCCAACCGAGTGTGTCCGCGAGGAGCCCTGAGGGCGGGCCGGCAAAGATCCGAGGCAGAGAGAACAGACTCGAGAGGAGGGCGAACTGAGTGGCGGAGAAGCGCTTCTCGGTGAGGCGAAGCAGCAGCACACCGAAAGCGCCCGTCCCGAGTCCGCTCGAGACGTACTCAAAGATGGTTGCGGCATAGAGAATCCAGGAGACCGGGCCCGACTCGGAGACCCAGGCGTAGCCTGCGTTCGAAAAGGCCTGGAGAAATCCCGTGATCCACAAGGCGCGCCCCAGACCCAGGCTCGTGGTCATCAAACCGCCGATGACCGTCCCGATCATGATTCCGAAGGTCCCGATGGTGGACGACACAATTCCCACGTCCCACAAGTCGAACCCCAGTTCGCGAAAGAACGGACGCTGAAGCGACTGGGCGAAATTGTCGGCGAGCTTGAAGAGGACCACGAAGGCCAGGATTTCGATGGCTCTCGGCCGCGCGAGAAGACCAAGGAACGGCTCCCACACCGCTTCCCGCAGGGTGGTTGGCGCCTTCTGCTTCACTTCGGGCTCATCGGCCCAAAGGGTGATAAGAAGGCAGGGCACGTAGCAGAAAGCCAGGAGGGCGTTCACGGCGGTCCATCCGTAAACGCCGGCCAATGAGATGGCGAGGCCCCCGGAGAGATTCATGGCCACTCGGTACATCGCGGTGCGAGCCCCCACGGCGAGCCCCTGCTCCTCCTCGCGCAGGACTTCGACGGTGTAGGCGTCGTAGGCGATGTCCTGCGTTGCCGCCATGAGCGCGATGGCGAAACACAACGCCGCGATCACACCGAATCGCTCGGGGTGATCGGAGGCAAAGGTCAAGGCGAGGCCGGTCAGGAAGAGGCCGATCTGGGAGAGAAACACGTAGCCGCGGCGCCTTCCGAGAAACGGAATCTCGTAACGGTCCACGAACGGCGACCACAGGAACTTGAAGCTCCACGGCGCTTGAAAAAGGGTCAGCAGACCAACGATCCGGATGTCGACGCCGATGTCCTTGAGCCACACGGGGATCGCTATCCAGACGAGACCCAGCGGCAGTCCCGAGGAGAAACTCAGGAGGGCCACCACGGCGAGGCGCTTCGAGCGGACGGCGTGTTTGAGGCTCTCTAAGGTGCTCAGCCGCTCAGCCATGAAGCGCGGAGGATAGTCGGTCTAGACTCCTGCGCCATGACCCGGCAGGGCGGCCCCGATCCCGACGACTTCGAGGACCGTGCCACCGGCACGGCGCCGCGGCCGCAGAAAACCAGCCGGCCCGCAACCACGTCGGCTCCCGGTTCAGCTCCCGCAGTCGCGGGAGACCTTCCGCCGGGGACGGTCATCGCGTCGCGCTATCGCATCGCAGGCCTGATCGGCGAAGGAGGCATGGGGCGCGTGTTCCGAGCCGACGACCTTCTCCTCGGCATTCAGGTGGCGCTCAAGTTCCTTCCGGAGTCCTTGAAGGACGATCCCGATCGCCTCGCGCGGTTTTACGGGGAGGTGCGGATCGCCCGTGAGATTTCTCACCCGAACGTGTGCCGCGTCCATGACATCGGCGAAGTGGAGGGGACGCCCTTCCTGTCGATGGAGTATGTCGATGGCGATTCGCTCGCCTCCCTCCTCCGCCGAGCCGGCCGGATGTCGGGAGAACGCGCGAGCGAAGTGGCGCGGCAGATCTGCGCGGGTCTCGCCGCCGCGCACAACAAGGGCGTTCTGCACCGCGACCTCAAACCCGACAACGTCATCATCGACGCGCGCGGCAAGGTTCGGCTCGCCGACTTCGGCCTCGCCGCGTGGAGTGGAGGGGTCGAGAAGGGCGACGTTCGTTCGGGCACGCCCGCCTACATGTCGCCCGAGCAGATCGAAGGCCGCGAGGTCACGACCGCGAGCGATATCTACTCGCTCGGTCTCGTGCTCTACGAGATATTCACGGGCAAACGCGCGTTCGAAGGAAAGAGCGCTGCGGAGTATTCGAAGGCGCATCGCGAGGAAGCCCCGGGCCGACCCTCCGCTCACGTCACGGATCTCAGCCCGGCGGTCGAGGAGATCGTCCTCCAGTGTCTCGAGAAGGACCCCGCGAGCCGGCCACCCTCTGCGCTTGCCGTGGCCGCCGCCTTGCCCGGCGGGGACGCCCTCGCGCAGGCGCTGGCCGCGGGCGAGGTGCCCTCCGCGGCGCTGCTCGCCACCGCGAGGGGGCACGATCATGTGGCGCCGAAACTTGCGTTCGGAACAATCGGCCTGCTCGCACTCGCCTTCTTCATCACGCCACGGGCCGCGATCGAGAACCGTTTTCTGCGCGGCGTGCCGATGGAGAAGCCTCCCGCCGTCCTCGAATTCGACGCAAAGGCCCACCTCAAATCCTTCGGCTACCCCGCGGGCGCCGACTCGGCGAGCGGCTACGATGTCGATGACGATTACATCGTACGACCCATCGAGGAACTGTCGAAGGAAAGGGACCGGGTTCGAGCGGGCTGGCCGGTGGTCCTCCGGTTCTGGTACCGGGAAAGCCCGAGAGGTCTCGAGCCGCTCTCGCCTTCCGGCCGGGTCAGCATGGGGAATCCCCCACTGACCCTGGGCGGGATGACCCGGGTCTTCGTGGACACGCGGGGGCGACTGGTCGGCTTCGACGCAACACCGCCGAGCACGGAAAAACCGGCCGAATCGAAGCCCGCTCCCTGGGACGCGATCTTCACCGCCGCCGGCCTCGAACGCTCCCGCTTCACCGAGGTGGCGCCGTCGTGGAATCCGCCGGTTCACTCGGATGCTCGAGCTGCGTGGAATGGCTCGTCTGCCGAGTGGCCGGAGCTGCCTGTTCGAATCGAGGCCGCGAGCTACCGCGGCCAGCCCGTCTATTTCAGGACCGTGTATCCCTGGACGAATCCCGAACGGGCCGGAGTCCAACTCGCAAGCCGGGGCCAGCGAATCGCGAACGGCATCTACTTCTCGCTCTTCGTGGGCACACTCATCATCGCCGGGTACTTCGCCTGGCGAAACCTCCGGGCGGGACAGGGCGATCAGCGGGGCGGAATCCGTCTCGCCCTCGCGGTCATGGCCGCGGACCTGGGATCGTGGTTTCTGCAGGCGCACGTCTTGTCGGACCCCATCAGCCAGATCGTGTTCGTTCTGAGAGCGATTGGGAGTTCACTCCTTGTGGGCGGTATCACGTTCACCCTCTATCTGGCCCTCGAGCCGGATGTCCGCAAACGATCTCCCGACCTGATCATGGGATGGACACGCTTCATCTGGGGACGCTGGCGTGATCCCCGCGTGGGCCGCGACATGCTCATCGGCATCGCCGCCGCGGCCACGACGGCCCTTGCGATCCGGATCCTGGTTCCCCTCACCGAAGCATTCGGCGCCCCGCTTGGCTCCGTGTCGTTCATGAACGTGGATTTTGTCCGCAGCGCTCCCGCCGCCCTCGCGCTGATCCTCGCCGTGCACCAGCAGGCGCCCGGCATCGCGATGGGTGTCGCCGTAGCGTTCCTGCTCCTTGAACGCATACTGAAGACCCGAACACGCGCGGCCGCCGCCCTCGTGATCCTGCTCGCAATTCCGAACATGCTTCAGCAGGGGACGGCCCTGTGGGCGGGCGCGCTTTTCGCGTTCACGGTGATGGGGCTTCCCGTCCTCGCCTTCGTGCGCGGAGGGATGCTGGCGTTTGCGACCTTCGCCGCCACGGTTATCGCACTGGTCGACGTTCCTCTGACCAGTGACTTCTCACACTGGACCGCGCCCCCCACCTTCGTGGTGGGCCTCGTGCTCGCAGCGTGGGCATACGTGGCCCTCAGAAGCGTGGGCGCGCTCGGAGAATCGAAGAGTTAGCGAGCCGCGTTGATCAGCTGCCCGGCCATCTCGAGAATGGCGGAGGTGAGAAACCCCACGGAAGCGGCGGCAATCACCGCCATAAAGGCGGGGCGGTTCAGGCGCGACAACATCGGAAGACACCAGGCTCCACCTGCATCCACTTCGATGCCATGGGGAATCTCGTCCGCCCTCACCAGCGTCGCGAGGGTCTCGCTGTCGATCAGACCGGGCCCCACCGAAGCGCCACCCGTCGCGCCGACACGCATGCCTCGAAGCTTCCGCGATGCCTCAAGCCATGCGGTTCGCGTCCGTACCAGCGCGAAAGCAACGGGAAAGAGCACGAGAAGCAGGCCCCGCTGAAGCGGGCCCGAGCGGGCGCGGTCGATGCGTGTGATCCCCGGGAAGTCCGCCGGCCACTCGATCCGGATCGCATCGCCGATCTGCGGCCGTTCACCCACAACGTGGGACTGACCCTTTTCCTTGTTCCCATCTCGCTCGAACTCGTAGTGGACCCGGTGGACCGGTTTGTCGCCTTCCTGCCAGCCCCGATCCTCGGCGTTGACGACGCGGCCCATCGTTCCCGACCCTCCGCGCATGAAGAGGAAGGACTGCCAATCGGCGTGGGGAACGACAAGCGCCGCAACGAGCGAACTCAGGGCCACGCCGAACATGAGCCCTTGCGCGGGCGCGAGCCGCGCGAACCACGCGACGGCGGAGGGAAGCTCCCGGGGAGGAGGTTGTAGTCGAGCGAGGTCCTCGGCGCGGATCACGAACCGATCGTAGCCGAAACCTGGTATGTCGCCGGGGCTATCGCAGGCCGTAGCGAACGATCTTCTGGTGCAGGGCCTGACGCGAAATGCCGAGGAGACGGGCCGCCTCGGCCCGCTCCACGCACTGCGTGAGCACGGATTTCAAGAGGCTTCGTTCGAAGCCCAGGACGGCCTCCTGCAGCCGCACCGGCGCGGTGGGGACGACGACCGGGCCGGGGTGCTTGACGCCTGCCGCCGCTGTCTTCGGGCGCGTCCACTCGATCGTCTCCGCGTCCGCAAGCACCACGGCGCGCTTCATCTCCAGCTCAAGTTCACGAACATTCCCCGGCCAGGCGTGGGCGAGAAGTTCCGCCTCGGACGCACCGCTCAGCCGCCGGCCGCGGCCACCCGACCGGGCCACGAAGTGGCGCGCGAGGCGGACGATGTCGCGCCCACGATCGCGCAGGGGCGGGATCGTGAGGCAGACGCCTTGAAGCCGGTAGAGCAGATCCTGTCGAAAGCGGCCTGCCGCGACGAGATCTTCGAGGCGCTGGTTCGCGGCCACGACGATGCGGACGTCCGCGCGCCGCTCCTGGTTTTCACCAACCCTGCGATACGTGCCTTCCTGGAGGAAACGCAGGAGGCTGATCTGGGAGCGGAACGACAAATCCGCGACCTCATCGATAAAGAGCGTCCCTCCCCTCGCCTCTTCCACAAGGCCGGGTCGGTCGGTCTGCGCGCCGGTGAACGATCCGCGGACATGGCCGAAGAGCTGGCTCTCGAAGAGTTCATCCGAGAGACTGGCGGCGTTCACCGCGACGCATTTCTTGGGGGCCCGCGGCGACAGTTCGTGGATGGCGAGCGCCACGTTCTCCTTGCCGACTCCGGTTTCTCCGTAGATCGAAACCGGCAGATCGGTGGGGGCGAACCGGCGAACCAGGGCGCTCAGCTCCCGAACCGGCCGCGACGTTCCAACCAGGCCGGGCAGAAACTCCTCCGCTTCCTCGTCGTCCTTTTCCATGGAGGTCTGGAGGGCAACGGGGGCGAACGACGATGGAACTTCCAGGCCGAGAAGCTCCCGAAGTTCCGAGCGGACAATGGCCAGGATGCGGCGATCCCCGAACTCTTCGAGCCTTGCCAGGTTTCGCTGCACCTCGTCGCTGTGCGGTGAGGCTCCGCTCGAAAGCGCCATGCCAAGGGCGGCCACGGCACGAAGCGGCGGATACAGGCTGTCATTGCGAATCGCGCGGTCGAACGGCGCGGCGGCGGAACTCGGTTCCTTCCGCAGAAAGATCTGCCCGAGTGCGATGTCGGCGAGTCCCTCCGCCACGGGCCCCGTACCCTTTATGGAAGCGGCGATCCTCGCCTCCCGAAACGCCAGCGCGACGTCTTTCGCCTGCAGCGCGGCGAGCGCTCGACGAACGTGCGCCCGGGCGAGCCCACCCGGACTCTGGGCGGACCGAAAGAAATCCAGAGCCGCGGTGGCCCGCTCCAGCGCGCCCTCGGGGTCGCGGCCGGCCAGTTGGGCGTCGGCCAGAAGAAGGTCGATCTCGGCCCTGCACTCGTGGGTTCCATAGCCGCGGCGCGCCATCTCCGCGGCGCGTTCGATGGCGGGCAGCGCCTCATGGGGGTCGCCTTGTGCGAGGCCGAGCAGCCCGGTTCGGCGCCCCGCGCTCAGATGCTCATGCGGCGAAAACGCGCGGGCGAAGAGGCGGCCGGATTGAGAGGCGGCGCGGCCGGCGTCTTTCCACTCTCCGGAGTGGGCCATGAGGTCGGCACGATCGGAGAGGACGGATGCGAGGAGGCTCGCGTCCCGCAGTCCATTCGACGCCTTCTCGGCTCGCGCGAGATCGTTGCGCGCGCTCGAGGTCTGGCCCACTTCGCGGGCCACGCGAGCCTTGAGGAGCAGCGCCTCCACGAACCTCGCGCGTTGACGCGAAGACGCCGCGCGAGCGGAGGCCTCGTGCGCAAGTTGCGCGGCAGGGCCGAGGCGGCCTGAGTGAAAGGCGACGTGGCCGCGAAACAGACTTAAATCCGACCCGTGGGGATCGAGAGTCGCGTATGTGGTTTCGATCCGGGCCTGCGCATCGCGGAAGCGGCCCAGCCCGATCAGAGCCCGGATTCGGGAAGCCTCGATGGACCGGCGCAGAACGTGGCACGGCTCGATGCCTTTGAGCGCCTCTCCCGCCCAACCGAGAGCCGCCGCGAATCGACCCAGACCCAGCGCGATCTCGGCACGAAGCGCGAGGAACATCGTCCCCTGCTCACCGCCAAGCCGCAGGCGCTGCCCCCCGGCCGCGCGGTCGGCCTCCGTATGTCTGCCCCGCGTCACCAACGAAGAAAGGGTGTGGAGGAGCGCGTCGCCGGTTCGAGATGTCTGGGGGAAGAGGTGCATGTTGTTCAGCCCTTTCTGGCCTGGTTGAGAGGATGGTCCCGTTCATGAGGCAGGACTCAGTAATTGGGATGTCACGCTTCGTCGAGCGTCACAATCTCCTCCCCGCGGGGTAACGTGCCCTATTTATCCGCCGTACCGGAGCTCTTTTTCGATGATCGTCGCCATCGACGTCACCACGCTGCGAGGACGCATCTCGGGCGTCGGCTACTACACCGCGCGAATCGTGGAACACCTGGCGCGGAGTCACGGCAACGGGGTCACCGAACTGTTGCTGCTGTCGAACGGATCGATCGACCGCGCCCTGCCCGGACCGGCGCGGCTCGTGAACGGCTTCCGCTTCCCGATCCGCTCGGTGTGGATGCAGTTCCTTCTGCCTCTGCTCCTGCGGAGGATCCGACCGGACATCGTCCATTACACGAACTATCTGGCGCCCGCGGTTCCTACAGGTCCGTATGTTGTGTCCGTTCACGACATGAGCCTGACCCGCACACCCGAACACCACACACTGAAGAAGCGACTTCTCACCGCGAGCCTGGTTCCCCGGGTGGCACGGCGGGCGCGGCTGGTCCTCACACCGTCTCGCGCCACCAGTCGCGACGTAACCGAGGACCTCAGCATCCCCGCGGAGCGGGTGGTGTCGATTCCCTACGCGGCCGCGGAGATGTTCAAACCCGTGGCCGAACCGCCGAACCAGCCCGGAACCGATCGTCCCTATTTCCTCTTCGTCGGGACCATCGAGCCGCGAAAGAACCTGCTCCGGCTGATCAATGCCTTCGCCGACTTCGCGAAAGACGCGCCCGGCGTGAACCTGCTCCTGGCGGGTCAGCGCGGCTGGAAGTGTGAACAGATCTACGAACGGGCGCGCGGCGCCGACGTCGCGGATCGCATCCGCATCCTGGACTATGTGGATGAGAGGACGCTGCCCTCGCTCTACTCGCACGCCCTCGCCTGCGTCTATCCAAGTCTCTTCGAGGGATTCGGCTTTCCCGTGGTGGAGGCGATGAGCTGCGGGGCGCCCGTCCTCACCTCGAACACGACCTCACTGGCCGAGATCGGGGAGGGCGCGGCGCTGCTCGTAGACCCCCTCGATACAAGTGCGATCTGCGCGGGACTGCGGTCGCTTTCGGGGGACGCCGCCTTAAGAGCGGATCTGCGCAAACGGGGGCTGCTGAGAGCGGCCACTTTCTCGTGGGATGCGACCGGCCGCCAGACACTGGAAGCGTATCGACAGGCCCTGACGCCGGGACGCTGCTAGATTCCGCGGGCGATGCGCGTCCTTACCGCAGGTGAATCTCATGGTCCGGCCGTGCTTTGCCTTGTCGAGGGGCTCCCGGCCGGACTTGAAGTGAGAAAAGACCGGATCAACCTGGAACTGGCCCGACGGCAGGGGGGCTACGGTCGCGGCGGGAGGATGAAGATCGAACAGGACGAGGTGGAGATCCTGAGCGGTGTCCGGCACGGCCTCACGCTGGGGTCGCCCATCACCCTCGTCGTGCGGAACAAGGACCACGCGAACTGGAACGACGTCATGTCGCCCGAGCCGCTGGCCGATCCGGCCCAAGCGAAAGCCGCCCTCTCGAAGCGCGAACGGACGTCGCCCCGCCCCGGCCACGCGGATCTCGCGGGCGCTCTCAAATATCTGACCCTCGACCTTCGCAACATCATCGAGCGATCGAGCGCGCGCGACACCGCGGCGCGCGTGGCTGCGGGCATGCTGGTTCAATCGATGCTGGATCTCTTCGAAATCGAGGTCCGATCGCACGTGGTGTCCATCGAAGGAGCCGCCATCGATCACGACGTCTCCTTCGATGACATGCCAAGAGCCCTCTCGTCCGACGTGGGTTGCGTGGATGGGAAGGTAGCAGAACAGATGCGCGCCGCGATCGACGCCGCGAAGAAGGACGGCGACACCGTCGGCGGCGAGATCGAAATCGCGGTGAAGGGCGTTCCGCCCGGGCTCGGCAGTTTCGCGCAGTGGACCTCGCGGCTCGACGGTCAACTCGCGCAGGCCCTGATGTCGATCCCTTCCGTGAAGGCGGTGGCGCTCGGAAATGGCTTCGCCGCCGGGCGGACGCGAGGCAGCTCCTTTCACGACAAGATCGGGGTGGAGCCGGGGATCGGCTTCACGCGGCCGACAAACCACGCGGGCGGGATCGAAGGCGGCATCTCGAACGGCGAAGAGATCCGGGTCCGCGCCATCGTGAAGCCCATCCCCACGCTGATGAACCGGCTGCCCTCCGTCGATCTCAAGACCATGGAGCCGGCCCCCGCCGCGATCGAGCGAAGCGACACCTGCGTGGTGCCCGCGGCCGCCGTGGTGAGCGAGGCCATGGTGCGCATCGTGCTCGCCCAGGCGCTCCTCGAGACCTACGGCGGCGACTCGCGGCAACAGGTCCTCGCCCACTTCGAGAGCGCCCAGCAACTGCGGGCGCGGACATTCGGCTTCTTGAACAAGCCCACCGAAAGGAACTGATCTTGGCAATCCGGCCCATCGTCAAGTGGGGCGACTCCGTGCTTCACACTCCCTCCGCGTCCGTCCCCGCCGTGACCGACGAAATCCGCGCCCTCCTGGATGACATGCACGAGACCATGATCGCGGCGCCCGGCATTGGCCTCGCCGCGCCGCAGATCGGGATCGGACTCCGCGTGATCATCGTCGACCTCTCGGTCGGAGAAGATCCCGCTCAGCTCATCGAGCTCGTGAATCCCGAGTACGTGTCACGGGAGGGCGAGGTGAAAGAGGAGGAGGGATGTCTTTCCGTGCCGGGTTACGCAGGCTCGCCGATTCGACCCCGATTCGTCCGGGTCAAGGGTCTCGGGCGTGACGGCTCGGAGAAGGTGTACGAAGGCGACGGGCTGCTCGCGCGCGCGTTCTGTCACGAGATCGACCATATCGACGGGAAACTTTTCGTCGACCGGCTCACCCCGCTCAAACGCGACCTAATGGTCCGCAAACTCCGGAAGCGCGCGAAGGCGAACGACTGGGACGAGCAGGAACGTTGAAGATCGTCTTCATGGGCACCGGCGATTTCGCGGTGCCAGCACTCGAGGCCATCCACCGATCGAACCATGAAGTCTCCCTGGTGGTCTCTCAGCCCGATCGACCACAGGGCCGCGGGCTGACGCTGCGGCCCACGCCGCTCAAGGCAGCCGCCCAGGCCCTCGGACTCGATGTGTTCCAGCCGGAGAAACTCCGGCTCGAACCGGACCGTGTGATCGCGGAACGTGCCGACGTTCTGGTGGTCGTGGCGTATGGACAGATCCTCCGCGAGAACATCCTCGACTGCGCGCCGCATGGGGCGGTCAACGTTCACGCCTCCCTCCTCCCGAAGTATCGCGGGGCCGCGCCCATCCAGTGGGCCCTGGCGAGCGGCGAGACGCGGACGGGCGTCACCACCATGCGACTCGACCGGGGCATGGACACCGGACCGATCCTCCTGCAACGTGAATGCGCCATTGAACCCGGCGATACCACCGAAATCCTCGAACCCAGGCTCGCCGTCATGGGCGCGGAGTTGTTGGTGGAGACCCTTTCGAGCCTTGCCGCGGGAACGCTCAGCCCCAAACCGCAGGACGAGTCCGCCGCGACCAAAGCTCCAATGATCCGGAAGTCCGACGGCCTGGTGTCTTTCGAACAAACCGCGACGCAGATAGCGAACCGACTCCGCGGCTTCCATCCCTGGCCCGGACTCCAGTTCACCCACGCTGGCCGATCGGTCAAGATTCTGGCCGCCTCGCCGATCGAAAATGGGGGGCAAGCCACGCCCGGAACGGTGCTCGGCATCTCCCGGGAAGCCGTCGATGTGGCGTGCGGGGCCAACACCACACTTCGGCTCCTTCGCGTGCAGCCCGAGAGTCGCGGCGCGGTCTCCGCCAGAGACTTCGCCAACGGCGCGAAGCTCGTGGCCGGCAGCCGGCTCGGCGCTCCGAGAGACTAAACTCCCGGGCTCGCCCGTCCCTCTTCTCAAGACCATGCTCCGCAAGCTCTTCGTTCTTTCGATCGCCCTCGCCTGCGGTTTGATCTCGGCCGCCCTGACCCTGCGGATCGTCCGGAATTCTCAGACCACCTCGGTGCCGAACCTCACCGGCCGCACGCTCGCCGCGGCCACCAACGACGCGGGCCAGAGGCGGCTGAGGATCAGAGTAACGGACCGAAAGAACCACCCCCGGATCGGCAGCGGCCGCGTGATCGAACAGGATCCGCCAGCGGGCACGTCGATCAAGGAGAATCGGACGTTGCGGGTCGTGCTCAGCATGGGACCGAGAAAAACCACGGTTCCCGACGTTCAGGGCCAGGCCCTGCGTAGCGCGCGCCTCCGCCTCGACAGCATGGGTGTCCCGATCCGCCGGATCATCGAAGCCCCATCCGGGGTGGCCGACGACACGGTTCTGGTCCAGGTTCCCGACGCGGGCACGGTCGAGAATCTCGGCGAGGGCGTCCTGCTCGTGGTCGCCCGAAACGGGTCGATGCGCGACTACGTGATGCCCGACCTCATCGGGAAGAACCTGACCGATATCGCAAGGGCTTTCGAAAGCCGCGGCTTCGTTCCTCCGCAGGTCCGGTACAAGAGCTACCCTGGCCTCCTGCGCGGCACCATCCTCTCGCAGAGTCCGCTCGCGGGTTACCGGCTCAATCCGAGGACCGCGGTCATCTTCGAGGTTTCGGAGGGCTCATGACGCGCGAGTCGGTGTCGAAGATCCGCGTCCGTTTCGCCGAGACCGACAAGTTCGGCTATGCCTATCACGGCGCCTACTTCGCATGGTTCGAGGTGGGCCGGACCGACTGGCTTAGGGAACGCGGCATGACCTATGTCGATCTGATGGCGAAGGACGTGCACCTGCCCGTCGTCTCGACCGGGGCGAAGTTCCTGCGCCCGGTGGCGTACGACGATTCGATCGAGATCAGGACGAAGCTCGCGAAGGTCACCGGCGTCCGACTGGTCTTCGACTACGAACTCCGGCGCGCGCATCACTCGGAAGTGCTGACCCGCGCCCACACCGAACATGCGGCGGTGGATGGCAACGGCCGTCCCCGGCGTTTTCCCGACGAGATATCGAGGCTTCTTCAATGAAATTTGTGATCACCGGGGCGTGCGGCTTCATCGGTTCCCACCTCTCCGATCGCCTCCTTGCCGCCGGCCACGAGGTGGTGGGCATCGACGGCTTCGTGCCCTTCTACCCCCGCGAAATGAAGGAGCGGAACATCGCCTCGGCAAAGGCGTCGCCCCGATTCACGCTGCACGAGACCCTGATCGAGACCGCGGAACATCTGCCGTCGCTCCTCGAGGGCGCCGACGCCATCTACCACCTCGCCGCTCAGGCCGGAGTCCGCGCGTCATGGGGTGACGACTTCAGAGGCTACGTCGACCACAACGTGCTCGGGACTCAGAAACTCCTCGAGGCGGCGGTGAACGCGCGCGTGCCGCGGGTGATCTACGCGTCGTCTTCGTCGGTCTACGGTGACGTGAATGAACTGCCGCTCCGGGAATCGATGGCGTTGTCCCCGGTTTCACCCTACGGCGTGACGAAGCTCGCGGCGGAGCACCTCGTGCATCTGTACGGCAAGGCCAGCGACCTCTCGGTCTCGAGCCTGCGCTTCTTCACCGTCTATGGACCGCGACAGCGCCCCGACATGGCGTTTCACCGCTTTTTGAAGGCCGTTCGTGATGGTCAGGCGATCACCCTCTACGGAGACGGGGAGCAAACCCGCGACTTCACCTTCATCTCCGACCTCGTCGACGTTCTCCAGTGTTCCGTCGTCCAGGCCAAGCCCGGGCGCGTCTACAACGTGGGAGGGGGCCAGCGCATCTCGGTCCTCAAGGTGCTGGAGGCGATCGGCGAGGTCACGGGTCGAGAGGTCAGAATCGACCGCCAGGCGGGTCAGAAGGGCGACATGCGGGATACTCTTGCGGACACGGCCCTGGCCGCCGCCGATCTCGGGTTCATCCCGAAGACGCCGCTGCCCGCCGGATTGAAAGCGGAATGGGAATGGATCTGTTCATGAAATCTGCCTGGACTCGAACGAGTCTCACTCTTGCCCTCGTGGCCTCCACTCTGGCCTGCGGCCGGCAGGAGGTCGACATCGCGACCCTCGCGAGCAACTCGGATCAGGTGATCTGGGAAGCGGGGCAGAAGGCCCTCAAGGGCAAACAGTGGGACATAGCCAGACAGCACTTCCGGAGGATCGTAGACGGCTTCCCGCAGAGCCAGCTGGTGCCCCAGGCCCGAATCGCAGCCGGGGACGCGTATTTCCAGGAAGGCGGGACCGGGAACCTCACCCTCGCCGCCGGTCAGTATCGCGAGTTCCTGACCGTGTTCCCGTCGCACCCACGGGGCGACTACGCGCAGTTCCAGATCGGCGAGAGCTTCTACAACCAGCGCAATTCGCACGACCGTGACCAGACCCAGGTCCTCCAGGCTCTCGACGAGTATCTCGGATTCCTCGACCGCTACCCCGACTCCCCCCTAGCCAAGACCGCGCGGGAGCGGGTGAAGAGCTGCCGCGCCTCCCTCGCCAAGTCGGAGTTCGTGGTGGCCTGGTTCTATCAGAAGTCCCGGAAGGCCTACCGGGCCGCGATTCCGCGCTACGAGAACATCCTCAAGAACTACCCCGACTTCGAACAGACCGACGAAACTCTCCTCCGCCTCGGGCAGTGCCTCGCCTACTCGGGCCGCGCGGCCGAAGCAGCGCCGATCCTGGCCCGCCTCCTCGACGAGTATCCGGATTCGCCCTTCGTCAAAGACGCCCGACTCCTCCTGGAGCCTCCCGCCGACCCGAAGGCTTCCCCCGCTCCCGCACAGAAGTAGCCGGTTCGGCGCGAGCGCCGAACGGAAACCTCTACGCTTCGGGCTTCTCGATCTTCTTGAGCAGCCGCACCACCGTCCCGCCTTCGGGCGGGAAGGTGTACTCCACTTCCGTCATGAACGCGCGCATGAAGAAGAGCCCCCTTCCGGCGGCGCTGAGGATGTTTTCGGGCGCGGTCGCATCGGGCACGGCATCAGGATTGAAACCGGCGCCCTGGTCCTGGATCGTCACCTCGATCGCGCTTTCGGTCATGGAGAAACTCAAGCTGACCCGCTTCTTCGGATCGAGTTTGTTCCCGTGCTTGAGGGCGTTCACCACGCACTCCCGGACCGAAACCGAAAGGTCGTGGACGCCGTCCTCGTCCAGGCCACCGATCGTGGCAAGACGATCGACGAATGCCTGGATGGCTTCCAGGATATCCATCCGGCTTTCAAAGTCGATGCGCACGGTGGCGGGGCTGGCCGTCATGGCTAACGCTGGAGGATATGACAAGAGAGGCGCGATATTCGACGCCCCCGCAGAGAAATTCAAAGCTAATCTCCACGTCCCATGAGAATCCGTCCCGCCCGGTCGTTCCGCGGAACCTTCAGCCTTCCCGGCGACAAGTCGATCACCCACCGAGCCTTCCTCTTCGGGGCGATGGCGAAGGGTCGCACCACCATCGCGGGCGCCTCGTTCGGCGAGGACTGCACCTCGACGCGGCGGTGCCTCGAATCGCTGGGTGTGCGTTTCGACCTCACCGAGGATCGGCGGAGCTTCACGGTGCACGGGGGAGAATCGCTGGCCGCACCGACGGGGCCCCTCGATTGCGGTAACTCGGGGACGACCTTGCGCCTGCTCATGGGCCTTCTGGCCGGGTCGAACATCGCCGCAACACTGGCGGGCGATGAATCGCTGAACCGCCGTCCGATGGAACGGGTCGCGAGGCCGCTTCGTGGGATGGGCGCTCGCATCGAAACGAGCGACGGCCGTCCGCCCGTGACCGTCACGGGTTGCCGGCTGCACGGCGCCGCGCTCACCCCCGAAGCCGCGAGCGCCCAGATCAAGAGCGCCATTCTTCTGGCCGCGCTCGGCGCGCCAGGGCGCACCACGATTCATGAGCCCGAGCCGACGCGCGACCATACGGAACGAATGATCCGATCCTTTGGCGGCGTTTTGCGGACGGAGGGACGGACGATCGAGCTCGACGGTCCCCAGACGCTCACCGCCCGGCACGTCGAGATCCCAGGCGATCCGTCGAGTGCCGCGCCGTTCGTCGTGGCTGGCCTGATCCGTCCCGATTCCGAGGTGGTGATCGAAGGAGTCCTGCTGAACCCTCACCGTGTCCGCTACATCGAGGTCCTCCGCGAGATGGGAGGACATATCGACGTTGAAATCACTTCGACCACCGATTCCGAGCCCTCCGGCCGCATCATCGTGCGATCCTCGGAACTGACCGGGATTGAGATCGATCCCGCCGACGTGCCTGCGATCGTCGACGAGCTGCCGATCCTGGCGATCGCGGGAGCATTCGCGAAGGGTCCGACCGTGGTCCGCGGGGCCGGGGAGCTGCGGGTGAAGGAATCCGATCGCATCAAGGCCATGGTCGCCGGACTTCGGGCGATGGGCGGCCGCATCGCCGAGACGGAGGACGGCTTCTCGATCGACGGAGGAGCCCCTCTTTACGGTGCTTCGGTCTCGAGCGAGGGCGACCACCGGATCGCCATGGCCCTTTCCATCGCGGCCCTGGGCGCACGCGGCGACACGGATGTGGCGGGGGCGAGGGCGGTCGCCATCTCCCTGCCTGCCTTCTACGATGAACTCGACCGGGGCGCCGCCCGTTGAACCCACCCCCCCGCATCGCGCTGGTGGGGTTCATGGGCTCCGGCAAGTCGACCACCGGCCGCCTCCTCGCGGAGCGCCTCGGCCATCGTTTCGAGGACGCCGATGACCGGATCGAGGAAATGGCCCGGGAGACGATCGTCGAGATCTTCGAGAACCGCGGCGAAGAAGCGTTCCGCGAAATCGAGCGCCGCGCCATCCACGACCTGCTGGCCCAAGAGGGCGTGGTGATCGCCACCGGCGGCGGAGCGTTTGCCCAGACCGGGTGCGCGGATGCGATTCTCGCCCGCGCTTTCACCGTGCATCTCGCGTGCGATTTCGCGCAGGCCTGGGCGCGGGTAGGGGGCCGGACCGGGCGACCGCTCGCCCTCTTGGGTGAAACTGCGATGGAGGCGCTTTATGCAGACCGAAAAGACAAGTACTCTCGGGCTCACGCCGTCATCGACACCACCCGTCTCAACCCGGACGAAGTGGTGGCCGAATTGCTCAGTCTCCTGCCAAAGACGTAAGGCCCTGGTCCATTCATGCGCTATCTGATCCTCTCGGACATACACGCGAACTACGAGGCCTTCAAGGCGGTGATGAACGCCACGCGGCGCAAGCGCTGGGACAAGGCGATCTGCCTCGGGGACATCGTGGGATACGCGGCCGAGGTGAATCAGACCGTCGATCGGCTTCGCGCCATCAAGCCCTTGACCACGATCCGCGGCAACCACGACAAGGTCTGCGCCGGAGTCGAAGGAGAGGAGAGGCTCGCCAAGTTCTCGCGCTTTGCCCGGGTCGCCGCGGAATGGACGGCGCAGAAACTGACGCGGACGAATCGCCGGTATCTGGCCACGCTCGCGAAGGGTCCGAAGGTCGTCGACGATGCGTTCATGATCGCCCACGGCTCTCCCCTGGACGAAGACGCCTACATCTTCAGCGACCTGGACGCGCTGCGGGTCTTCCGCGGGATAGATTTTCCGATCTGCTTCATCGGCCATTCCCACTTTCCCGTGGTCTTCACATGGGACGGCGGCGAGGTGGACATGCAGATGGCCACGCCGCCCGAGTTCAAACTCAAGCTCGATCCCAACAAGCGCTATCTGATCAACCCCGGAAGCGTCGGCCAGCCTCGCGACCGGTGTCCGCTCGCGTCTTTCGCCACCTACAACTCCGAGACCCGCTTGCTCCGGATCCACCGCGTGCGCTACAACATCGCGGTCACACAGGAGAACATCCTCAGCGCCGGGCTTCCCCAACCCCTCGCCGACCGGCTGTCCGTGGGTCGCTGAGCGACCAGGCCTAGAGGACCCCCGCCCGCTTGAGAAGTCGGCGTGCGGACGTCACGGAAAGGCCGGCCACGTTCGAAGGAGAACCGTGGATGGACTCGATGAAGGCGGCGCCGCCCCCTTCCACGTGATACGCGCCCGCCTTGTCCATCGGCTCCCCGGTCCGAACGTAGCGGGCGATCTCTCCCTCGTCCATCTTTCGAAAACGCACCTCCGTGACGTCCACGACGGTGGCCACCTTGAGCCCCCACGCAACCGAAACACCGGTCATCACCGTGTGAGTCCGGCCGGACAGACTTCCGAGCATCCGGCGGGCGTCGGCCGCGTCCTCGGGTTTGTTGAGGATCTTCGATCCGACCACCACGACGGTATCGGCCGCGATCACGCAATCGCCCGCTTTGCGGGGCGGGACCAGAGCCTTCCGTCTGGCCAACCTCCGCACCGCCGCCCGGGGGGCCTCGCCCGGCAGCAGGGATTCATCGACATCCGCCGGAGAGACCTCGAAGGAGAGGCCGAGCGATTCCAGGATTCGGGCCCGGCGCGGCGAAGCGCTCGCGAGAATGAGCCTGCGGGAGGGCACTTGAGGAGGGACGGCGCGCGTTAGCTCGTCAGGCGAACGGCCTTCTTCGCAAGAAGGTCGACGGAGCCTTCGGCCTTGATCACGTAGTCGTCGGCGCCGTAGTCGGTTCGGGCCTGTTCGTGATTGGCGATGGGGGCGCGGGTGTGGACCAGGATGGGGATCTCGATCCACTCCATCGTGGACTTGACGTAGTTCACCAGATCCTTGCCCGAGAGTTCCCCGGCGAGCAGGGGCTCGAGAATCAGCAGCGCGGGTCGTTCACGTCCGATCGCGTCGAGGGCCGCGCGAACCGCGTCGACCACGACGGGAGCAAAACCAAGCTTCTCGCAGACCCTCTTCGTCTCTTCCGCCACCGCCGGATCGTCATCCACGATCAACATCGGCTTGAGCGCGGAGGGAGAGGTCTTCGGCCGCGCCCCGGGCGGCTGGGTGGAAGTGGCGGGTGACCCCTTTGGGGTGTGCTCGAGCTTGGCGACCACGGCGGCCAGCTGCTGGTGGCTTTCCTTGAGGGTCGCCATGTCCTTCTGAATCGCCTGAAGGATGCCTTTGAGGCCCTCCATGCCCTCGTTCTTGACGGGGGGCACGGTCGCGGGCGGGTAGCCGGCCGCTTTGAGGGCCTGAGAGCTCTGGACTCCGGGGGGCAGGGTGGCCGAGGCGTCGACCCGCTCGATCCGGGCCAGCAGGGAGTCCGTCGAATCCGTATCGCGGTTTCCGGTGGGAATGGGCGGGGGAGCGGCCGCCGCGGGAACCGGAGACGATCCGGAAGTGGGGCTCGGCGACTGGATCGTGACCTTGACCGTGGGCGCCTTGCGCAGCCGGGCGCCGCAACCGCCGCAGCTCAGAAAGCCAAGATCGTCCGCAGCGCCGGTGACCGGCGCGCCGCAGCGCGGGCATTTGGGAATTGCGGACAAGGGTTCAGGCCAGGACGCAGGGCCGAGACTCGAGGGGTCGAGTGTGGGGGCTGCAACAAGGAAGAAGGCGGGTCATTCGGAAGTGCGTGATCCAGAAGCATATTCCCAAACCGAACCTGAGGCGCACGGGACCTTTCGAAAACCGCCTTCAGTAAGATGTGTATTCCCTTGCGATTCGAGATCCGCCACCCCAGCCACCGTGAAGAGGTTTCCTCCGACAGCGACTTCGTCGTTTTCGGACGCGATCCCTCGTGCGACATCATCATCAAGAACCCGCGTTGCTCCAGACGGCACGCCTCGGTTCGAGTGGTGCCGGACGGCTTTCATCTTCTGGACATGGGCAGCTCCAACGGCGTCTACGTCCTGGGCCAGAAGATCGACGACGCCATCATCCGGGAAGGCGACGTTTTCTCGATGGGCGACGTGTTCGTCCGCATCCTCCCCGAAGACATGCCCCCGACCCTGGCCATGGCGCGCAACGACGCGACTCTGCGTCAGATGGCCCCGCCCGTCTTCGATCCACCGCCCCGTCGTCCCCTCCCGCCGCCGCTTTCGAGGGTGGAGCCAAGGACACCCGGGCCCGCGCCCGCCGTGCCCCTTCTCGCCCCGCGTGTTCTCGGCGCATCGTCGGTGGCCGCGGGTGCAGCGCTCATCGTGGGGTCCCTGACCCTGGGCCCGCAATTGGCCTCGCTGGCCTCGGTCCTTCCGTACGTCCTTCCCGTTCTGGGAGTGGTCTCCGCCCTCGCAGGACTCGGCGCCCTTGGCGGCTTCCGTTTCGCGCGCGGGCTGCACTACATGGTCTTTACGATCTGGACCATGACCTGTCTGATGGCTCCCTTCGGGGTCATCGGCTTCGCCTACCAGCTCCGGGGCGAAGAGCATCCCGACACCGACTCCTTCTTCGCGGTGGTGATCGGCATATCGGGAGCGATGGCGGTGATCGCGCTCATCATCGCCACATTCCTCGCCCGGATCTATATCCCCACCCCGCCGCCGCTCTGAAGGCGCGGTCCCGGTTGGTCTGACCTCAGGCGCGCTTCCGGGCTTGGGCGAGCCCGCAGAGCCGGGTCTATAATGGCGTGTTTGCCAATGCCAAAGAAATCCGCCGCACCCAAGTCCCGGGCCAAAACGGCCCCGCCCTCCCCCGTGAAGACCGCAAAGCCCTCCGCTCCCGCCAAGGGACCAGTGGTCAGACCAATTGCGTCGGTCAAAACCGGCCCGGGAGCGCCACCTCTGGACAAGGCGGAAGCGCTTCGCCTCTACCGCCAGATGCTCCTGATCCGGCGTTTCGAGGAGCGGGCTCAGCAGATCTACGTCGAGGGCAAGATCGGCGGCTTCCTGCATCTCTACATCGGCCAGGAAGCGATCGCGTGCGGGATTATGAGCCTCCTTCACAAAGATGACTACTTCATCGGCGCGTACCGCGACCACGGCTACACCCTGGCTCGAGGCGCCGACCCCAAGCCGCTCATGGCCGAACTCATGGGCCGAGCCACCGGCATCTCCCGCGGCAAGGGTGGCTCGATGCACTTCTACGACGTCCCGAACGGGAACTTCGGCGGCGACGGCATCGTGGGCGGACACATCGTGGTGGCCGCGGGGATGGGCTACGCGATTCGCATGCGCGGCTCCGAGCAGTGCGTCGTCTGCTTCTTCGGCGATGGCGCCATCAACGAAGGCGCTTTCCACGAAGCTCTGAACGTCGCGTCTTTGTGGGACCTCCCCGTCGTGTTCGTGGTCGAGAACAACATGTACGGAATGGGCACCTCGGTTGAACGCGCCTCGGCGGTGACCCAGCTCCACGAACGTGGCGCCGCCTACGGCATGATCCACCTCCCCTGCGACGGCATGGACATCCTCAAGGTCCGCGACACCTTCGCCGACGCCTTCGCCCGCGCGCGCAAGGAAAAGAAGCCCACGTTCGTGGAAGTCATCACCTATCGGTACCGGGGCCACTCGATGTCCGACCCCGGTAAGTACCGGAGCAAGGAAGAGGTCGAGAAGTGGCAGGAGAAGGACCCGATTGCACGCTTCGGCGTCTTCCTTCTCGATCAGAAGTTCGCGAAGCCCGCCGATCTCGAAGCCATCGACAAAGACGTCATGCTCGAGGTCGACGAATGCATCAAGTTCTCCGAAGAAAGCTCCTGGCCCCCCGCTGAGTACATGTACGAAGACATCTACGTGAAGACCCCCACCCTCAACTGGCGCGCGGTCGAAAAAGACCCCGCCTGGGAACGCTCGCTTCCCGATGACCGGGTGCCCGTCGTCTATCCGGCGTGGGGCGCCGCTACGCCCAAGTCCGCGAAGGGGGCCAAGTAGCCATGGCCATGATCACGATGCGCGAAGCCTTGAACCAGGCCATGCGCG
>CAYNHK010000036.1:0-27498 GCA_964396875.1 uncultured Acidobacteriota bacterium | reverse complement strand
TCTACAAGAAGATGCGGGACAAGGGCATCACGATCTGGGGGACCGCCATCGACACCCTCGAGAACACCTCCCGCTTCGCGCGGGGCGAGGAGGTGGGGCCGATGACGATCATCCACATGTTCGACCAGCCTCTCACCGTCGCCCGCCCCTACGAGGCCTACATGGGGACGCTCGCGGTGCCCCGGATGGTCGCGAACACCGCGCGGGACCACTCGATCCACCTGGACCTTCTGTCTCCGCGCTCCAAGCTCGTCGAAGCGATCGAGGTGGCCGTGCCGGGGATCCGGCGTGAGCACATCCACGTCTGGACGCTGGGAGGCAAGAGCCGCGAAACACGTCTCGCGGGGTTGTGGGCCGAGTGGAGGGCTCTCGGCGTCCACATCATCGAGGACGGCTGGATCTGTCCGAGCGGCCTGCCTGCGTTCACGGAATCCGGAACCTACGCTCCGACCTATCTCGTGGGCACCTGGCGCGACGAAGCCGGAGCGTCCCACCTCCTCCTCTGCGACGGCTACGCCGCTTCCGCCGAGGCGATGCAGGCGGCGAGCCTCAGCCGGGCCCTCGACGTGGACGTCACGATGGCCCTCTACTCGCCCCGCTTCGAGCGACCGATGCAGGACGAGCAGCGGCTGATGCGGCTCGACCCCAATGCCCCCGACTTCGTTGAAGCGCTCACCCGATTACTCGGCGAGGCCACGCTGACGCCGGAACGCGTGGCCTACTATCGCGAGTGCCTGCGCGAAAAGACGACGGCGCACATGCCCGAGTCCGACCGGGTCATCCGGGCCGACGATTTCTTCCCCGAAAAGGAATGGCGCGTGCTCGCGGCGAGCGGCTACATCGGCTCGGACCCCTACACGGGCCTGCCCGGCGTGACCCGGCTCTCCGAGGACACCTACGCGGTGACCACGCAGCTTGCGACGCTGGGATCCGGAATGGTCGTGCGGTTCGTTTTCCGGTTTCTGGCGCCCTTCGAGGAGATGCGTCTCATCTTCTCCCCGCTGCTCGAGCGTTTCATCGCCGGCGAGGACTACCGCACGCGCGCGGTCAAGGTCTCGGACTCCGGACGCATCCGGAACGAACTGCAGACATTGTGCTCCCAGGCCCTCGAGTATCGCGACGACGTGATCGTGATCCACTTCGATCGCATCGAGCCCGATGTGATGCCCGTGGCCAAACAAAAGGTCGTGCGCGAAGTGCTCACCTGGTACAAGAAGAACCACCCCGTGTGGTTCTCGTGGCTCGAAATGGCCTGAGCCACGCGCTTAAACTCAGGGCTCCCTCATGCAGAAGAAGCTGCTGAATCTGGCCTTGATACTCGCGTCATTGATCGGGTACCTGGAATGGGGAAAGGGCCACTCCGCGTTTCTGTTCCAGGCGGAAGCCGAAGTGCTGGCCAAGGGCCTGGCGGACCCACTGGCCGCGATCCATCCCTTCACCCTGCTCCCGGTCCTCGGCCAGATGGCATTGCTGGCGACGCTCTTTCAGAAAGACGTCGGAAGGGCGCTGACGTATTTCGGCATCGCCGGCATCGGAATCCTGCTGGTCCTCATGTTCGTGATCGGCCTTATCAGCTTGAACCTGAGAATCCTGTCTTCAACCTTGCCGTTTCTGGCCCTGGCCGTACTGACCGTACGCAAGCATCAGACCGCCGCTCCGCGCGGAGTGGGGAACTTCGGAGGCAGGCCGTGACACATAGACGAAGCACATGGGTGGCGCTGGTAGCGGGGCTCGCCGTCGGCGGGCCGGTTCAAGTCTCCAGCCAGACGGCCTCCGGATACCCCGCCCTCGTCGCGCTCTTCGATGAGTGGCGGGCGTTCGAGCGGCCGTCTCTCGTGGGCGGTGTGCCCGACTACAGTGCGCCCGCCATGGCGCGCAAGCTCGAAGGTCTGAAGGCCTTTAAGGACCGGCTGGCCTCACTCTCACCCGACTCGTGGCAGCGCGACCAGCAGATCGATCATGCCCTCGTCCGCGCGCAGATGAACGGCCACGACTTCTACCTGCGCGTGCTTCAGCCCTGGGTTCGCGATCCCGCCTTCTACCAATCGATCTGGACCGACCAGAGTGACACCCCGGAACACGAAGGCCCGACGCACCACGCGGTGGTGGAGTTGTGGACTTACCCCTTTCCCCTGTCGGCAACCGACGAGGTCCGCCTCACCGCGGAACTGCGGACCATTCCGCCCCTGCTCGACCAGGCCCGGCGCAATCTCACCGGCAACGCGCGCGACCTCTGGCTCACCGGCACGGGCACGATGCAGGCGCAGTCCGCCGATCTGGAACGCCTCGCGGAACGTGTGACGGCCGCCGGGGCGCCGCTTCGCAGCGCCATTGCCGAGGCGAAGGCAGCCACGGACGCTTTCGTGAAGTGGCTGGAATCGCAGGCCCCGTCAAAGACCGGGCCATCCGGAATCGGCAAGGAGCAGTACACATGGAGCCTCCGGAATGTGCATCTCGTTCCCATGTCGTGGGAAGACGAGGTCGCGTTGCTGAAACGCGAACTGAACCGTGCGCACGCCTCGTTGAAGCTCGAGGAAGCGCGCAACCAGGGCCTGCCTCCGCTCACCCTCGTTCGAAACCAGGAGGAGTTCGCCGCTCGCGCGAACGCCTCGGTCACGAAATACATGGCGTTCCTGAAGAACAAACCGGTGCTGACCGTGCAGGACTACCTCGAACCCGCGTTACGGCGGCATCTGGGGTCTTTCGTGCCCGAACAAACGCGCAACTTCTTTGCCATCGCCACCCACTACGAACCGGTGACGCTCTACACGCACTTCTATCACTGGTTCGACCACGAATGGCTGAAGGCGACGCCGCACCCAAGCCCGATCCGCCGCAAAGCCTGGCTCTACAACATCTGGGACAGCCGGTCCGAGGGAATGGCGACCGCGTTCGAGGAGGTCGTCATGCAGGCGGGCTACTACGATGACAACCCGCGGGCGCGTGAAATCGTCTGGATCATGCTCGCGCAACGGGCGGCGCGCGGCCTGGCCTCGCTCTACGCGCAGGCGAACGAGTTCGACATCGCGAAAGCCAAGGCCTTCCAGGTGCAGTGGACCCCTCGCGGGTGGATGCGCCCCGACCTCGACCTGCTGGGCTTCGAGCAGCAGCTCTACCTGCGTCAGCCGGGCTATGGCACGAGTTACGTGACCGGCAAGGCGCTCATCGACGAAATGATCCGCGACCGGGCGCGGCAACAGGGCGATCGGTTCACTCTGCGGGGGTTCCTCGACGAGGTGAACGGCGCGGGCATGATGCCCGTCTCGCTCATCCGGTGGCAGCTCACCGGCGAGAGGTAGGGCCATGCTCGTGCGGTGGGATGAGCTTTGCGCCGTGGTTCGAGGGCTGCGCCACGCGCCTCTCTTCTTCTTCGGAACGGTCCTCACCCTGACCATCGGTGTGGGTTCCAACAGCGCCGTATTCAGTCTGATTCATGCGGTGCTGCTGCAACCTCTCCCAAACTCCCGGGCCGAGGAGATCGTTCGGGTGTGGCCGTGGCGTCCCGCGGCCGACGCGGGCGCCCGCTTCGCGCGCACCAGCTTCTCCTCCGAGCGGTTGCTGGACTTCCGAGAAGCCTCGCGGGATGTTCTGACCGATTTCGCCGCGATCCACTCGTGGGAAGGCAACCCGGAGGCCTGGTTCGACCTGGGCCTGGCCGACCATACCGAGCGCCTGCGTGGAGCCTACGTAACCCCGAACTTCTTCAGTGCCGTGGGAATCAAGGCTGCGATCGGCCGCGCTTTCGATGAAAGCGACGAGCCTTCGGGGCAGAGCCTGATCGTGCTCAGCCACGGACTGTGGCAGCGGTCCTTTGGCGGTGATCCCACCGTAGTGGGTCGCACTATTTCGATGACGGTTGGTCGGTTCCCGCGAGGGCCCCGGACTTTCACCGTTTTGGGCGTGCTGCCGAGAGACTTCCGCTTCACCTATCCGCTTGAGACCGAGGCCTGGGCCCTCTACCCCTGGGCCGCGGTGAGGGGCTATCCCCGTGGGGCCGTCGGATTCACCGCGGTGGCGCGTCTCAAGCCGGGGGTGTCCTTCGCAGCCGCTCAGGCGCGGGCCGCCTTGCTGCACGAGGGAGCGGGTCCGGCAGCCGGGCAGGAACGCCGGCAGCTGGCACGCCTCGAACGGCTGGAGGACTGGATGGTCGCAAACACCCGACCCTCGCTTCTGCTCCTGGGTGGCGTGGCTGGCCTTCTCCTCCTGCTGACCTGCGCCACGGTCGCGGGGTCGCTCTTCGTACGCGTCACCAGGCGCCAGCGCGAGCTGGCGATCCGTTCAGCCTTAGGCGCTCACCGCCTTCGTCTGATGCGCGAGCTCCTTCTCGAAGGCGTCCTCCTCGCTGTCGCCGGGAGTGTCGGCGGCATGATCGCCGCCGTTTCGCTGTTTCCAGCGCTTCGAGCCGTCGTACCCGCCATCATGCCTCGCGCCGACAGCCTGGGTTTGAGCCTGCCGTTCGCGGGGTTTGGAATCGCAGTGACCGCGCTCGTGGTCTTGCTCGCATCGGTGGCGCCCGCGCTGCGTGGTTCGCGTACTGACCTGCTTGTCACGCTGAAGACCGCAGGCATGGGGGCCTCGGCCGATCCCTCGACGGTGCGATGGCGCCAGGGCTTGATCGGCTTTCAATCGGCGGTCGCGACCTCGCTGCTCGTCTTCGCGACGTTGCTCCTCGTGAGCTTCTGGCGCCTTCAAAACGTGCCGCTCGGCTTCGATGGCGAACGGGTCATGACCGTGGAGATGCGTCTGCTCGATCCCAGGTATCGGCAGCCTGGCGCACTCGCCGCGTTCCAGGAAGACCTCGCAACGCGGGTGCGGGCGATCCCCGGCGTCCTCGAACTTGGAATAGCGACGGCGGCGCCGTTTCGGGGCGTGGATTTTCTTTCGGTCTTGAGCCGACCAGGTGAAGCCGGCGGAGTCGAGGCCAACGCTCGCAGCGTGGATCCGGGCTACTTCAGCGTGTTGCGAATAAGCGTGAAACGCGGACGGGGCCTTCTCGCCACTGATACTCCAGACCGCCCCAGGGTCACAGTGATCTCGGAATCTCTCGCCCGGGCCATGTTCAGCGAAGACGATCCGCTCGGAAGGACGATCGACTTAGACGTGCCCCACGAAGTGGTCGGTGTGGTCGAGGACCTCCGATACCAGAGCCGCGACAAGGCGCCCCGTGCCGCGATGTATTTGCCGCTTTCGCAGAAGCCGAGCGAGCTGATGTGTGTCCTCGTTCGCCTGGCTCCGAATGCCGGTGACGTGGCGGCCGCGATCAGGCGCACCGTTCACGAGATCGACCCCGGCGTGCCCGCCATGAATGCCGCCACCCTGGATCAGATCGTGTCGGACTCGGTGGCGGACCGGCGTTTCTACACGGTGGCCGCGGCGGCGTTCGCCGGCGTCGCTCTCCTCCTGACCTCGGTGGGACTTGGTGTGCTGGTCGCCCGCGTCGCGGCCGAGCGACGGAAGGACATCGCGATTCGCGCGGCCCTGGGCGCTACCGCCACGCGTCTGTTTGGGCTCGCGGTAGGGCAAGGGGTCTTCCCTGTGATGGTTGGCGCAGTCGTTGGCCTCGGCGGAGCGTTCGCAGGGGCGAGGCTCGTGCAACACCTGCTCTTCGATGTCACACCGCGAGTTCCGTGGGCCTACGCCACAGCCGGGGGGCTCGTTCTGTGCGTCGCGCTGGTCTCGTGCATGATCGCGGCGAGAGATGTCATCCACGCTGACCCGGCGACGGTGTTGAGAGCGGACTGACGGCCCTGAAGGCGGTTGCCCGCCCTCTACTTCTTCCGGCCGGCGACCGCGCCTGCAATGCCACCCGCCACCAGGCCGCCGATCACGGTCATGTAGATCCAGATCGTCAGTTGGGGCAAAAGCCCGATGAGCACCCATTTCACGGAGGGGGAGTAGGTGTCCGGAAAGCCGGGCGGCGGCACGTCATAGTGCGTGCCCCAGTTCCCGAGGATCGCGACCAGCATCAACAAGGCAACGGGAATGCGCGCCGCGAAGGCATAAGCGACGAGCGTCCGCCACAGTGCCGGCCACAGGTTCCTGGTCAGGAAGATCGCGGCAATCGAACCGCAGATGAAGGCGCCGAAAAAGGCGTTCTGGCCACCGATCTGCCCGATGCCGAATGAGCCGAAGCCCACGGCCAGGCCCACCAGAAAGGCGAGGCCCGAGGCCTTCAGAGGGCTCGAAGCCCCGTAGCCCATCCGCGTCAGGCGCCAGCCGAACCAGGCGCCGAAGACCAGGATCAGCCACGAGATTCCGATCAGGCTTCCGCCGCCACCCGCGGCCCGGCTGAAAAGGCCGGGCGACCAGTTCTGCAACTCGCCGACCAGACGCAGAAGAGTGATCCCCAGGGTGATCAGGGAGGGAACCAGAATCAGTTCCTTGACCGAGGGACGAGTGTCCGTCATGGCCGCGAGCTCCTCACACCTCTTTGGGCGCTTCGGTGATGACGGTCCGAATCCCGATCACCTGACCCTGGGCATCCTTGAGATGACGCTCGACCTGAAGGAGGGTGATCTCGGACTCATCCGCCTTTCGGAACGAGCGGGTATTGGGAATGAGGACGGCGCCCGGGGTGAGTTTCCGGCTGGTGGCGCTCTCGGAGAGTCCCCGCATGACCACGTAGTCGAGGGGAGATCGCCCAACCATATCGGCCGGGTTGTAGCCAAGGATCCTGCGGTGGCCCGGGCTCACCTTGAGGAACTTCTTCTGCGTATCGATCTCATGAACGCTCAGCCCGGCCGGTGGTGAGTTGAAGACCTGATCCAGCGCGGCCGGACTCACCCGGGCCGCCCGCTCCAGGTCATCCAGAAAACGATTCATCTCAGCGATCTTTGCGTCTTTGGGCGAGAGCGCCATGTACATCTCCTTCGCGATCGGGGGGATGACTCAATCGTACTCCCGTCCGCGCTGCCCAAGGTTGAGAGGCGCCACGCTAGACTCGCGGCTGCCGATGAGCCGCCTCGATCGCGTCCTGCTCACGACCGCCCTGCTCGCTCTGGTGGCGCGAGCCGTTGTCGACTCGGGCGCTCCAAGGGGCTGGTTTGACGCGGCACTTCTGGTCGCCTTGCTCGGGGCTTTCGCCTCGGCGACGAGCCGGGAGCGGCGCTGGTGCGACGGCCCGCGGGCGCTGCTCATCGCCATGTTCCTCCTCGACGTGTCGTCGGTCTACGGTCGCCTCGGTGGTGACGGTTACGAGTACTACGCGCTGTTGCGTTCACCGCTCCTCGACTTCGACCTCGACTTCGCCAACGACTACGCCGGCCTGGGCGCGAAGCCGGTGATCACGGAGGGTGTCGGTGTCACCAGCCGCGTGCTCGTGGGGCAGGCCATCGCGTGGTCACCGGCCTTCGTTGTGGCGCACCTCGTCGCCCTGTTGCCCGGCGGGGCGCCGGCTGACGGGTTCTCGCAGCCCTATCAGTCCGCGGTGACTCTGGCGTCATTCGCCTGGGCGGCCATCGGTTTGCTGCTCGTGGAGCACATGCTGCGGGCACGCCACGGCCGAGCGATCGCCGCGCTGGCGGTGGCCGGGCTGTGGTACGCGACACCGTTGCGCTTCTACGCGACCGCGAATGCCTCCATGTCGCACGCGACATCCGCAGGGATCGCCTGCGCATTCGTCTGGCTCTGGCTGCGCGCGCGGGAGCTGTCGACTCGGCACTCCTACCTGGCCGTCGGCGCGGCGGGCGCCCTGCTCGCCCTGGTGCGCGCTCAGGACGCGGTGTTGCTTGCGCTGCCCGCGCTCGACCTGCTGCTCCGCCGGCCGCCGGACCTCGTGCCAAAGGCGCTTCGCCTGCTGACCGTGCCGGTCCTCGCAGGGGCATTTCAGATCGGCGTCTGGCTTTCGATGTACGGAACCGCCTTCGCCGTGGTCACGGCGGACCAGAACTGGGTGACAACCGACGGCTCGCAGTGGGCGCAGGTGCTGCTCTCTCCACGCCACGGCCTGTTCACGTGGCACCCGCTGCTGCTGGTGGCGACCCTCGGCTGGCTCACTCTGCTGCGGAGGGAGCGCTTGCTCGCTGGTCTGTGCTTCCTGGCCCTGGCCCTTTCCGCGTTCGTCAACGGCCTGCTGAGCGATTGGTGGGGGTCGGACGCATTCGGACAACGCCGGTTGCTGTGCCTCGTGCCGCTCTTCGGCCTGGGCCTCGGCGGCGCATTGAAAGCCCTCATCGGCCGCCCCCTGCTGGCGCCCGCGCTCGCGCTGCTGGCGCTGTCAGTGTGGAACGACCAACTCTCTTATATCTACAACTCGAGCATGGTCGCCAACAAGGACCAGGGCGTCACCCTCGACCGACTGGCCCCGGTCCAGGTCGATGTCGCCTGGCGCACGATCGACAGTTGGAAACCGTGGCTGCCCAACGCGGTGTGGTTGTTCGCCTACGATCACCTCAAGGGTGTCTGGCTCGACGAGGGACCCTGGTCGCTGCGCGGCCGGCTCGATCTCGGCGGCCGCGAGACACCGGCGGTCGAGGCGGCGGTGGGCGAGGGCTGGTTTCCCCACGACCCCACCGCCGAGCCCGGCTTCCGCGTTTCGCGCGGCCGGCGTTCGCGACTCGTTCTTCCCATCCGCCACGCCCGCACCGCGACCCTGATCGTGGTGGCCCGCGCGGAGCCGGCCCACCTCGTCACGCGCCTGCGAGCGCGGCTTTCTGGACGCGAGTTGGGCGAGCAGGCGCTCGGCGCCGACTGGGCCGAATTGCGTTTCGCCGTGCCGGCCGACGCGATCCAGCCGGGTTTCAATACCCTCGACCTGGTGTGGCTCGCCACCGCCCGAACCGACGTGCCCGGCTGGACCGGGCCCAACACCGCCGCCGCGGTGGACTCCGTACGTCTCGTGCGCGAGTGACTCGAGGTTCTCTGGTGTTTACCGCAAGGCGATCGTGCTCGACACCTTGCCACCCTTCACGCTGTCGTAGGTCACGGTCATCGACCCCGTGCCCTTGACGATGTACTCGATCGCGCGGGTCGAGCGCCCGGGATGGCCGTTCCGGATGAGGATCCGCGAGAGCTGCTTCTGATCGATGAGCTGGGTGGCGCCCGGACGGAAACGATCGCGCACCCAACCGGCCGACAACACCTCGATGCCCGGACCGCTCACCGTCAGCAGATCCGGACGGACGACGTTGTTCTCGGCGGCCTTGGCCATGATCGTCGGCGTCACCTTCGGATTCTTGAGCTCGAGGCGCACGCGGAAGACGTTCCCGCCGAGGGCTTCCACCGTCGACTCGCCCGCCTTCATCAGAGGCATCTCGTCCGCCTGGTAGAGCGAGAACGCCATGTTGCGATGGCACAGCTCCTCGTTCATGAAGCGCGGAGGCACGCGGCCCTGGGTCTTCTTGAAGCCCCCGAGCTCCACCTTCCCGAACTGCGGATGGTCGAAGGGCGCCCATTCGACGTACTGGTCGCCAAACTCCAGGAAGTCGTCGAAGTACAGGCCGCCCTGACGTCCCGCAATCGGGCTGTCGGGGTTTTTCTGCTGGTCCATCAGCGCGGGGCTGTTGAAGTACTGATCGCCGGCCCACAGCTCGTTCGAGAAGGAGAGCATGCCGAGGCCGTCGTTCGTCCAGTCAATGAAACCGCCGTGAACCGTGTAGAGGCCGCTCCAGATCACGATGTAGCGGTAGTACGGAAGCATGCGCTCGCCCTGTTTGCCGAGCTCGTCGTAGACGGCGACATCAGCGCGGGGATACTCGCCCTGCCACTCAGCCCCCGGGCCGCGGAGGATCATGCCGCCGCTGTTGTGGTACGACTGCACTCCCGCGATATTCGGGTGCGACATCAGAAAGTCGTTGATAGCTCGGGCTTCGGGAAGCTGGAACGGATAGTCCAAAGCGCCGTTCTGCACATACTCGGGCTGCCAGTTGGAGGCCCAGTTGCGGTTGCCGTCATAACCGCCGACCGGATCCTCATTCACACGACCATCGCCATCGTTGTCGAGTCCCTCCTGGCCGAGGATGACCCAGTCGCCAACTTGGCCCGCGGGAACGGGCTCCATCAAGCGATTGTCGCGCACGCTCGTCCGGAAGTTCCCCTTGCCCGGGACGTACTTGCGGATCTGCTCGATCACGCCATTGCCGTTCAGATCGTCGGCGTCGTCCTCATCAGCCACACCATCGTTGTCGTCATCCACCGGCACGTGTCCGGTTCGAGAACCGGCGCCCGTGCCTTTGAGGAAGTGATCGCGCCCATCAGGATTCACCGTGGGGACGATGTAGAAGACGCGCTCGTCAACGAGCTTCTTCACCTGCGGAATGCGGTCGTAGTGCTCCATCAGATACCAGACGGTGTAGAGAGCCACTTCCGCGCCCTGGATTTCGTTGCCGTGGACGTTGGCTTCGATATACATGGCCGACTTGGTCATCTCGGCGCCGGTGTCGGGATTGTTGATGGTCATCAACATCATGTCCCGGCCCCCGTGGCTCTTTCCAAGCGACGAGTACTTCAAGAACTTCGGCCACGCTTTCTCGAGACGCAGGAGATCGGACTTGATCTCATCGGTGTCGTGCCAGCGGTTGAAGTCGAGCCGCACTTTGAACTGCGGATCGGAGCCGCTGCGAGGGCTCCTGTCGGGGTTCTGGGACTGAGCGGACGCGGAAACACCCAGAGAGAGAAAAGCGGCGGCGATGGTCAGCAGGGTTTTCATGGATTGAGTTCTCACTACGGGTTTCACTTGAGGGTCACCGTGCTCTCGGCGCTGCCGCCTTTTTCCGCCACTGCCTTGACCACGATGGTTTGTCCGGCCTTCCCGCGCACGAGCCACTGGTAGCTCTGACGCCGCCCCGACCCGGCAAGTGCTGGAATGAAGCTCGTCTTCGCATCGCCCGAAACCAGGGACTCGGGAGGGATGCCCAGTTGCACCATCGTCGGCTTGACGCTTTGCGAAGTGACGCCGTGCGCGGTTGCGGTGGGAAGGTAGCCGACGTTGTCAACTTCCGCCTTGAGGCGATACAGCCCGCCGCCGAGCGACGTGGCGGTGAAGTCGGCGATCGCGACCTTGGGGAAGAGCGAGCCGAGGTACACCGCGAATGCCGCGTGCGACTTGCCGAGCGCTTCGATCTCCGACGATTCAGGATTCGTTACCGCGTACGGTTTGAAGCCGCCGATCTCGACGTCGCCGAGTGTGGGGTGCGTGAAAGGGGTCCAACTGATGAAGCCGTTGGCGAGGGCCTTCGCGATGCGCGCGTCGAATACAGCGGCGCCGCCGGGCTCCTCGGCGCCCGCCGGAGGGGCGCCACCGGCTCCGCCTGGTCCGCCTCCCCGACCACCTCCGGGCCGCGCACCTGCAGGGGGCGCCCCGGCTGGGGGCGCCGACCCCGGGGCCGCGGGCGCTGCTGCGGTCGCAAGACCCCAGCCAGGCGTCGAGAAAGACGGCACGCCGAACTGGTAGTAGCCCCACTCGAAGAAGGCGCCGGCGGGCGCGCGGGTCGCAGGAGCATTCCTGACTCCGGTCAGCGAGCGGTATTTCTCGCTGACCGTCTTGAAGTACTCGACATCCTGAGCCGCGATCGTGTTCGCGGGGGGACGCGGCGCGGGCTGACCGGGCGGCCGCGCCTGAGGTGCGGCGGGCGGGCCCTGACCGAAACCGCCACCACCACCGCCGCCGAAGAAGAACTGCCCTCCGCCTTCGATGCCCGTGAATGTCCCGAGCTTGCGCGCCTCCGCGAGACTCTGGTCCGCGAAGGCCAGCAGGTCCAGGGTCTGAGCGGAACCCAGCGCCCCGGCGGTGGTGGGGGCGGTGATCAGGTTGTCGCTCGCCCCGTAAGTCAGGATCATCGCCACATTCTTCTTCTTGAGGATGTAGTCCATCACCGCACGCGTCTCCGGCTCGCTCACCATGTGCGGTCCCGCGTCCGGTGTGTAGTAGGGATATCGATGCTGGAAGTTGCGGTTCAGATCGACGCCGCCCGGGCCGTCTTCGTTGATGAAGCCGTCGCCGTCGTTGTCGATGCCCTCCCACTGAACACTCCATCCTCCCGCTTCCCCTTTCGCGGCGTCGGCGCGGCGCAGGAGACGTGCGTCATCGGGATGAACCATGTAGGGGCCCTTCGGATCCTTGACGCGCATCACGCTGATGAAGCCGTCGCCGTTGAGGTCGTCCGGCCCGTCCTCGTCCACGCGCCCGTCGTTGTCCTCGTCGAACTTGCGCGCGTTCGTTCGGCGAAACGACTTCACTTTGCCGAACATCGCCTCGGCGCCGTCGGGATTGGCGCGCGGGATGATGTAGACCGCGTGCTCGTCCAGCAGTTTCTTGACCGTGGCATCGTTTCCGTAGGACGAGGCGAGATGTCGGGCGAGGGAAAGCGCCAGCTCGCTGCCGATGAGTTGATCGCCTTCGAAGTTCGCGGCGACAAGAAGCGCCGGCCGCGCATCGGTCCTGCTCCCGCTCGCGACTTCCACCGCCCACACCGCGCGCCCTTCGTGGCTCTTGCCGAGATCCACGAGCTTCACGAGGCTCGCGCTTGTCTGGGCAAGGGCCTTGAGCGACGCCGTCAGCTCCTCATACGTCCGGTAGCGGGGGGCCTCCGGGGTCGCGGTTTGAGCGAGTGCGGCCGTGGCGGGAAACGCGGCCAGAGCGGCCAGAAGCGCGATCTTTCGGGGCAAGGAGAATGTGGGCCTGTTCAACTTGGAAGCCTCCTGAAGACGGGAGGCAGACAGTACCAGATGTGCCAGTGAATAAACTGCACGGCATGGATGCCCTGGACATACTCGGGACGCAGCACCTCGGCCTCTTCATCGTCACCGGACTGCTCCTCAACATGACCCCGGGTCAGGACACGGTTTACATCCTCGGCCGGACCCTGTCCTCGGGGCGATCCGCGGGTGTGATGTCAGTGCTCGGAATCTCCGCGGGCTGCCTGATCCACACGCTGCTCGCAGCGCTCGGGCTGTCGGCGATCCTTGCCGCGTCGGCCACGGCGTTTCTGGTCGTGAAGTACGCAGGAGCTGCGTACCTGATCTGGCTCGGCGCCCGAATGCTCGCGGAGGCCCGCGATCCGTCGGCGGCCATCCGATCGTTCGAGCCCGAAGGGCCGTGGGCCATCTTCCGCGCCGGGCTGCTGACCAACGTGCTCAACCCGAAGGTCGCTCTCTTCTTCATGGCCTTCCTGCCCCAGTTCGTCTCGCCACATGCGGACTCGCGCGTGTTGACGTTGCTCTTCCTGGGCCTTGGTGTTCGTGGTGAACGGAACCTTGTGGTGCCTCGCTCTGGTGTGGGGCGCGTCCGCACTAAGCGAGCGCCTTCACACGCGACCCGCCTCGGGAACCTGGCTCAAACGGCTGGCCGGGGCCGTGTTCATCGGCCTGGGGATTCGGCTGGCGATCAGCAGATAGTCGGTCGCGCGCCGTCAACTCACTCGAGAGGGACGTTCTCGATCTCGATCCACACCGGCGCATGATCGCTCGCGTGCTCGCGGCCGCGCACCTCACGATCGACGCCCGAAGCGGCCAGGCGTTCAGCCAGGCCCGGGCTCAGCAGGAAGTGATCGATGCGCAGGCCGGCGTCGCGCGCGAACGCGTTCCGGAAATACTTCCAGAAGGTGTAGACGCGCTCGCCGGGATGAAGGGCTCGCACCGCGTCCGTCCATCCCTGCGCGACCAGGAGGCGATAGGCCTCGCGCACCTCGGGACGAAACAGCGCGTTGTCGAGCCATTTTTCGGGTGAATAGACGTCGAGGTCGGTGGGCATGACGTTGTAGTCGCCCACGAGCGCCACCGGCGCCCCCGTCGCAAGCAGGGCGCGGGCGTGAACGGCGAGCCGCTCGAACCATCGCAACTTGTAATCGAACTTCGCTCCGGGCCACGGATTGCCATTCGGCACGTAGAGGCATCCGACAAGGACCCCGTTGATGGCGGCCTCGAGGTAACGGCTCTGCTTGTCGGTGGGATCGCCGGGAAGTCCACGCCGGGTCTCGATCGGGTCGGCGCCTCGGGCGAGAATGGCGACGCCATTCCAGCTTTTCTCCCCGTGCCAGATAGCACCGTAGCCGAGTTCACGAATGGCGGCGATCGGGAAATCGGCGTCGGTCGCCTTCAGTTCCTGGAGGCACACGACGTCCGGTTTCGTCCCATCAAGCCAGGCGCGCAGATTCGAAAGGCGCCCGTTGATCCCGTTGATGTTGAACGTCGCAATCCGCATGAGTGCGAGCTGGACCGGGACGACTACGGCCTGCTGGTGCCGGCTCTCCCGTAGCGGTCTTCGAGCCGCACCACGTCGTCGAGTTCGGGCGTCGACACCTCGACGATGTCGACATCCGTCACGCCGGTCATGCGATGGACGGTGTGCGGCGTGATGTGGAACGCGTCGCCCGCCTTCATCTCGGTCTTCTTGAGGTTGGCGGGATCGTCTTTCGAACCAGTCTCGAAAAGCAGGGTGCCGGACTGGACCATGATGGTCTCGTCCTTCACGTTGTGATACTGAAGCGACAGGCTCTCGCCCGCTTTGATGTGGAGGAGTTTCCCGACATAGCGGTCGGTCCGGGCCCACCAGATCTCGTAGCCCCAGGGTTTTTCGACACGCTTGGCGTTCTCGGTCACAAGGTCACCCTCTCATTCCATTCTCTTCGTCGGTGCGATTATCGCGCCAGGATCCGGTTCGGCTCGCCTCATCGCGCGCCGCGCGCGTCGGCCAGGGCCCTCGCGAAAGACTCCGCGGAGAGCGAGTCGGACCTGCCGGCGTGGTGGATCGCCTTCTCCATGTCCTTGACGCTCGTCGTCGTGAGGACATAGCGGATCTGGCGGATCGAACTGGGGGCCATCGAAAGTTCCCGGTAACCGAGGCCCACGAGGAGAAGAGCGCCCTCACGGCTCGCCGCCATCTCGCCGCAGACGGAAAGCGGAGCCTTCGCGTCGCGCGCCGCGAGCACGATGTCGCCGAGGAGCCTGACCACGCCGGGATGAAATGGCGCATACAGGTGGCCCACCCGCGGGTCCGCGCGATCGACCGCGAGCGTGTATTGAATGAGATCGTTGGTGCCCACGCAGAGGTAGTCGAAGCGACGCCCGAGGGACCCCGCGACCAGAGCCGCTGAGGGAATCTCGATCATCGCGCCAAGCGGCGGCCGGCGAAACGCACGGCCGGCCAGGTGGAGCTCGCCTTCGAGTTCTTCGACCAATGTCAGGATCTCGTGGGCCTCGGAAGCCCCGCCCACGAAAGGGAAGAGGATGCGGATCGCCACCTCGTCGGCGGCGCGAAGCAAGGCGCGGATCTGCGACCGGAAATACTCGCTGCCGCGCGACAACAGCCGGAACGCGCGCAGGCCGAGGGCGGGGTTCGGGCTTGAGGGGCTGGCCGGAGAGAGGTCCTCGGGGCCGAGATCGAACGTGCGAACAGTGAGCGGATGCGGGGCTACCGCGAGGGCGAGGCGCCGGTAGATCTCGAGTTGCGCGTCTTCGCTCGGCGCGCGCCCGTGGCGGGAGAGCAGGTACTCGGAACGGAAGAGACCGATGCCCATCGCCCCCGACTCGAGCACCGCGGCGATGTCGGAAGGAAACTCGATATTGGCGCGCAGGATGATCTCGGCGCCGTCTTCGGTATGAACCGGGCCCTCGGGCAGTTCCGCCCGGCGCGCCTCGGGGAGAGGTTCGATCCGCATCGAAGGCGGCGGGCTCGTATCGATGAAACCCGCGTCGCCGTCCACCAGGACCACGGCTTCGCTCGCGACATGGGCGGTCGCGGTACGAACCCCGAGCACGCACGGGATCAGGCGCGACTTCGCGAGGATCGCCATGTGGTGGGTCGGCGAACCGTGGTCGGCGACGAGCGCCCCCACTCGTGACCAGTCGATCTCCGCGGCTTCCGAAGGCTTGAGGTCCTCGCAGACGAGAACGACCTTCTCGCCTTCAGGCAGAACGAGGTCGCCCTTCGTGCCGCCGAGCAGGGCGAGCACACGGTCGAGGACGTCGTCGAGATCGTGAGACCTTTCCGAGATCACGGTGGAGGCGCGCGCGAACAAACGGCGCAGTTCGTCGCAAACGATCGAAAGGGCCCACTCCGCGCCGATGAGCCGCTCTTCGATGAGGGTCAGACTGCGGCCCGCGAAAAGCGGGTCTTGCAGCATCAGGATCTGGGCGTCGAACAGGTACGCGTGCGCCTCACCGGCCTCGTGGGAGAGTCGGGCCCTTAAATCGGCCAGTTCACTCTGGGCGGCGCGGAAGGCGGTCTGAAGGCGCTCGCGTTCGCGCGCGGCCGCGGCCTTCTCGAGGTGACGGAAAGGAACCTGCCGCTCGGCGCGCCGAAATACGAAAGCGCGCCCAAGGACACGCCCGGGTGCTATCGCGAAGCCGGAGAGTTTCACGTTTTCGCGGCCTCGCCGAAACCGGAGGAGACGAGGGCGGCCAGGGCCTTGATCGCTTCCTTCTCGTCACGGCCTTCCGCCCGCACCTGAATCGACGCGCCACAGGGTGCGGCGAGGAGGAGGAGGCCCAGGATCGACTTGCCGTCCATCTCCTTGTCCTTGAAGACCACCGTGACCTGGGATTCGAAGCGTGATGCCTCGGCCACGAACCTCGCCGCCGCGCGCGCATGAAACCCAAGCGGATTGACGACGCGAACGGTCTTACGTCGCATGGCAGGGGCGGCAAGGGGACGGAGCCGAATTCACTTCGGCGAAGTCCCGGGGGCCCGGGGGGCTGAGCAGGCAGTCAATCGCCATTGCGGCCCCCCGGCTTAAGGAGGTCCCCTGCGACTTGCACGCTCTCGCGGCCCTGCGCGCAGACCATCCGCGCCACCTCGGCGAGCGGCTTGGTGCGAATCTGGCAGGCCTTGATCAGCATGGGCAGATTGACCCCGGTCACCACCTCCACGCCGTCGCCCGCGAAGGGCAGGACGAGGTTGGTGGGCGTGCCGCCGAACATGTCGGTGAGGACGAGAACGTTCTTCTTCCCGCACTGGGCGAGCGCCTTGCCGATAGCGCCCTTGGCCACGTCGACATCGACCTCCCAGTCGATAGAGAGGGCGATCACGCGTTCCTGCTCGCCCACGATCATCTTGAGCGCGTTCACCAGTTCGCGGGCCACGTCCCCGTGGGTGACGACGAGAATGCCGATCATTTCTGTCTCAGGTCCCGATGTCGCAGGCGGACCGTCACACCCTCGATCTGGTCGAGCTGGTGAGCCAGTTCGCGCGCGATCATGACCGAGCGATGGCGCCCCCCGGTGCAGCCTATGCCGACGGTGAGATAGGCCTTGCCCTCGGCCACGTATCTCGGCACCACGAAGCTCAGGAAGTCGTTGAGCTTCTGCTGGAACTCCACGGTCCCCGGAGCGCGCTTCAGGAAGCGAACGATCCGCGGGTCGAGGCCGGTGAGCCTTCGAAGCTTCGGATCGAAATGCGGGTTCTTCAGGAAGCGGACGTCGAAGAGCAGATCGGCTTCCGTGGGCGGGCCGAACTTGAATCCAAAGGACAACACGGTGAGCACGAGTCCCCGGCCCTCCTGTCCCGACCCGAAGTGCTCCTGGATGTATCCCTTGAGATCGTGAACGCTGAGGTTCGAGGTGTCGACCACGAAGTCGGCGAGCCGCCGGACGGACGCGAGGGCCTGTTTTTCCTCGCGCAGACCATCGCGCACCGGCTGGTTCGTCGCGAGCGGGTGGGCGCGTCGCGTTTCGGAAAAACGCCGGATCAGCGTGGCGTCCGAGGCCTCCAGAAAAACCAGGGTCACCTTCATCGGCTGCCCGCGGAGTTTCGCGAGGGCCCGGCCGAACGTGGCCACGAAGTTCGGCTCGCGCATGTCGACCACGAGGGCGGCCCTCGGGGTGCCGGAGGACTCGAGGAAGGTGACGAAGCCGGGCAGAAGCTGGATCGGGAGGTTGTCGACACAGAAATAGCCGAGGTCTTCAAGCGCGTTCGCGGCGTGAGACTTCCCCGAACCGGAGAGGCCCGAGATGATGACGATCTCGGGCTGCTTCTTCGACGAGCGATCCATCGCCTTCACCGCTTGTGCTCCCGAGGCGGCCCGGCCTGCGCCTCGACCCGGCTCAACAGGGTCGCGGTGGCGTCGTGCCCACGCGCCCGCAGCAGTAGGTTCTTGGCCGCGAGTTCGACGAGCAGCGCCACGTTCCGGCCCGGAGCCACGGGCAGGCGCAGCAGCGGCACCTCGATGTCGAGGATGGCCTCGGTCTCGCGATTGAGACCCAGACGATCGTAGGCCTTGCGGGGGTTCCATTTCTCGAGGCGCACCACGAGGTCGATGGTCTGCTCCGGACTCACCGCGGAGACGCCGTACAGATCCTGGATATTGAGAATCCCGAGACCCCGGATCTCCATGTGGTCGCGCGTGGGCCGGGGGGAGGCGCCGAGCAGCCCCTGACTCGTGGCCTTGATATCGACGGCGTCATCCGAGATCAGGCGATGTCCGCGGTCGACGAGTTCGAGGCCGCACTCCGACTTCCCGATGCCACTGTCGCCCCGGATGAAGACGCCCACGCCGAGGACGTCGATGAGGACACCGTGAAGCCGCGCGGTGCGGGCGAGCCGGTCCTCCAGGAATTCGGTAAGACGTTTGATGAAAGGCGTCGAGTCGAGGGTGGTCGCCAGAACCGGGATGCCGCGGGCCTCCGCCTCCTGCTGGAGTTCGGGGGGAACCTCGAGGCCCCGGGTCACCACCACACAGCACAGTTCCCTCGACATCAGACGATGGAGGACGAGGGCGCGCTGCCTCACGGAGAGCGTTCGCAGATACGAAGACTCGCTTCCCCCGAGGATCTGGACGCGCCCTGCGCTCAGATACCGGGTGAAGCCGGTGAGTGCGAGTCCCGGCCGTTGGACCCGCGACCGGTCGATGTAGTTCTTGAGCCCCGCCCTCCCGCCCAGCAGGCGGAGGCCCATCGGGGCCGCCTCTTCGCTCAACAGGGCTTCGACGTGAACCCGAGGAGGCGAAGCCTTTCTCACCGCGGCCGGCCCTTGCGTTCGGAAGAGGAAGGAATCCGCATCTCTTCACGATATTTCGCCACCGTGCGCCGCGCGATGGTGGTGCCCTGGTACGAGAGGACCTGACCGATCTGCGCGTCGGAGAGAGGTTTCCCCGGGGTCTCGGCGTCGATCATCTGGCGGATCTTCTCCTTGATCGCGACCGAACTCACGGATTCGCCCGAATCCCCCTTGAGACCGGAGTGGAAGAAGAACTTCAAGGGGAGCACGCCCTGGGGGGTGTGCGCGTGTTTGTTCTGGACAATGCGGGAGACCGTCGACTCGTGCATCGAGATGTCGTCCGCCACATCGCGCAGGACCATCGGCCGCAGCGCGGATATCCCCGACTCGAAGAAGGCTTCCTGGCGCTTCAGAATGGAGTCGGCGACCTTGTAGAGGGTGCGCTGTCTCTGATCCACGCTCTTGATCAGGAACAGGGCGCTTCGCATCTTGTCGCGGACGTAGGTCTTCGCCTCATCGTCGGCGGGGGAATTCGCATTCAGGAACTGCCGGTAGCTCGAAGAAATGCGGAGCTTGGGGAGAGAGTCGTCGTTGAGCTCCACCACCCAGGATCCATCCTTCTTGTAGATCATCACGTCGGGCACGACGTAGGAGGGGGGCTTGGCGGAGAGCGTGCTGCCCGGCCGCGGATCGAGGCTTTCGATGAGGTCGAGCCAGTCGAGAACTTCGACTTCGGGCTTCTGGAGCACGCGCACGAGGCCCGCCACGTCCCGCATCTCTAGCATGCGCATGTGCGACTCGACGATGGTCACCGCGGGGGTGTCGCCGAAGCCGAAGAAGCGCAGCTGGATCAAAAGGCACTCGCGCAGGTCGCGGGCGCCCACCCCGGCGGGGTCGAAGGTCTGCACCAGGAGAAGCGCTTTTTCGGCGGCGGCTCGATTCGCCTCGGGGTCGAGGCCCATCGCCACGCAAACCTCGTCGAGGGTGGTCGGCACGATCTTTCCGCAGGCGCTGTGATCGTTCTGCTCGCAGGCGGGGTCGTGGGTGCGCAGGTAACCGTCGTCGTCGAGGTTCTGGATTATTCCTTCGCCGATGTCGCGAACGAGGCCGGGGGAGATGTCGTGGCGCAGCTGGGCCAGGAGGTGGTCGCGCAGGTCGATGGTGGTGGAAAGGCGGTTCTCGATGGAATATTCGGAATCCGGGTCGCTCTGGGCCATGTCCCGGACGCCGATGTCGTCGACCACGTTCTCGAACAACTTGTCGATGTCCGAGTCCTGGAGCCCGGTCTGTTCGGCCGCGGCCAGGGGATCGGCGAGGGGCTCGAGGTTCGTTTCCACGGGCGGCCCCTCGAGCGACACCTCGGCAGAATCGGCGATCGGGCCGAGAGCGGCATCGGCGTCGAACTCCGCTTCCGCACCCGCCGATCCATCGCTCCCTTCGCTATCCGTCTCGGGGGTGGGTCCGGTCATCTCGTCTTCCGGAATCTCCTCGAGCATCGGGTTCTCGCACATCTCCTGATTGATGACATCGGCGAGTTCGAGGGTCGTGAGGGGCAAGAGCTTGATCGCCTGCTGCATCGCCGGCGTCAGCACGAGACGCTGCGACATCTTCGGCGAAAGAGACAGGCGCTGTTGGAGAGCCATGGCCTAGGCCAAAGCCTCGGGCAGCATCAGATCGAAGTCGTCGCCGAGGTAGACGCGCCGCACCTCGGCATCCGTGGCGAGGGCGCGCGGCGTGCCGGTGCGGAACACCTCGCCCTCTCGAATGATGTAGGCGCGGTCGGTGATGCGGAGGGTCTCGCGGACGTTGTGGTCGGTGATGAGTATGCCGAGTCCGCGCTTCTTGAGGTACGCGATGATCCTCTGGATGTCCCCGACCGCGATCGGGTCGATCCCCGCGAAAGGCTCGTCGAGAAGGATGAACAGGGGCGAGGCGGCACGCGCCCGGCAGATCTCGAGCCGCCGGCGTTCCCCGCCCGAAAGGGTGTCCGCCCTTTGCTGGGCGAGGCCTGCGATGCCGAGTTCGTGCAGCAACTCGCCGGCGCGCGTTTTCTGCTCCCGCAGGGAGTAACCGAGGGTCTCCAGAACCGCGAGCACGTTCTCCTCGGTGGTGAGCTTGCGAAAGACGCTGCTTTCCTGGGGCAGGTAGCCGATGCCGGCGCGGGCCCGCAGGTACATGGGCAGGCTCGTGATGTCATCGCGTCCGAGGAACACGGAACCTGAACGGGGTTTGGTGAGGCCGACCACCATGTAGAAGGTCGTGGTTTTCCCCGCTCCGTTTGGACCGAGGAGCCCGACCACTTCGCCGGTCGAGATTTCGATGTCGACGTTCCGGACAACCACGCGCGAGCCGTAGGCCTTGGTGAGCCCGTCTCCGCGAAGCACGATGCTCGGAGCGTTCACTGTTTGATCTTTCTCTGAAGCACGGTTTCGGTGCGCCCTTCTTCTCCCACGACTTCCACCTGATCCCCCGACGTGAAGAATGTCACGGACTTCCCCTGGACGCTCTTGCCCTGGGACGCGAGTTTGACCGGTGTCCCGGTCATCACGACCCGCCCGGTGGCGGGAGTGTAGAGAAGATGTGTTCCATCGGCGGTCCGGTCGACGGACTTGATGTTCACCGCCCCGCCCATCGCCTCGAGGGAATCGACGGTGAATCCGCCCGCGGGGCCCAGGCTCAGGAGGATTTCGGGGGCCCTGGTTTCAAAACTCTTCTGCTTCACCGAAGCCGCGCCGCTGAACGTGAATCGCCGCTCCACGGGCGCATAGACCATGCGAATGGCCCGGGCATCGATCCCGTCCGCTTCGGCTCCGCCCGCCACCAGGATCTCGACATCGGTGTCCGCGGTGATCCTCGGGCCTTTGCCGGTATCCACGGTCTCGATGTTGAGAGCGCGCATCTCGTCTTCACCGGCCCTGAATACGACGCGGTCGAGATACTGGGTGGTCTTTTTGGGCGCGTCGTAGAGGACCTGCCGGCTGGTCGCGAAAAGGTCGGCGCCCGCGGAACCAAAAGGCGCTCCGGGCAGACCGCCCTTCTGGGTGTGCCGCACCCCGCCCCAGGCCCGGAACGACCCGGTCTTCGTGTCCATATCGATGGACGATGCGAGGAGCGAAATCTTGTCCTGGGTGTCTTCGAAGGACGCGGACCCTGTAACCACCATGCGGTTCGACTTCTCGGAGAACTCGGCCTTGTCGCCGCGGCCCCGCTGGTTCTTCCGTTCGAACAGCACCTTCTCGACGAAAGAGATCTTTTCCGCCTCCCCGGTCACCGGATCAAGAAACGCCACGAAGTCCGTGGCGGAGATCGACCGCAACTCGCCGGTTCTCGGATTCGTGGGTACGAATCGAATGCTGGTTCCGCTGTTGCCGAGGTACTCGCGGAGTTTTCCGTTCGTGTCGAACTTGAATATGAGCGCGTCGCCACGAATCTCGCGCCGCTCGGGCGGGTCGCCCGGCCCCGGCTCGACGATCATCACCGCCTCCGGACCCGCCGCCACTTCCTCAGGCTTGCGGCCCGCCCCAAACGTCATATCGAGCCTGCGGCCGCGTATGGTCTTGCGGCCGTTCGCTCTCGGGAAAGTGAAACCGAGCGGACCGGTGTCCCCCGTGGCCACGAGTTCGAATCCATCGCGAAACACCGCCCGGTAGATCACCCGGTCCTCGCCGAAGAAGAGCTGAAGAGAGCCCGAGCGGGTCCGATTGGCGCCTTGATCCACGCGGACGTTGCCGTCGAGGAAAAGGGCGTTCTGCTCGCGGGAGAGGCAGGCGGAGTCCGCGCTGATGTCCGCCGGGGAGTCGTCCCGGTCGCGCAGGCGGATCTTCACATCCTTGAAGAAAGTGATCGAGTCGCTGGCCCCTTCGTACAACATCCCCTGGGCTTCCCCGGAGACGTCCTTCCGGCGCCACGTCACTTTCTTCTCGCTTTGCGCCAGTCCGTCGTATCCGTCGTAGAAGAGTTCGTCGGTCTCGAGAACGAGACCATCGTCCGTGGTCATGCGCACGTTCCCCTGGAAAAGGGCGGAGGGGCGGCTCGCGGTGTGCTGGGCGTGGTCGGCCAGAATCTCCACGGTAGCCGCCTTGCCCGCGGAGATGAAGGGAATCCGGGCCTTGACGGTGTCGAGAAACCGCCGTTCTGTCTCACGGCCCGACGATCCGGCCGCCAGCAGTTCGATGCCCTTCTTTCCTGATGCGCTGAAGGACTCGAAGACCAGCGACTCCAGCCTGTCCGCCCGGGGATCCGTGGGCGCATAACCCGAGGTCGGGGGGGCCGGCGAGCCCGAAGGACTCTGTCCCGTCGACGAGGGCGAGGCCGCCGCAGGGATCGGGCGCGGCTTTCGGAGTGATTGGAAAACCGCGCCCAGAACGCCCACAACGACAAGAAAAGCAAGGGCTCTCAGGATCCACATGGGATGGGACCGGAGCGCGCTCGCCCGACGCTTTTCCTGGAACGACTCTTGCATTCGACATTCGTTATAGACCGATCCATCGGTTCAGGGCAAGTTTCCCTGGCGTCTGGACCTGATCCGAAGCGCCCCGTGTCTACCATTCAAATTCCGCAGGTCGCCTCTCCCACGCGCCGAAGGTTGGCTTCGGCTCGGTTGTGCCCCCTGCGGCGCCAAATACGGCAACAACCACATGAAACAGGGAGAGCAAACATGCGTATCGAGTTCATAGACAAGGAAAACGGCCCCAAGAACCTCATCGGGGAGGCCGAGATCCTCTTCGAGCCGGAAGACGGCCTGCTCGCGGGGCTGAAGCTCGTTGGCTTCAGTATCTGGCGGACCGAGAAGGGCGAAACGTCGGTCACCGTACCGTCGCGCACCTGGGGCGGACCGGGGGAGAAGAAGTTCTTCGACCTGCTCAGGAGCGGCGACGGCGGGGTCGAGGCTCTGCGTCGGCTGAAGACCGCCATCGGCGATCAACATCGCCTCCGCGACCGTAACGCCGCGTAAGAACAAGGTCGAGGCGGGGGTGGGGGCGGCCCGTCGCCCCTTATCCCCGCTTTCCGGGCTTCCTTCCAGCTATCGCCCGCCGCGTGACACAATTCCGGGGCGATGATTTCTCTCTCATGCCTGCTGCTGGCCGCGGCGCTTCAGCCCTCACCCGCCCCGGCAAACCGGTCGGCGGGTTACGGTCTTTATCTGGAAGCCCTCTCGGCACGGGAAGCCGGAAAAAAGGATGAGGCGATCAAGCTTCTGCAGCGGGCGCTCAAAGCCGACCCGGGAGCGGCCGACGCCCACGCCGAAATCGCGCGCATCCAGATGGGCGAAGGAAAGTTCGACCTTGCGGTCGCGGCGGTGAACCAGGCCCTGAGGCTTTCCTCGAATCGGGCGGACCTTCGAAGCCTCGCCGGGCAGGTTCACCAGTTCTACGGCCAGTCCGGCGGCGGGGAAAACGAGCTCCGTCTCGCGGTGACCGAGTACGAGATGGCGGCAACACTCAGCCCCAATGATCCTGGCCCGCTGCGGGACCTGACCCGGCTCTACTCGGTGCTCCGGGATGCCACCGGCGCTCTCAAAACCTGGAAACGGCTGTCCGAGGTCGATCCCCAGAACGTCGACGCGTTCGTCCAGGTGGCTTCTCTCTCGCTCGCCGCCGGCGACATCGAGACCGCGGTCGAGGCCCTTCAAACCGCGGCCGCCGCCGACCCCCAGAACGCTCGCGTCCGTCAGATCCTCGGCGACGTGAAGCAGCAAAACGGCAAACCCGAAGAAGCGCTCGAGCACTACCGCGCGGCCGCGAAACTCGATCCCAAGGACCTCGTCACCCGTCTCAAGGTGGGCGAGATCCTGATCGACACGAGGCGGGCGGAAGAGGCCATCTCCCTGACCGACGAGATGCTCCGCGAGGACAAGAGCAACCGCTTCGCCCTCGACCTCCGGGCCCGCGCGTTCAAGGAGCTGCGCCGCCTCGATGAGGCCCTCGCCATCGCCGAGAGCCTCTCCGCATCGGAACCCGGCGATCTCAAAGCGGCGTTTCTGGTCGTAACCCTGCTCGAGCAGAAGGGGTCGCTCGTGGCCGCGGAAGAGCGGCTCGGCGCGCTCCTGAGGCGCAATACCTCGGGCGAGGACGCCGAAAGCATCGCGCGGAACAACCGGGTGTTCTGGGCGCATTCGGGCATGGTGCGGCAGCGTCTGGGTCGTTTCAAGGAAGCGGCCGAGGCTTTCGGCGAAGCCGCGCGCTCGGGCAAGGAGAAGGACGCGTCTCTGATGACCTACCGGATCGACGCTCTCGTCTCCGGCCGCGATTTCGAAACCGCGCTCAAGGAGGCGCGTGCGGCTCGTCTCGACCCCGCCTTCCGCGAAGGCAACTTAAAGAAAGACGAAAGCGACCTCTTCTATCTCGAGGCCTATGCGCTTCGCGGGACCGGTGACAAAAAAGGCGCCATGGCCCTGGTCGAGGGCCGGCTTGCTTCGGCCCCGGAGGACGCGGAGAACACACTGTCGGCGGCCGAGTTCTATCAGCGCGGAAAAAACCTCGCGCGGGCCTCCGAGCTTTTCGAACGCGTAGCGAAGCAGGATCCCAAGAACATGAGGGCGCTCTTCGGTCTTGGGTCGACCCTCGAACGCCAGAAGAGATTCGACGAGGCGGAACAGGCGTTTCGCAAAGCTCTGGTCATCTCGCCGGATTCCGCGATCACCCTCAATTACCTCGGCTACATGAACGCCGACCGCAACGTCGCGGTGAGCGAGGCGCTCAAGATGATCGAGAAAGCGCTCGAAGGCGATCCCGAAAATGGCTCGTACCTCGACTCGCTCGCGTGGGCCCTTCACCGGCTCGGCCGAAACACCGAGGCGGAGGCCGCGATCCGCAAGGCCTACCAGTCGCAGGAGAAAAGTGCCGTGGTCATCGCCCACCTCGGCTTGATCCTCGCGGAAAACGGCAAGTCGGCCGAGGCCCTCAAGTATCTCCAGCTCGCCCTTCTAACCGACGACGAGGACGGCGAACTCGACCGCACCCTCGTCGAGAAGAAGATCCAGACCCTGCAGCGGGCCGCCCAGAAGAAGCCTTGAGCTTGCGGGCGAAGGGCCTGACGCTGCTCGCAGCCCTCTGGGCTTCGGCATGCGCTGCTCGCGGGCACATCGCGACGCCCGCGGAAGTAGCACTCCTCAAGGAGAGCGCAGGCCTTTCCGCCTCGGGACAAATCACCTTGAAGGGACCGGGAGGCCGATTCGGGACGAAGGTGGTCCTGGGAGTAGCAAGGCCCGACTCGCTCCGAATCGAGATTCCCGATGGGGGCGGACTCCGGTTCCTCCTGGTCTGTCGGAACGGGACGCTCCGAGCCGATCTCCCGAGGGAGGGAGTGGTGTTCGAAGGACCGGCGAACCGCGAGGTCATGCATGCGCTCTTCGGAATCGATCTTGATCCCGAAGCCCTGGTGGGGGCGATTCTGGGCTCGTCCCCGGACGGTTTCTCGGTGGGGTGGCGGTTCGAAGGGTCCATGCCGACCCAGGTGACGATCGAAGGCCCCGATGCGACGCAGCTCTCCCTGCGGCTCGACGACCCCGAAATGGCAGCACCGCAGGCTCGCGCCTTCGAATCGGGGCCGATACGAGGACGACGGGTGTCTCTCGACGAGATGTCGGACCGTCTGGGACTGCGCCGATGAAGCCGCGGGCGTTCCGATCCTTCGCCAAGATCAACCTTGGCCTCGAGGTTCAAGGCCAGCTCCCGGGCGGCTATCACGAACTGAAGACGATCTTCGCCACGGTCAGTCTTCACGACGTCGTTGAGATCGAGGAGACCACCCGCGGCATCTCGGTGCGTTCCAATCATCCCGGCGTCCCCGAGGACGAAACCAACATCGCCTGGCGGGCCGCGGCGCTGATGCAGAAGATCGCCGGCCGAAGACGCGGGGTTCGGATCACGCTTCACAAACACATCGCTCCCGGCGGGGGCCTTGGAGGCGGGAGCAGCAACGCCGCGACCGTGCTCCGCGCACTCGACCGGATCTGGGAACTCGACCTGCCGAAGCCAAGGCTGGTGGAGGCCGCGAAAAGTCTGGGCGCCGATGTGCCCTACTTTCTGGTCGGGGGTCCAGCGCTCGGCCTTGGGCGAGGCGACCTCATCGAGCCCCTGGGCCTCAGACTCGCGGACCGGGTGCTCCTCGTCCAGGGAAAAGGCGGAGTCTCGACCGCAGCCGTATTTCGACGTTTCGCCGAACGAGCCGGGAAGAACCCGCGGAGGAGGCGGTCCCCCATCGACCGGTTCGTCCAGGGGCTCGGTGGGGTTTCGAGCCTGCGGAACGACCTCGAACCCGCTGCCATCGGCGTGAGTCCGGACCTGGGTCGGGTCGCGCGCGAGGTTCGGCGGGTCGGCCGGGCCACCGGGGCGACCACGGCGGCGATGTCGGGAAGCGGTTCCTCCTTCTTCCTCCTTTTCGAAGGGGCGGGGCAAAGGGTCGCGGCGGCCGGGCTTCTCGAAAAATCGGGGATCGAAACCCTCCCCTGCGCTTTCCTTTCGCGCCGCGCCTTCCGCGAAAGGTTTGAAATACCGGGGCCGCTTCCGAAGCGTCGATGAGACTTCTTCGCTAAGCTTCGCGTTCCCTGGTCTCCATTGGGGCGTCGCCAAGTGGTAAGGCTCGGGACTTTGAATCCCGCATACGAAGGTTCGAATCCTTCCGCCCCA
>CAYNHK010000035.1:0-27526 GCA_964396875.1 uncultured Acidobacteriota bacterium | reverse complement strand
GCGAGGGAGAAGGGAACCGAACGCGCCTTCACCGGGGCGTACTGGGACAATCACGGCAAGGGGATGTATCGCTGCGTCGGGTGCGGGGCGGAACTCTTCGCCTCCGACGACAAGTTCGATTCGGGCACGGGCTGGCCGAGTTTCACGAAGCCCGCGGATCCGAACATTGTCGAGACGGAGACCGACCGCAAGTTCCTCATGACGCGAACCGAGGTTCACTGCGCGCGCTGTGATACCCACCTTGGGCACCTCTTTCCCGATGGGCCGCGGGAGAAGGGAGGGATGCGCTACTGCGTCAACTCCGCGTCCCTGAAGTTCGAGGAGGCGGAGGACAAGTCCTGACGCCTCGCTAAATGGCGATTGGACGTCTGATCGTGGTGGTCTGGCTCATCGACGCGGGCGACAACACGGCATCCCACACGATCTGCCATTCACAGAACGGGTTCGCTCTCAGGGTGCAGAAGGTCTTTCGAACCACGAGAGCCCGGGCGCCCGCGAGTTCGAGCGAGCGGTGGAGGAACCCGGTGGCCCGTGCGCAACGAACCTCGGAGCCGCGGATCCCTTCGAACCGCAGGCGGACCTTCCCATCGCCGACCACGGTCGCGTCCACGCCGCCCTCGTCCATGAATTGACTCCATGAACGCTCCGCCGCCCTCAGGAAGTCGAGGGGAGTGGGCCGGGCGAGAAGGGCCTTGTGCACCCCGCCCAGTCCAAAAACCGCGTTGTGGGCGCCGGATCTCTCGTAGAAAGACTCATCAGCCCCGAAATGAGCCCGGGCCAGGCGGGCCAGCGACTCGAGTTCCTCCACGGGGTAGAAGGCCGACGCGAGCACCAGACCCTCGCACCTCTTCTTCAGATTCGAGTCGAGGGAGGCGACGAACTCCTTCACCCTCCCCGGGCCGTATTCGGCCTCGAGAAAGCTCAGGAACGACGCGATCGATGTGCCCTTGATCCTCACGGACGGAGTCCTCTTGTTACTTGGACGGACGGACGACTGAATAATCTCGACGACGAGGGGATTTGTGAATGATACGGCTTTTTGGACGATTTGGTCACAGCCCCCGGGCCCGTCGCTCTGACGGCAGGAGAGCGGCGTAGAGGAAGGCGTTCGCCGGGACCGGCACGCCCTCCCGGGCTGCGAGGCGGACGATCGCGCCGGTCTGGGCTTCGAGCTCAGACGGCTTGCCATCGAGGAGGTCCCGCTGCATCGAGGCGGTCGCCTCGTCGGGGAGACGGTCGGTAAAGCCAAGTGTCTTCTCGATGGCCCCTTCTGGGAGGATCACCCCGCAGCTCCGGGCCAGCGCCACCACCTCGCCCATGGCCGCGATGAGAAGGGCTCGCGTTTCAGGGATCTTTCGCCACACCCCGGCCGGGCTTCGGGTCACCGCCCCCACGGCGCTGAAGGGCGCGATGAAGAGGAACTTGTCCCACAACGCCGTTTGGATGTCCGCGGAAATCGTCGCGACCACACCCTTGCATGCCGCGAGTGCTGCCTGGAGTGCCGTGATGCGCTTCGACTGCCGACCGTTGGTCTCCCCAAACTCCACCCGGGGCGTGACGCCCGCGTGCCGGATGAGACCGGGCTCGGCGACGTAGCTCATCAGCCGGCAGACACCGGGGATCACCCGGCCTGCTCCACACGCGGCCGCGACTTCGTCGGGGGCCTCGACCCCGTTCTGGAGGGTCAGGACGGCGCTGTCGTCGCGCAACATGGGCAGCAGCTGGACCGCGGCGTCTTTGACCTGCCAGGTTTTCACCGCGAGCAGGACAATGTCCACCGGCTCGACCGTGGCTGCGTCGTCAGTCGCCTTCGCAGGGGAGACGACAAAGTCGCCTTCGGTGCTTTCGACCCGGAGCCCCCTCTGGCGCATGGCCAGCAGATGCGCGCCGCGAGCCAGGAACGTGACGTCGTGCCCTGCCTCCGCGAGCCGACCCCCGAAGTAGCCGCCCACTCCGCCTGAACCGACCACTGCGAATCTCATTCGGCGCGAAGCCTACGCCAGTCGGCGGGACGACGGGGGTGCGCGAAGTTACAATCCCCGCACATTGAAGATCCTCTGGACGTACCTGAAGCCCCACCGCAGCCTCGTGGCCTTCGCCCTGCTGCTCGCCGCCATCAACCAGATCTTCTCGCTGCTCGATCCGCTGATCTTCCGGCACGTCATCGACGAGTATGCGACGAAGTACGCCGAACTCGACCGCGGCTCTTTTTTCCGCGGCGTGTTGACTCTTCTCGCCGCCGCCGTCGGTGTGGCCTTCGTTTCACGGGTGGCCAAGAACTTCCAGGACTATTTCATCAACGTGATCACCCAGCGTGTCGGAGCCGCGATCTACGCGGATGGCGTGCGGCACTCGCTGAACCTCCCGTATCAGCTGTTCGAAGACCAGCGCAGCGGAGAGACGCTCGGCGTTCTCCAGAAGGTGCGGACCGACGTCGAGAAGCTCATCTCCACCGCGGTCAACATCCTCTATCAGACCCTGATCGGCGTGGTCTTCGTGATGATCTACGCCCTCAGCGTCTACTGGCTCATCGCGCCGGTGTACTTCATGACCATCCCGATCCTCGCGGGGATGGTGTCGCTTCTCTCGAAGCGGATCAAGGAAGTGCAGAAGGAGATCGTGGCCGAGACCACGGCGCTCGCCGGTTCGACCACGGAGTCGTTGCGCAACATCGAGCTGGTGAAGAGCCTGGGCCTCGCCGCTCAGGAGATCTCGCGCCTCAACTCGACTACTGCGAAGATCCTCGTGCTCGAGCTGAAGAAGGTCCGGTATCTGCGCAGTCTGTCGTTCATCCAGGGGACGGTCGTGAACGCCCTGCGCACCAGCATCCTGTTTCTGATGCTGTACCTGATCTACTCGCGCGACATCACGGTTGGGCAGTTCTTCGCCTTGTGGATCTACTCGTTCTTCATCTTCGGGCCGCTGCAGGAGCTTGGGAACGTGATCACCGCGTACCGCGACGCTGAAGTGTCGCTCGGGCGGTTCGAGAAACTGATGAAGCTGCCGGGGGAGCCCCTGCCCGCGAATCCCGTGCCGCCTTTCGTTCTCGACCGCCTGGAGTTCGAGAAGGTGAGCTTCACTCATCTGACCGGCGCCTCACCCGCACTTTCCGAGGTTTCGTTCGGCCTTTCGAAGGGGAAGACGATTGCGTTCGTCGGCCCCTCGGGATCGGGCAAGACCACTCTGGTGAAGCTCCTGGTGGGTCTCTATCGACCGGAAACGGGGCGGATTCTCTACAACGGGAACGACGGGAAGGATGTCGATCTTTCGCATCTTCGCGCGCAGATCGGCTTCGTGACCCAGGAGACCCAGCTCTTTTCGGGCACGATCCGCGAGAACCTCCAGTTCGTGCGGCCGGACGCAACCGACGCCGAGTGCCTCGACGCCCTCAAACGGGCAGCCTGCGACAGTCTCCTGGCCCGGGCCGAGAAGGGGCTCGACACCGTCATCGGTGAAGGCGGTGTGAAGGTGTCGGGAGGCGAGCGTCAGCGGCTCTCGATCGCACGCGCCCTGCTCCGGCGGCCGCGGCTTCTGGTCTTCGATGAGGCGACGTCATCGCTCGACTCGATCACCGAAGAAGAGATCACCACGACGATCCGCGACGTGGCGACGCACAAGGATGTGATGACCGTCCTGATCGCCCATCGCCTGTCGACCATCATGCACGCCGACATGATCCATGTCCTCGAACTGGGCCGAGTGGTCGAGTCGGGCGCCCACGATGAGCTGGTTGCGATGAAGGGGCTGTATTACGCCCTTTGGCGGCAGCAGGTGGGTGAGCGCCGAGCCCTCGCCGCCGGCACGCCGCCGGCGGCGTAGGCTCGTCGCTCTCCCATTGCGAGACCCCACTCCGTTCGACGAGGGTCGAAGCAATCCCGTCGAGCCGCTACCAGGCTGATAGTGGTCGGGCGGGGTTGCTTCGTCGCGGTACCAACGGCCTTGGCTCCTCGCAATGACGCGAGGTCAAAGGGGCAGGGTAGGGACTTCGCTACGCGCGGGAAGGTTCTGTGTCCGAGGTCGCGGCGGTGGTCGGGGGCAATTCCCAGTTCGTGTGCGGGGCTCGGTTGAGAACGAACCACTGCCAGATGATTTCCCGGTACGTGTGGGGCTTGACGCCCAACTCGTCGTACATCGGCCGCAGGATCATGTGGAGCTTGCGGAGGTTGTAGAACGGGACGCGCGGGAAGTAGTGATGCTCCGCGTGGTAATTCGAGTAGACGAACAGGAAGTCCCAGATCCACGAGGGCCGCATCACCGTCGACCACTTGAGGGGATTGGTCGGGTCGATGTTGTAGTGCTGGCCGAGACGGTTCACCGTGAACGCGATGGGGAAGACGATGAAGTAGGGCAGGAACCACACCCGCAGCATCGCGCCGAGGCCGCCGAAGTAGTAGAGCGCGGCGCCGACGGAGAGCTGAATGACGATCGTGGCCATCCGCTCGCGCGCGATGAGGGCGCGAAGCGCCGCCGGATACGTCCTGACTTCATTGGCCGCGGCCCGGAAATAGATGGGCATCAGCGCGGGCGTGCAATAGAGAAGCTTGAACCACCGCTTGTTCCGCTTGGGCGAGAGCCAATGCCGCTTCGGGTCGAGGTCGTTGGTCCCGAGGTTGTCGTGATGGTCGAGATGCCAGCGCGTGAACTGCGAGGCCGAGATGCCGCTGGTGATCGCGTAGAGCAGGCCAAGGACGCGCTCGCCCGCGGGCCAGGGCTTCTTGAAGACCGCGCTGTGGACCACTTCGTGGAGCAGCGTGGTCATATTGAAGAACGTGAACCCCTGCAGGACGATCAGCGGGGCCGCAATCCACCAGGGCTGCTCCCGGTACAAGACCACGCCGCAGACGAGGACGATCGCAAACTGGCGGGCCGCGTAGGCGAGGTGGATCGCCGGGTTTTTCTCCGAGAGAGCCACGAGTTGCTCGGCCGACACCGTCCGGTGCAGGACTTCCTTGAACGGTCCGACCGCCTTCCAGTACGACTTGGGTTTTGGGGCCGCGACGTCGGGAACGGGTTGATCCATCGCGGCGGACTCTATCAGCCGGCCCCTTTCCGCCCTCAACTGGCGCGGGTCAGGGGCCCGTGATGAGACGCGCTCCCCGCCGATGAGTGAAGTAGGAGTAAGCCCATCCAATCAAGACGATCAGCCGGTTTCGGAATCCGATCAGGAACGTAATGTGGATGGCCAGCCAGGCGAGCCAGGCGAGGCGGCCCGACATCTTCCAGCCGAACAGGTCGCCTACTGCGGCGCCGCGGCCGATGACTGCGAACGAGCCCTTGTCCACATATCGGAAGGGCGAACTCGTCCCGCCTCTGGCCAGGCTGATGATGTTGCGCGCCGCGTGCCGACCGGCCTGCATCGCGGCCGGGCAGACGCCCGGCACGCCCGCGCCATCCTGCTGGATCGAGGCCAGGTCGCCTGCTACGAAGACATTCGGCGCGCCCGGCACCGACAGATCCGGGTTCACGGGGACCTTGCCCGCGCGATCGAGCGGAACGCCGAGGGACCGCGCAAGCGCTGATCCCTGCACTCCGGCCGCCCAGATCACGGTTCGTGCGCCAATGCGATCGGCGCCGAGGGTGACGCCGGTGTCGGCGATGTCCGTGACCCTCGTCCCCGTCCAGACCTCGACGCCCAGACGTTCGAGCTGAGCGCGGGCCGCCGCCGAAAGGTCCTCGGGGAAGGGAGGAAGCACGCGGCCGACACCCTCGACGAGAATGATCCGCGCCGACTTCGGATCGATGGTGCGGAAGTCGCGGGCCAGGGTCCGCCGCGAAATCTCCGCGAGCGCTCCCGCCATCTCTACCCCGGTCGGCCCTGCGCCGATCACCACGAAGGTCATGAAGGCGCGGCGCTTCTCCGTGTCGCTTTCCCGCTCGGCATTCTCATAGGCGAGGAAGACCCTTCGCCTGATGTCGAGGGCGTCCTCGATCGTCTTGAGACCGGGAGCGGTTCGCTCCCAGTCGTCATGACCGAAGTAGGAGTGGCTCGCGCCGGTTCCCACGATCAGGTAGTCGAAAGGGGTCGGTCCGGCGTCGGTCTCGACGACGTTGGTCTTCGTGTCGATTCGGAGCGCCTCGGCGAGAAGCACCCGGCAGTTTTTCTGACTCGACAGGATGCTCCGGATGGGCGCCGCGATGTCCGCGGGGTTGAGCGCCGCGGTGGCTACCTGGTAGAGCATCGGCTGGAAGAGGTGGTGGTTCTTCCGATCGATGAGGGTGATCGCGAGCGGCGCGCTGCCGAGCTCACGGGCCGCATACAGCCCCGCGAAGCCGCCGCCCAGAATCACGACGCGAGGGGTCGGTGACGTCAATGTGTGGAGGCCTCGGTCTCGGAAGGCGGGATGCGAAGGAGGCTGCGAGGCTTTCGGAGCAGGGAAAGCGCGGTCTGCCCCAGCAGGACCACGCCTCTTCGTGTGGGGATGCGCCGGGCCCGCACCGCCATTCCGAAAGCCAGGCCGAAGCTCACGCCGAGGTTGCAGACCCCGATCGCGACGATGCCGGACAACATGCCCGCCCAGTGTTCGAGAGAAAGAGACCCCGGTCCGACCCCCACCACGGCCATCGCCAGCGTGCCCGTGACGAGGGTCACGTGTCGGACCTCGAGGGGCAGGCCGAAGAACCGTCCCAGCTCCGGCGCGAAGGCGAGGCCGACGCCGAGCACCAGCGCGGTGGCGACCCCGCCGACGTGGCGCGACAGGAACTCCGCGAACGCGTTCACGCGCGCTTCCCCGAAGCGCACGCGGAGGCCGCCCGATGACTTCAAGGCTCCGGCGACGTTGTAGAACACGAACGCGTTGTCCATCCAGCTCGCCACCCAGCCGCCGATCCACAAAATCACGCCCGTGAACATAGCGAAGGGAATCGTGAGGGACAGCCAGGGGTTCACCGACCCGATCACCGAAGCGGCTTTCTCCGCGGCCAGGACATGGTGGTGGGTCACCAGCATGGCAAGGGCGTCGATCAGGAGCGCCGCGGGAATGACGCCCACGAGATTTCCCACCACCGCCGCGAACTGGGTGCGGAGAACTGCCGAAGCGGTCTTGACGAACTCCGCGTCGGCTTCCTGCGAAGGCGCTATGGAAAGGCGGCTGGACAGCGCCGAGGCGGTCATCGCGGGCAATTTGGTGGCGAGCTTGAGATGCAGGAAGTGCATCACGGTGAAGCTGCCGCCATAGTTGAGGGTGGCGTAGAGCGCCTCGAAGAACGGAGCCAATCCCTTGGGGCCGAGGTATTTCACCAGCGTGGTCACGGCGATGAACATGCCGCCGCCGATGGCCGCCTCGAGCACGTGGCGCAGGTCGGAGTTGCTGCGCGCGATGCCCTCCTCGCCCGTCTCGCCCGCCCGTTCCACGGTCTTCCGCGCGATGAGGTGGGCGCTCTGCGTCAGCACGCGGCCGGGCCTGCGATCCTCGAGTTCGCCGCGCACCATGGCCACGAGGAGGCCCCACACCGCTTCGGTCCTTCTCTTCGGCGTGGCCGCCGGGGCCTTGACCGTGGCGATGACCTCGGCGAGGGTCTCCATCCGCGTGATGTAGGAGGTCGCGCGCTCGATCTGGAAGACCAGGTCGACGCTCACGCCACGTTCTTCAACCTGCGCCATCACGTCGTCCAGAAAACCGCGCGCCGCCCACGTCGCTTTCATGAGCGCCTCGAGGTCGGGCAAGCCCGCGATGGAAGTGGCGAAGCGGCGCGCCTCATCCTCGAGGAGGATCATGGGGTGGTTCGAGAGCGGCCCCACGTCGGGGGACCGCGCCGCCACCTCTTCGCGCAGGGAGATCGAGGTGGTCCGATTGCCGAGCAGCCAGATCGCTTCGGCGGCTTCGTGAAGAAGGCCCTCGCGTCGCGCCTCGGGGATCGACCCCCTGAGCCACTCGAGGAGCGCCTCGCGTTCCTGCCCGGGGATCCGGTCGAGCCAAAGGTCGTCGCCGTACTTCGCGAAGACCTGCTGAAGGGCGCCCGACAGCGAACGGTCGTTGAGGATGGGGGGCAGAAACGAGCGGACCAGTCGGCCGAGCAACTCCTTGGCGAAGGAGGAAGACGAGGGCAAACCGGCTTCGGCGAAGATCCGGAGCGCCGAACCGCGCGAGAGGACCTCGGCGATGACGCCGCCTGCGGCCTGCCCCCAATCCTGGTGCTGATTCAGCCGCTGAAGGAGGAGGTGGGTACGGGCCTCGGGCGTGAAACGGAATCCTCTTTCGCCGCGAAGGTAGCGGACGAGCGAGCGCAGCCAGTCGAGCTGCTCGGGCGCGGAGCGGCCCTGAACCGCCTTCGCCTGCTCGAGGATGGTGTTGAGATCAACCAGCTTCCCGCCGCGCAGGGCGGTCATCCATTTGCGGAGGGTGGTCATGAAGGCCGTTCATTCTGCCATCACGATCGCGAATCCCTGGTGCGCACGTGGCTCAACTCGCGCCTCAACCGTTCGTATCGGTCGACGAGCCACGTGGGCGCGTTCGCCGGCGGGGTCGGCGTGGCGGAAGGGGTGAGCAGGATCCGCGCGTTCGCGAGGCCGGTGTCGGCGAGGAGCAGGTAGAGGTCCTCGATCGAGTCGTCGCCGATGGCGAGACACCCGATCGAGACCGCCTTGCCGTGGATGAAGATATCGCCGCCGAGGCGGGTGCGGCCTTCGCTGCGCGCGATGGCGCGATCCTCCCGGCTCGGATAGTCGACCCGGATGGAGAGGTGATAGCTGCTGTTTGGATTGAAGCCGGTCAGCCGATATTCGCCCTCCGGGACCTGAAGATCGCCCTCCCGCAGTTTCGGGCCGGCCTGGCCGCTCGCCGCGAGCACGGCATATTCGCGCACGCGAAACCAACCGCGCGCGTCCTCGGCCCACACTTCGAGCCGCTTCTCTTCCTTGAGGCCCACGAGCGTGAGCCGTCGCGGGGGGTAGGGAAGTGCGGCGGCGGAAAAGGTGGACTTGAGAGCCTCGCGCCGTTTCGGGCCGAGCCAGCGGTGCACATCATCGTGGGTTCGTGGGCCGGTGACGGCGATGAGCGTGGGATACCAGAAACGCCGCCCCGCGCCTTCCTCATTGGACAGAAGAATCGCGACGACCCCGAGGAACCCAAGAACCGCGGCTGCGAATCGTCTCACGCGCGAATCCTACGTGGGCCGGCCCGCGGCCGCGACAGCCTGGGGTAACGTCCGACCATCCAAGTGTGAGGGTCGGGCGCGGCCGGATTCAGATCGGACCGGTCGCAGCTCGCGAAACATCGACAGAGGAGAACGACATTGAAACGCACATTGCTGCGGACCGGGATACTTGTGTTCGTCATTTCGGCCGCGGGACCGGCGGGGCTGTGGGCCGAGGACTGGCGGGGTTTTCGCGGACCAAACGCCGACTCCACCAGCGGCGGAGGCGGGATCTTCGCAAAGGCGGGAGCCGTCTCCCTGGCCGTGACGTGGAAGCACAAGATCGGCTCGGGCTATTCCAGCGTGTCCGTGGCGGATGGAGTGGCGGTCAATCTCTTCTCGGACGCAAGCTCGGACTTCGCCGGCGCTTTCGACGCGAACAGCGGCAAGGAGCTGTGGCGTTTTCGACTGGGGGATCGCTATCCGGGTCGCTGGGGATCGAAAGACGGACCGATCTCGACGCCTTTGATCGATCGGGGCCGGGTCTTCGTGCTGGATCCCGCCGGCCATTTCTACTGTCTCGATTTCAAGACCGGCCGGAAGATCTGGGATGCCCACCTGCCCAGGGCGCACGGGGCGGTTGAGCCCTTCTACGGTTTCGCCAGCTCGCCGCTGATTGTCGCCGACACGGTGGTGCTGCAGATCGGCGCCACGAAGGGCTCCACCGTGGCGGCCTTCGACGTCACCAGCGGAAAGGTGATGTGGAAGTCCGGGCCGGAAGATGCGGTCAACTATCAGTCGGCCTTCCTGATGAGTGCGGCGGGCAAGCCGGTGCTCATCGCCCTGGGCGACAAGATCATGTCGGGCCACGACCCCCGGACCGGCGAGGTCCACTGGACCCTGGAGTACGGCGACGGGTCGGATATCGGAAGCAAGACGGCCCAGGTCGTCAGAACCTCCGAGCACCGCTTCTTCGTCAAGGGGAGGGTCTCCGACTCGACTCTCTTCGAGTTGTCGACGACCGATCTCAAAGCGCCTCCGAAGGAAGTCTGGAAGACCAAACACATCAAGAACACCTACGTGATTCCCGTCTACCACGACGGTCTCATCTTCGGATACAACGGCCGGATTCTGGCCTGTGTCGACGCGGCTACCGGCGAACTCGTCTGGCGATCGCGCGACCCAGGAGACGGTTTTCCGATCCTGGTGGACGGACACCTGGTGATCGCGACCAAAGAGGGCCATCTCTCCGTAGCCCCCGCCTCCCGCAAGGGTTACGAGGAAATCGCGAACATTCCCGTGGCCGCGGATGACCTTGTCTGGTCGCCCGCCACCTTCGTGAACAAGAGCCTGTACGTGCGCAGCATCGAGAGCTGGGCCCGGGTCGACATCCGGCCGGCTCCAAAGGCCGCGAACCTCGAGGAAGAGGCGAGAGGGGTCATTGCCAATTCGGAATTCGGACGATTCGTGGCCGGGGTTTCCGCGGCCGGGCAGAAACAGCCTTTGATCGACGAGTTCCTGGCCGCCCACGCCACCCTGCCGGTGATCGAAGGAAAGGACATGGTGCACTTCGTCTACCACGGCCCCGGGAAGGACATTTCGATGTCGAGCGATCTCTTCGGCGAACGTTACGACCGTCCCTTGAATCGCATCGACGGGACTCAGTTCTTCTACTACTCGACCAAACTCGAACCGGATGCCCGGATTCCGTACGGCTTCATCCGTGACTTCGACGAATACCTGGGCGACCCGGCGAATCCCAGCAAGCAGGAAGGCAAAGTGGCGCTCGTTTCCATGCCCGACTGGAAGAATCCCGACTTCCTCCAGGATCCACCCGCGGGTTCGCGCGGCCGAATCGAAGAAGTGACGCTCGCCAGCAAGCAGTTCGGCGAATCACTTGCCATCAAGGTCTATCTCCCGAACGGATATGACGCCTCGCGGAGTTGCCCCGTGGTCTATGTCCTGAGTGGAAATGCCGCGATCAAGGAGGGCAGGATGATCGAGGCATTGGACAATTTGCTGGGCAAGAGTGTCGAGCCCTTGATCGCCGTCTTCATCCCCGACCCGGGGGAACGTCCAGAAGGCCGTTTCAACAGCCGCAAGTCCTACTTGGAACTGGCCGGGGAGGGCAAGGAGAAGACCCGACGGATGCTCGTGGAGGAGCTTATCCCTCTGATCGAGAGTCGCCACAGGATCGAAAGTAAAGCCGAGAGGAGAGCGCTGATGGGCCTGGAAGACGCGGCCTACGCGAGTCTCTACGCGACCCTCAAGCATCCCGACCTCTTCAGTGGCCTGGGATTGCTTTCTCTCAACTGGGAACCCGGCTACCGAGACATCAACACCGCTCTGCTCAAGAGTCCCTCGCAACAGCCGCTTCGAATCTTTCTGGAGTGGGGCAAATACGATTCGAGGAGCCCCCGTGAAGGATGGGATGCCGTCGAGGGCGGACGCGCCTTCTCGACGACGCTTCGATCGAAAGGGTACTCGTTCAATGGCGGTGAGACCCACGAGGGAGCCGGATGGTTCGCCCGGCGTAATCGGCTGAACCGGTTGCTGGAGACGCTCTTTCCTTTGAAATGACCTGGGTACCGGCATGACCCGTTTCCCGATGCGCCACGGGCTCGTCACTCTGGTGGCGGCCCTGGCGATCTCGACCGCGACCACCTCTTTAAGCCAGGCGCCGTCGAGCGCGCAGGCCGTTGCGGCGCAGGTCGATGCACTCTTCGCGAAACAGATCCGGGCTGATACGCCGGGGTGCGCGGTCGGCGTCTACCGCCGAGGTGAAACCGTTCTCGCGCGTGGGTATGGCGTCGCGAGCGTCGAAGACGGCCGTCCGATTACACCACGCTCGATCTTCCAGCTCGGATCGCTCTCGAAACCGTTCACGACGCTCGCGGTGCTCATGCTCGATCAGGGCGGCAAGCTCGCCATGGATGACGACGTACGCCGCTTTGTTCCGGAGCTTCCGGACTACGGCAGACCGATCCGGGTCCGCGATCTGTTGCAGCACACGAGCGGCCTGAGAGACTTCCAGACGCTCGCGGTGCTCTCTGGGCGGCCGGTGACGACAATGCCCGAGTTCCTCGGGCTCGTCTCGTCGCAGCGCGGGCTCAACTTCGATCCCGGCACGACGCACGAATACTCTCACACCGACTACGGGATCCTCGGCCTCATCGTCCAGCGAACCGCCGGTGTGCCATTTGGCGAGCACCTGCAAAGCGACGTGTTCGACCCGATGGGGATGAAGGGGAGTTTCGTCGACGATGTGCGGAGGAAGTCTGTGAGGGATCGCGCCTTCGGACACGTGCTTTCGCCTCAGGGACCGAGCGTCCGCTTCCCGGACTCCCAGACGTTTGGTGGCGACAACGTCTACTCGTCGATCGAAGACCTCGCACATTGGGACCGCAACTTCGAGACGCCGGTGGTTGGCGGGGCCACGGCGATCGCGCGCATGCTGAGCCGGCCGATGCTGCCAAGCGGCGAGACGATTCCGTACGCGTACGGACTCCGAATCGGCACGTACCGCGGGCTCCGCACCGTTTCACGCGGCGGCCATCCGCCCGGCACGAGGACGGAAGTCATCCGATTTCCCGACCAGCACTTCACCGTCGCGACGCTGTGCAACTCCGACAGCCTCGAGGCCTTTAGGTTCGCGTCGGCCGTGGCGGACATCTATTTGGGTTCCGAAATGAAGGGCCCTGTTGTAAGGCGGCCCGAGCCTCCGGCCGCCATCGCGGTGTCGCCGCAGGATCTCGCGCGCTATGCCGGGATCTACCGGGCGGTCGACGATCCGTGGAACCTGCAGCCTATCGAAGTGAGGAGCGGAGTCCTGGGAGAAGTGCTTTTCGATGATGCGACGGACGAGTCGTTCTATCCGATGACACCGGCGGGCGGCGGCCGTTTTTTTGAGATCGGGAGCACGGGTAACTTCGGGATCTTCACCTTCAAGTCAGCCACGACAGCCGCTCCGCTGCGATTGGAGGTGTCGTGGAACGATGGACCGGTCGAGGCGAGCGAGCGGATCCCCGATGCCGCAGTCTGGCGGCCGTCCGCCGCCGTGCTGGCCGAGTATGCCGGCGCCTGGTTCAGCCCGGACCTCGACGCGGCCTGGATGCTCGAGGGTCGCGGCGCGCGGCTCGTGCTGCGTCGCCGCGGGCTGCATGACGTGACGCTCCGCCCGGTCGCGCCCGACCGATTCCTACGCACTTTCGGGCCGGAGGGTGCGGTGTCCGTACGCCTGCAGTTTTCTCGCGGGAGCGATCGCACACTGACCGGGCTCACCGTATCGACGCGGGAGGGCGAAGACTCGGTTCGCAACCTGGCATTCGTCCGGCTCCCTCTGAAGTAGGGGAGCTGCTGAGCAGCGACGCGTCCGCGTCAACAGGTCATGCAGACGCGGCGGAAGGCTTCAGCGCTCGTGAGTTCGACGTCGGGCGACATGAAGCCCGGCTTCACCGGCTCCTCGCGAAGCAGGTCGGTGCTCAGGTATTTCTTGTTGCTGTCGCACAGAATGGTGACAACGACGGCGTCCGACCGCATCCGGTTCTGGACCTGAAGCGCCCCGAGCAGGTTCGCGCCTGAGCTGATACCGACGCCGAGACCGAGCTGCGTCGCGAGCTTCTGGGCCATCAGGATCGCGTCGCCGTCATCCACCGCGATCACTTCGTCGAGCTCGTTCAGGTGGAGGATGGGCGGTACGAATTCGTCGGAGATTCCCTGGATGCGGTGTTTGCCGACCTTGTGGCCGGTGGTCAGGGTCGGCGAGTTCGAGGGCTCGAGCGGATGGATTTTGACGTCCTGCTTCCGAAGTCGGAGAAACCGCCCGACCCCCATGACGGTGCCCCCGGTGCCGACGCCCGCGACGAACGCGTCGGGCACGAGATTGTGAGCGTCGAGCTGCCACCAGATCTCCGGCCCCGTGCTCTCGTAGTGGGCCTGGGCGTTTTCGTCGTTCGAGAACTGACGGGGGAGGAAGGCGCCCGGTGTCGCTTTCGCGAAGGCCTCCGCGCGGTCGATGCTGCCGAGGAAACCGCCCTGCTCCCGGCTTACGAGTTCGATCTCCGCCCCGAAGCTGCGGACCAGGTCCTTTCGCTCCTGACTCATCCAGTCGGGCATGAAGATCCGCACGGGATGCCCGAGCGCCCGGCCGACCGCGGAGAAGGAGATGCCGGTGTTGCCGCTCGTCGCCTCCGCGATGTAGCCGCCGCTCGTGAGCAGACCGTCGTGCTGGGCCTTGCGGAGGATGTGGACGGCGATGCGGTCCTTGATCGAACCCGTGAGGTTCAGGTTTTCGGCCTTCGCGTAGACGGTCCGCGGTTCGCCGCGATACAGCATATGAAGGGCGAGGAGGGGCGTGTTGCCCACCATGTTCTTGAGGCCGCGGAAACGGAGTAGATCCGCCCGCCCCTTGGTCAGGAGGTCCAGCATGAAGTGACTCTCGCCCCGAGCCCCGGGGCCGGTCAATGATTCATAAGGCCTACCTTCGCCCTCATATACTGCCCGGCATGGCCCCAGGACTTTTTCTCGGCAAGGAAGCGCCGGTTTCCGGCGACACGCTCGGCGCCCGCATCGACCTCAACTCGACGGACCTTCTCACTCACGGCCTGATCGTCGGGATGACCGGATCCGGGAAAACCGGTCTCGCCATCGGTCTGATCGAGGAGGTTCTGCGCCAGGGTGTGCCGGTCATCGCTATCGACCCCAAGGGCGACCTCGGCAACCTGCTCCTGCTTTTCGAGGACCTCTCGGCTGCCTCCTTCGAGCCCTGGGTGGACAAGGACGCCGCGCGGCGCGAAGGAAAGACGCCCGGCGAAGCCGCGGCGGCGGCGGCGGCCATCTGGACCAGGGGACTCGCCGACTGGGGACTGGGCTCCGCGGACATCAAGGATCTGAAGTCGAAGCATCACGCGGCGATCTACACCCCGGGTTCGTCCGCCGGCCTTCAACTCAATGTCCTTCAATCCCTCGAAGCCCCTTCGGTCGCGTTCGACAAGGCCCCCGAAGATCTGCGGGACGAAATCGCGGGCATCGTGAGCGGCCTGCTCGGCCTGCTGAAGATCGAGGCGGATCCGCTCCAGTCTCAGGAGTTCATCCTTCTCGCGAACATCATCGAAACCGCCTGGAAGTCCGGCAAGGGCCTCACCCTGGAAAGCCTGATCGCGGCGGTGGCCGATCCGCCTTTCGACAAGATCGGCGCCCTGCCCCTCGACAGCGTGTATCCGCGCAAGCAGCGTCAGGGTTTGATGATGGCGCTCAACAACCTTCTCGCCTCGCCGCAGTTCCAGGCGTGGCGGGTGGGCCAGCCGCTCGACATCCAGGCGATGCTTTACGCGCCGGATGGAAAGCCGCGCTTGTCGGTCATCTATACCGCTCATCTCTCGGAGGAGGAGCGTTTCTTCGTCACCGCGCTGATTCTCGACAAGGTCAAGACCTGGATGCGCCGCCAGTCCGGCACGACGTCGCTCCGCGCTCTTGTCTACATGGACGAGATCTACGGCTACTTCCCCCCGCATCCCGCGAACCCGCCTACCAAGCGGCCCCTGCTGACCCTGCTCAAGCAGGCGCGCGCGCAGGGCGTGGGCATCGTGCTCGCCACCCAGAACCCGATCGACCTCGACTACAAGGGGCTCGGCAACATCGGCACCTGGATGGTCGGTCGCCTGCAGACCGACAACGACCGGGCCCGGCTTCGCGACGGTCTGGTGGGAGCGGGCGTCGACGCCGCAGCCATCGAGACCCTCCTCTCCGCGACGCGCAAGCGGGTCTTCCTGCTGCACGACGTTCATCGGGCAAAGCCCTGTCTGCTGTCCTCGCGTTTCGCGATGTCCTACCTCCGCGGACCCGTGACGCGCGAGGAGATCTCGCAACTCATGAGCGTCCATGCTCCGGGAGTGACTGCGGCGGCGGTGCCGGCGTGGCGCGACGATTCATCCTCCGCTCCCGTCCTGCCCCCGCCCTTCAAGCACCTGTACTTCCGAAAGTACGGTGCCGCGCAGGCCGAGCCTCACCTTCTCGTGAAGTACGCCTACCGCCTCAAGGATCAGGACGAAGTCATCGGCGTTCGCCTTTACCCCCTTTCCGTGCCTTCGCCCGCCGAGATCCTGGACGCGGAGCACATCGAACTCGACGACGAGGAGGCGATCACCTCGGATGCGCCGGCCGATGCGCGCTACGGGGATCTGCCCGGTTTCCTCTCGTCGGCAGGGGCGAAGGGAATAGAGCGCGCGGTGAAGGACCGACTGGCGGATGAGTTCCGGCTGACCGTGCTCCTCGATTCGGTCACGAAGATGCAGTCCCTGCCCGGGGAGTCCGCGGAGGAGTTCGAGAAACGTCTCGAGGCCAGCGTGTCGAACGCCGAGGCCGAGAAGCTGAGAGACCGGCTCCAGCGCAAACAGCGGGATCTCCAGAAGGCTACGGAGGATCTCGAGGGCCGGGCGCAGGAGAAGAAGGCGGCGATGTTGAAAGGCGCCATCGAGGTCGGCGCTTCCCTCTTCGGCTCTCTTTTTGGAGGAAGACGGTCGACCGCCGCGTCCACCATCCGCAAGGGGGCCAGCGCCATGGGCGGCGTGACCTCGAAGAACCGCATGGAAGACAACGCCGAGAGCCGGGTCGAGGCCTTGAAGCAGGAAATCACGGAAATTGAGTCGTCGATCGAGACCGCGGGTGATGTCGACCCATCTCGTTTCGAGGAGAAGACCGTGGCCCCCACCAGGACGGCGACGAAACTCCTCCGCTACGACATCGTCTGGGTGTTCTGAGAACCCTCTTATCCTTCAAGTCCTTCGACCCGCGGCATCCATGTCCCACACCTACGGAACCTCCACCTACACCGCGGACGCCAGTCTGGCGCCGGCGCGGCTCGATGAGCCCGATCAGTTGCGCGCACTGGCGACCGCGGCCTTTCTGGAGCAGAAGGAATCGGCCGGTCCGCTCGTCTACGTGTCAGGCGACACCCGGAGCGGCTGGGCGATCTACACCGCCAAGGCCCTTGTCGAGGCGGTCAAGCTGCCGTCGCTTCGCTTCCTGTCCGATGAGGGCCAGTACAGGTTCGAGACGGAGTATGGTTTCACCGTGGTCACCATCTTCGAGCCTGGCGTCCTGCCGGGCATTGCCTCGGATCTCCGTCGCCTCATCGAGCGCGTCAGAGAGGACCCGGATCTCGCGCTGGATGCGGACACCGACGGCAGCATGTTCGGGAGGGAAGAGGTTGCGGCGGCGGTGGCACGCGACTACGTTTCTTCGAATCCGGCTTACGACTATAAGAACGTGCGCGGCGACGAGGGGCAGGGCCCCGACTACTACTTCACCTGGCTGCGCAGCGTCCTGCGCGTGATCGAAGTCGGGATGTCCCGCGGCCGGGCGGTCATCCACGAACTCAAGGTCTAGGGCGACGGCGCGAGCGGCCGGCTGGAAGGTCGACACCCACACTCCCGGCCGATGCCACCGGCAAGATCAGTGCCGCGTTCACTGCGGATTGGGGCCAGGCCTCACATCGGCATTCCGCGTGCTCGCTTTGTGATCCGTAGCCTTCTCAAGCCACGGCTTGAGTTCTGAAGGGACTCGCGGCAGGTCGTCCTTCCAGACATGAACCACGCGATCCCTTCTGATCATGGCCATGGTCTCACCGTTCGGCGAAATGGCCAGGTTGTGATACGAGCCTTCAAGGGTCCGGCCTTCGCCCGTCGCCGCGTCCCACAACCGCACCGCGTTGGGGTTTGAGGTCGCGAGGGTCGCGCTGCCGCCCAGGAACGCGGGTCTCCAGCCCCTCACAATCAGGCTGCGATATGTCCGCAGGTTCCACACCCACGTGTTTCCTCCATCGACTCCGACGGCAAGCCATTGGCCGTCACGCGATACGGCGAGGTCGTTCGCGGGCTCCGCGTTGAGCACCCTGGTCGCCTTTCCGGTAGCCAGGTCCCAGAGTCGAACCGTGCCGTCGCGGCTGGCCGAAGCGACCGACTGGCCGTCGGGAAGGAACTGAACGTCGGTGACCGTCGACGCGTGCCCCAGGAAAGTCCGGCCATCCCCGGTGGTGGCGTCCCAGATCCGGACCATGGTGTCGCGCATGAGGTCGCCTCGGTCGCGCGCCCAGGTGGACGAGGCGATCCATCTGCCGTCAGGGGAGAAGAGGACGTGAGACAAGGGGGTTTCATGGCCCTTCAACACGCGGACTTCGGGAGAACCGATCTCGAACACCTTGACGAGGTGGTCGCCGGTGCCGGACACCAGCCGCCTGCCATCCGGCGAGAATGCGATGGTCTCTGCGGAGAACTCGTGCTTCAGCACTCCCGTCCTTGTTCCCGTGGCCAGGTCCCAAAGCTCGACGCCCTCCCGCGGACCAAGCGTCGCAAGCGTCTTTCCGTCGGGCGAGAAAACGAGCCGGAGCATCCCGAAAGCGCTGCGGTACCCCGGCTTGAGGACGCGGTGGGCACCGCTCTCGAGATCCCACAGGTGGACGTCGCTCCCGCGGCCTTCCCAACTCGCGGCAAGGGTGCGCCCGTCCGGGCCGAGGGCGACCCAGCCCACTTGAGGTTCGCCCATCTCCGGCGCGCGAAACACAACGCGGTGATCGTCTTCCGCGACCGGCCATACCCGGATGGTCCCGTCAACGCTGACCGACGCGATGGTCCCGCCGTCCGGCGAGAAGGCCACGCCGCGGATTGGCTTGCGGTGACCGCGCAACGTCCGAACGTCTCCCGAGGCGACGTCCCAAAGGCGCAGGGTCCGGTCTTCTCCAAAGGACGCGAGATTCCTGCTGTCGCGCGAAAAGACCACGTAATCGACCTTGCCGGAGTGACCCCTCAGGATCCGCTGTTCTCCAGTGGTGACTCGCCAGAGCCGCACCAGCCCGTCATCGCCCGCCGCGCCAATCGACTGTCCATCGGGAGAAAAAGCCAGGCTGCGGAGCGGTCCGGCGTCCCCCGCCATTCTTCGTTCCTGACCCGCCGCCAGAACATGAACGCTCACGGTTTGGCTCGCGCTGACGGTTGCGAGCAGCCGCCCGTCGGACGAGAGGGCGAAGCAGCGATGATTCGCGATCTTGCGGCTGCGTCCCGTTTTCGAGTCCCAAAGCCGCAGGGTCTCCTGGTCGGTCTGGCCGGCCACCGTCGCTCCATCAGGGGAGATGGCGATGCGGCGATCGTAGTTGTCGCGATACTCCAGGGATGTCCCTTTGTCAGCCGGATCCTTCAAGTGGCGGGTGACACCCGTTTGCGGATCCCAGAGCGAAACGAAGACACCCTCGTTCCCTCCACCCAGAGCCGCGAGGGCTCGTCCGTCTTCCGAGAAGACGAGGTCCGAGGCCATGATCCTCTCCCCAAAGGCGCGGCCTTCTCCCGTTGCCACGTCCCACCTCCAGAGCATGTCTTGAGTGCCCGACGCGAGCCAGCGGCCATCGGGGGAGAAGGCCAGGCCGAGCACGAAGTCGCGGTGGCCCCTCAGGACGCGAGAGGTGCCGTTCGCGAGGTCCCACAGGCGAACCGTCCTGTCGTGGCCGGCCGACGCCAGGAGCCTGCCATCGGGAGAGAACACCACGTTGTTGACGCTGCCATCATGGCCGGGAAGAACCCTGGATGCGATCCCCTGAGTTCGAGCGTCGGCCGCGATCACCCGCGCGGCGCTCCACGACGGGCCACGGAGCGAGTATTCCTTGAGCCACGCGATCGCCGAAGTCGGGTCTTCCTTGAGGGCGTCCCGCGCCAGAGTCAGGACCAGCTCGTCGTTCCTGATCTCACTTTCACGTTGCGCTGCCTCAGCCGCACCGTGTTCGCGGGCCATTCGCCTGGCGGTCAGGAACGAAATCGCGGTCAGCGCGAGCGAGGCCACCGTGGCAAACAAGGCCGCCCATTGAAGGGGTGTGAGCCGAGGCGCCTTGACGCGGCTGGTTGGCGGCTCTGGCGCACGCCCAAGCTGGCCGACCTGGAATCGCTCCAGCTCATCGAGCAGTTCCTGGGCGGTCGCATATCGCCGGTCACGATCCGGCGCCATCGCCCGTTCGCAGACCCTCTGGAGGTCGGGCGCTATGCCCGGCTCGACTTGATCGAGCGGGGCGCGCGAATCCCCGATCACTTTCCTGAGCACCTGTTCCTTGCTCTGTCCGGTGTAGGGGGGCCGTCCCGCCAGAATGTGATACATCATCGCGCCAAGTGCAAAGACGTCCGCGCGACGGTCTACCGCCTCTCCAAGCGCCTGCTCGGGCGGAAGGTATGCGAAGGATCCGAAGTGGGTACCCACCACGGTCACGCCGGCCTGGGCAAGGGCAGCACGCTCGGTGTCGTCAGCCGCCTCCGCCGGCGCGCCCAGATCTCTGGCCACCCTCCAGCCGATGACCACGGTTGTCCCGAACGGCCCGAGCCGCACGTTAGCCGGCTTCAGGTCGCGATGGATGACGTTCTGAGAATGAGCGTAGGCGATTGCCCGGACAACCGAAATGAACTCCGGTAGCAGTTCGAGGCGTTGACTCAGGGACCGCCGCTGATTGATCGCATCAGCCAGAGACACACCTGAGACCCGGTTGATTGCGCTGGCAATCCCGGGATGGCGCAAGCGGGCGTTCAGCCATGCCGGGCCTTCGTCGAACTCGCCCTCCGGTCCGGAAGGCTGCGGGACGTCGGCGACAATCTGCCGCATGAGCCACTCTCCTCTCTGAGCCTAGGACAGCCCGTACACGGGCAGCAGGAAAGTCGCCGCGTAGTCGATGCCGGGCGTCTCCGCCTTGACCTCGAGCTCCCAGTAGCGCCGGGGAGTGTCGAGGAGCCGGTTCGAGAAATCGCCCTGAGGCAGCCGCATGCTGATCGGGATCTCGCCCTGGGAGTTGATGTCGAACTGGCTCGAACTCAGTTCCTGCTTCACCTCGTGCAGGCAATAGAGAACCTGCCGCGAACTTCGATTCTTACCACTGCCGGTCGTCTCAGTGACCTCTTCGATGTAGCGAAGGGTGAACGAGATCGAGGGCGCGGCCTGGATCTTCCGGCTGACCTCGAGCCCCGCTTCCAGGGTGCTGCCGGGCCGGAAGGGGAACCTCGCGAAGTGGAGCCGGCTCTTTCCGTACTTGAAATACTGGAACATCGAGTAGATCGCGCCGACGAGAACGGCCAGAGCGATCAGGTCGAAGATGCCGATGAAGATCTTGAGCGGAAGGGGACCTTCACCCGAGAAGAAGGCCCACCAGTGGAACATCGAGAGAAAGGCGGAAAGGAACAGGAACAGGAGGAAGCCCTGGAGCGCGGGCCAGAGGCTTCCGTGCTCCGCCCAGCGTTTGTCCCAGGGATGATCCCAGAACCACGGCTCGAGAGGATGTTCTTCCTTGCGCTTCCGAGCGGCACGCGCGCGCGCCATCCCGGCCGCCCCCACCCAGGCGACGCCGAGGCCGGCGGTCGCAAACACTCCTCCGAACACCGTCAGCAGTTCCTTCGGCCCATTCACCTTGGCTTCGTCCAGCGGCAGGTATCCGAGGGACAGGGCCATCACGAAGAAGCCGATCGCGATGAAGGGCATCCCGAAGAAGATCAGGCACCCTCCGCCGGTCTGGGTGGATGGCGCCGGGATATGTCCGTCGAGTCGAACGCGCTGTGTCTCGGTCATGTTGGCGCCGAGACGTTACACCGTCCGCGGAAAGGTCGGACGGCGCTACTCTAAGGCCGCCCTCATTCCCCGGACAGGAACGGATAACGCCAGTCGGTCGCAGGGGCGAAGGTCTCCTTGATCGTCCGGGCCGAGACCCAGCGCATCAGGTTCATCTTCGAACCGGCCTTGTCGTTGGTGCCCGAACCACGCGCGCCGCCGAAGGGCTGCTGGCCGACCACGGCGCCCGTGGGCTTGTCGTTGATGTAGAAGTTGCCCGCGGCCTGGCGCAGAAGGTGAGTGGCCTCGGCGACACCGCGCCGATCGCGCGAGAAGATCGCTCCGGTGAGGGCGTAGGGCGAGGTCTGGTCGACCAGGTTGAGGGTCTGGATCCACTGGTCGTCGGGATAGACGTAGTAGGTCAGCACCGGTCCGAAGATCTCCTCGCACATCATCCGCTCGCCCGGGTCCGCGGCCTCGACGAGCGTCGGCTCGATGAAGTAGCCGACCTCCTTGTTGGCGCCGCCCCCCGCGATCACTTTGTTGTGCTCCCGCGCGTGGTCGATGTAGCCGCTGATCTTGTCGAAGGAGGACTCCGAGATCACCGCGCCCATGAAGTTGCGGAAGTCGGAGGGGTCGCCGACCTTGATGTCCTTGATGATCGCGACCGTCCGCTCGATGATGTCCGCGGCGAGCGACTTCGGCAGGTACACGCGGGACGCGGCCGAACACTTCTGGCCCTGATACTCGAAACCGCCGCGGGCCATCGCGACCGCGACTTCCTGCGGATTCGCCGAGGGGTGCGCCACGATGAAATCTTTCCCGCCAGTTTCACCCACCAGACGCGGGTAGGCCTTGTACTTCGCGATGTCGTTTCCCACGCGGCTCCAGATCGACTGGAACACCGCGGTGCTGCCGGTGAAGTGAACGCCGGCGAGGTCCGGGGAGGAAAGAACCACGTCGGTGATCATCCGCGAGTCGCCAGAGACGAGGTTCACGACACCGTGAGGCATGCCCGCCTCTTCCAGGATGTTCATGATCACCCAGGCGCTGCGCATCGACGTGTGCGCGGGCTTCCACACCACGACGTTTCCCATCAGCGCGGGCGCGGTGACGAGATTGCCGCCGATCGCGGTGAAGTTGAAGGGCGAGATGGCGTAGACGAAGCCTTCGAGCGGCCGGTAGTCCGTCTGGTTCCACATCCCTTCGCTCGAGATGGGCTGCTCGCGGAGCATTTCCTGGGCGAAGGAGGTGTTAAAGCGGAAGAAGTCCGCGAGTTCGCACGCCGCGTCGATCTCCGACTGATGGATCGTCTTCGACTGGCCGAGCATGGTGGCGGCGTTGATGTCGGCCCGGTACTTCCCGGTGAGGAGGTCGGCGGCGCGCAGGATCACCGCGGCGCGCTCCTCGAAAGCCCAGGAGCCCCAGATCCTCTGCGCGCGCTTCGAGGCGTCGATCGCGGCCTGGACATGGGCCGCGGTTGCTTCGTGCACATCGGCCAGCACATGGCGGTGATTGTGGGGCGAAACCACGCTCGACTTGTGGCCCGTGGTGATCCGCTGCCCGTCGACCACGACCGGAATTTCCACCCGCTCTGCCGCCATGGACTTGAGACGCGCCTTGACCTCGGCGCGCTCGGGGCTTCCCGGGGCATAGGTCTTGACGGGTTCGTTACGGGCCTCGGGGACTCGGCGGATGGCGGTGACGCTCATGGGGGCTACTGGCTCCTTGGTTTATTGGCGCAGTTCTGGACACTCAACGAATCGTGCGTCGGCTGGGTCTAAGCCCAACAGATGCGGTGTCCGATTGTGAGACCGATGCTTGACAGTCGGATGTGGACACCTCATTATCCCTCAGGATCCGGATGGCCTTCAGGACCGGAGACCGCGAAAAAGGCGTTCAAGTGATTGAAGTCGGAGGTCGTTTATGGGTCTCACCGCTTCGGAACTAGCTAGAAAGACAGCACTTCACGCGCTGAATCGGCTGGGTTTCGGTCCACGGCCAGGCGACATCGAGACCGTTCTCGAACGGGGAATCGAGGAGTACGTCAACGAACAGCTCGAACCTCGGCCCGACGGCGCCCTCGAGGCGCGACTGACCCCGCTCAACAGCACACTGCGCCTCTCAACCACCCAGGTCCTCGTGACGTATGCCGATTCCGGCAACCAGACTTCGTCGATTCAGGCCTACCTGGACAACTTCCACACCGCGAAGCTGATCCGGTCCGTTCACACCACGAACCAGCTTGACGAGGTCCTGGCCGACTTCTGGTTCAATCACTTCAACGTCAACATCAACGACGGTCTCGTGCGCTACGCGATCCAGTCGTACGAGCGCGACGCCATCCGCCCGAACGCGATGGGGAAGTTCGAGACGCTGCTCAAGGCCACCGCCGAACATCCGGCCATGCTCTTCTATCTCGACAACTATCTGTCGACGGCGGCGCGCACAGTCAACGGCCGGCTGGTGCAGGGGCTCAACGAGAACTACGGGCGCGAGCTGCTCGAACTTCACACCGTCGGCGTCGACGCCGGCTATACCCAGGCCGATGTCTACGACGTGGCCCGCGCCTTCACCGGCTGGGGAATCGACAACGTGGGCCGCGGCGGCAACTTCAGGTATCTGCAGACCGCGCATGACACGGGCTCGAAGAGCGCTTTCGGGCTTCAACTCGCCGCGGGCGGGCAGAAGGACGACGGCGAGCGGGTGATCAAGTACCTCGCCAATCACCCGCTGACTGCGCGGTTCATCTCCACCAAGCTCGCGCGCCGGTTCGTCTCCGACACACCGCCTGCGAGCATCATCGATCGCATGGCGGAAGCCTGGCTGGCGAGCGAGGGCGACATCAAGGCGGTCATGAAAGCCATGATCGGATCCTCGGAGTTCTGGGCCGAGGCGTTCAGTCCCACCGGCAAGCCGAAGACGCCGTTCGAGTACGTCATCAGCTCGATCCGCGCGGTTGGGGGGGAAGTCACTACCGGGAGCCGCGGCGTGACGGCCTACCTCTCGCAGATGGGTCAGCCGCTCTATCAGTGTATTCCGCCCACCGGCTACTCCGACCGCGGCGACGAGTGGCTCAATCCCTCGTCCCAGATCTACCGGATGAACTTCGCTCTCGACCTGGCCCAGGGCCTGGTCAACGGGGTGAGCGTGAACGTTCGGAACTTCGCCCAGGGGGCCGACCTCACGAGCCCCACCTCGGTGGCAAAGGCCGCCAACGGCGCGGTCTTTGGCAGCACCATCGGTCAGGCGACCCTCGATGCCGCGGCGCGTGTCGATACGCGCATCACCAATCCCTCGTCGGCGGTGCGGGTGTCGGCTTTGCTGCTGGCCTCCCCCGAGTCCCAGGTCCGGTAGGAGCGACGCCATGAACATGCCATTCGATCCCTCCCGCCGCATCTTCCTTCGCGGAGCCTCCGCGGCTGCCGTGGGTATCGGCTTCGGCCCGTCGGCGCTGATGTCGCGAACCGCCCAGGCGGCGACCGGGCAGAAGGTCTTCGTCCAGATCTTCATCCGTGGCGGCGTCGACACCCTGAACATGGTCGTGCCCTACGGCGAGTCGGCGTACTACGACATCCGGGGCGCAATCGCCATCCCGAGGCCCGGCCAGGGCGGCGGCGCTCTCCGTCTCGACGATACTTTTGGACTCAACCCTCTCCTTGGCGATCTCATACCGCTATGGAACGAGGGACGCCTCGCGATCGTCGACGCGGTGGGGAACAACGACCTCACCCGGTCGCACTTCGACGCGCAGGACTTCATGGAGACGGGCACGCCGGGGAACAAGAACACCAGCACGGGCTGGCTCGACCGGGCGATCAAGATGATCCCGGGCAGCAACGTCTCTGAGGCGGTCGCCTTCCAGGCCCAGCTTCCGCGATCGTTCATGGGGCCCGAGCCCGTGCTCGTCGCGAGCAACCTGACCACGTTCAACCTCAAGGTCGGGACCAACTGGCGTACCGAGGCCGAAACCGCGCTGCGCAGCATGTACGGCGCGCGTGAGGACGCGGTCGGGAAGGTGGGCCGTGAGACCTTCGAGGCCATCGACACGATCGTCCGGTCGCCCGTGCTCAGCGTGGCCCCGGCAAACGGCGCGGTTTATCCAAACGCCACGATCGGAACCTCGCTGCGCCAGGCCGCCGCCATCATCAAGGCCGGGATCGGCACGCGGACGATCTTCGTCAGCGTGGGCGGCGCCTTCGACACGCATTCGGGCCAGATCGCGGCGCACCAGACCGAGTTGCCCCGGATCGGGAGCGCGCTGGCCGCCTTCTCGCGGGACCTCGGCGGACTCATGGACGATGTTGTCGTCATGCTCGTCTCCGAGTTCGGACGCACCGCGTTCGTGAACGGCTCGGCCGGCACCGACCACGGTTCGGCGAAAGCGGTCTTCGTCATGGGCGGAAGCGTTCGCGGCGGACGCCTGCTCGGCCGCTGGCCGGGTCTGGCGAATTCGCAGCTTTATCAGACCCGCGACCTCGCGACCACCACCGATTTCCGGGACGTCTATGCGGAGGTGGCGCGGAAACACCTCGGCCTCACCGACATGGGAACCCTCTTCCCCGGCTACACCCCCGGCGCCGGTGTCGGGCTGCTCGCCTGACACCACAGCCTTCAGTCCGTCCGGTCTCACTCGCGTCTCTACAGCAAATCAAGGAATCTCCAAATGAAGACGGTCAGTGTGTTGCGGCGTCTCCTCGGTGCGGCCGGCGCCGCCCTTCTTCTGGCCGCGGTTCCGGCGAGCGCCCAGGACCCCGCCGCCCCTGTGAAGACGGAGGAAGGGAAGGTCGGCCTGTACGCGGGCTATGCGTTCTTCAAATCCGACGACGGGAACCTGCACGGACTTCGCCTCTCGCCGGAGTACCGTCTCAACGGTCTCGCGTCGATTGTGGGCGACTTCTCCATGGAGAAGGGCACGATCTCCTCGAGCGACACCACCCTCACGACCTACATGGGCGGCGTGCGCCTGAAGCGGGGCATCGGATCGGCGAGTGTGTTCGTGCACGCGCTGGCGGGCGGGGTGCGGACGTCGTCATCGATCAGCCCGTTTGGCGGTGTGACGATCTCGGTCGCCGAAAGCGGCCTCGGTCTCGATGGCGGCGGCGGCTTCGAGTTCAAGGTCACGAACTCCCTCAAGATGCGCGTGGGCGCTGACTATCTGCGCCGCAAGATCGACGGCGCGGGCGGGAAGAGCGAGAACCAGAACGACATCCGCGCCACTGTCGGCGTGGTGTTTTGACGGCCGCACGCACGTAAGGCCGTCATCCCGAGTCGGCATCGAACGCCAACCGCCGAGGGATCTCGTCACACAAATACCAAGCCAGCGTATCGGATCTCCGGTAGGGATCCCTCAGCGGGCGCTCTTCGATGCCGCTTCGGGATGGCTGCTTCCTGTTCGAAACGGTTAGGAAGCAGCCACCTGATCCAAAAACTCTGCGTTTGTCTTTGTCTTTGACAGACGCTCGAGCATGAGTTCCATGGCGTCCGTCTGATGCAGGGTCGAGAGGACCTTGCGGAGGACCCAGACGCGCATCAGTTCTTCCCGGCCCAGCAGGAGTTCCTCGCGCCGCGTGCCGCTGCGGTTGATGTCCACCGCCGGCAGAATTCGCTTCTCCATCATGCGGCGATCGAGGACGATCTCCGAGTTGCCGGTGCCCTTGAACTCTTCGAAGATGATGTCGTCCATGCGTGAGCCGGTGTCGACCAGCGCGGTCGCGATGATGGTGAGCGAGCCGCCTTCTTCCATGGCGCGCGCGGCGCCGAAGAACTTCTTCGGAAGCAGCAGCGCGGATTGATCGAGGCCGCCGGAAAGAGTCCGGTTGGAGCTGCCGATCGCGTTGTTGTAGGCGCGGGCGAGGCGGGTGATCGAGTCGAGAAGGATCACCACATCCTG
>CAYNHK010000034.1:0-28054 GCA_964396875.1 uncultured Acidobacteriota bacterium | reverse complement strand
GAGAAGGTCAGGGTCACCGGCGTCTGGGCCGACTGGTCCTTGGGCTGCACGGAAACGTCCGGGCCAGCTAGCGTATTGACGTCCAACACCGTGATGCGGACATCGGGGATCGAGTCGGCGCCGCCGTAACCGTCGGTGACCGAGAAGCTCACGTCGAAGAATGCGTTCACGGCAGCCGAGGACACGTCGTAGCCCGGCGTGTAGCGGAACAGGCCCGTGGCCGGATCCAGCGTCGCACCCGGGGGCATGTCGGTGGCGGCGTACGTGGGCGGCCCGCCGTCCGGATCGGTCGAGGAGAGAGTGAACTCGAGAACCTGGCCCTCGGAGACCGTCTGCGGCAGGATCGCGCCGAGCACGGGCGGGTCGTTGACGTTCGTCACGGTGATCGTCACCGTCGCGACCCCGGAGTTGAGCGTTCCGTCGCTGGCTCGATACGTGAAACTGTCACCACCGGTATACCCGGGGTTCGGCGTGTACACGAACGACCCGTCGGCGTTCAGAGTCAACGAGCCATAGGAGGTGGTGCCGACGAGCTGGGCCGACAGGACCGTGCCCGCGTCGACGTCGGTGTCATTGCCAAGCACGCCGGGCGCCGAAATGGGCAGCGCCTGGTCTTCCTGGGCGACGTAGCTATCGGCGACCGCCACGGGCGCGGCGCTTCCGGCGACGCACTGAGCCTCGTTCGCGAGCGCGAACGGCGTCGCAGTGGCGCTGAGCACGGTGGCGAACCCCGCCGAGCTCACTGGAGCCAATGCGTCCGAGCCCTCGGCGAATCCGGCGACGTTCGTGGTCGCCGTCGCGTTCTGCGCCACTCCGCAGGCGGCCCCGGTTCCGCCGGCGGCGTCCAGCTTGAAGATCCAGAAGTCCGTGCCGATGCTGACCGCTTTGCTCCCGACCGCCACCAGGCCTCCGTCCGAGGTCGCCGCCGCGGCCTTCGCGGTTCCCACAGGGTTGACGAGCCGCGACCAGACGATCGAGCCCGAAGCATCTGTCTTGAGGAACCAGAACCGGGTCCCGAAGCCCTGCCCAGCGGCCATCACGCCACCGTCTGCCGTCGCTCTGGCGAACACGCCCTGAGACGTCCCCGAGAAGGTGTTGTAGATCCTGTAGAAGCAATCCGTGCAACTCCCGGCCGGGAAGTCGACCGCGTGCCCGCTGAGGTTCGTCTTGATCAGAAGCAGGCTGGAACTCGTCTCGGGTCCGAGGCCGCCGGCGATCACGAAGCCGTTGGGGCCGCTCTGGATACTCTGTCCGCGGAAGTCTCCGGCCCCATAGCCGAACTGCTTCGACCACGAGACGCTGCCACCGGAGTCGAGCTTCAAGAGCAGCACGCGCTGGCCGGTCCCCGTCGCGGGGAAGGAGGTCGTCGATCCGACGATCGCCACACCGCCGTCCGCGGTCGCGACCAGGCCGTTCGCCACGTCCGAACCCGTTCCGCCGTACGTCTGCTGCCAGACCGCGGCGCCGGTCGAGGCGTCCACGCGGACCACCCAAACGTCCTCGAGGCCCGCGCCAAACGCGCGCGTGGAGCCGGCGATCACGAACCCGCCCGACACCTCGACCGCCCCGTTGGCAAACGACGGGCCGGCGTTCCCGCCGTACAGGCGGGACCATTGCACCGCGCCGGACGCATCGAGCTTGGTCGCCCAGAAATAGTTCGCCGGGGAGATTGCGGTGTCGCCGACGAGCAGGGAACCGCCGTCCGCCGTCGCCACCACCGCCCGCACGGTGTCGCCGCCCAGGGTGTCGATCGTGCGTGTCCACACAACGTTGCCCGCTGCGTCGAGACGGAAGACCTCGCCATAACGACCCGCGACGACGTAGCCCCCGTCGGCCGTCTGCTGCACGGCAACCGCCTCGTCGTAGTTGCTCGCGTTCAGCGAGCGCACGAACGCCTGAGCCACCTTTTGCGCCACGACGAACGGCGACAGCGACGTCGAACTTCCGCACACGACATGGCTCGCCACGTCCTGGCTGACCGTGACATCGCGCCACGAGTCCGCCTCGTAGTGGAGCAGCCGCAGCTGCGACTCGTCCGTGTACGAAATGCCGCTGTAGTTCACGCACGTCTGGATCGTGCCGCTGTACGTGGCGGTCGTCGTCACGTCGTAGGACATCGTGGGGCTCCCGAGGGTAAACAAGGAGGACGACGGCGGATTCACGACCGGACCCGTCACCAGCGTTGTGATCCCGCCGGCGGTCACGCTCGAGAAGGTCAGCGTCACCGGCCGCTGCCCGTTCTGATCCGCAGGCTGCACCACCACGTTCGTCCCGGACGGCGTGCCACCCTCCACGTCGGACACCGTGATGCGAACCTCCTGAGAGTCGGAGCTGCCGTTGCCGTCGCTCACCACGAACGTCACGTCGAAGAACGCGTCAGCGGAAAACGAGGAAACCGCGTAGCCCGGCGTGTACTGGAACACGCCCGTGCCGGAATCGAGGGTCGCGCCCGGCGGCATGCCGATCCCGCTGTAAGTCGGCGCGCCGCCGTCGGGATCGGTCGAGACGAGGGTGAACTGGAGAAGCTGTTCCTCGGAGACGGTCTGCGGCGGTATCGCGCCGAGGACCGGTGGGTCGTTCACGACCGTCACGTTGATGGTGACCGTGACGACGGCGGAGCTGAGCGTCCCGTCGCTGGCTCGGTACGTGAAGCTGTCGAGACCGGTGAAGCCGGCGTTCGGCGTGTACACGAACGACCCGTCATCGGCGTTCAACGCGAGCGAGCCGGACGACGTGCTGCTGACGAGCTGGGCGGACAGATCCGTCCCCGCGTCGGGGTCGCTGTCGTTGGCGAGCACGCCCAGCGCCGCCGGAACGTCGAGCGTCTGGCCCTCCTGGGTCAGGTAGCTGTCGGGGGCCGCCTCGGGCGCGGCATTGCCCGGAAGGCATTGCGCCTCGTTCGAGAGCGCTAGAGGCGTCCCAGTGGCGCTGAGGGGCGTGGCGAAGCCGGCGGTGTCCACTGGAACCAGCGCGTCCGAGCCCTCGCCGAAACCGCCGGGAACGTTCGCGCTTGCCGCCGCGCTCTGCAACAGCGAGCAACTGGCTCCTGCCCCGCCGGCGGCATCCAGCTTGAAGATCCAGAAGTCCGTGCCGCTTCCGCTGACGATCTTGCTCCCGACCGCGGCCAGGCCTCCGTCGGAGGTCGCCACGGCGGCGTTCGCGGTGCCGTAGGGAGCGTTCACCAGCCGCGACGAGGTGACGACCCCCGAGGCGTTGGTCTTCAGGAACCAGAACCGGCTCCCGAATCCCTGCCCTGCGATCAGGATGCCACCGTCCGGCGTCGGCCTGGCGAACACGCCCAGCGACGTCCCCACGAAGGTGTTGTAGGACTTGTAGAAGCAGCCCGTGCAGCTTCCGGCCGGGAGGTCGAACACGTGCCCGTCGAGATTCGTTTTGATCAGGAGCACGCGGGAACTGAGGTCGGGCCCCATGCTTCCCGCGATCAGGAAGCCGTTGGGGCTGTTCTGGATACTGCGACCGCGGAACTCCGCGTCGCCATAGCCGAGCTGCTTCGACCACGAAACGCTGCCGCCGGTGTCGAGCTTCACGAGCAACACGCGCGCTCCGGTGCCACCTGCGGGGAACGACGTCGTTGTTCCAACGACGGCGATACCTCCGTCGGGCGTCACCACGAGCCCGTTCGCCACGTCCGACCCCGCTCCGCCGTACGTCTTCTGCCACACCACGGCGCCGGTCGCGTCCACGCGAACCAGCCACACGTCCTCGAGCCCCGCCCCGAACGCCCGCGTCGAGCCGGCGAGCACGAATCCGCCGGACACCTCGACGGCCGCGTTGGCATAGGACGGCCCGGCGTTTCCGCCGTACAGCCGCGACCATTGGGGATTGCCCGCGGCGTCCAGCTTCGCCGCCCAGAAGTAGTTCGTCGGCGAGATCGCGGTGTCGCCCACGACCAGGTAACCGCCGTCCGACGTCGCCACCACCGCGCGCGCGGTGTCACTGCCCAGCGTGCCGATCGTCCGCGACCACAGCACGCCGCCCGCGGCGTCGAGCCGGATCACCTCGCCGTAGCGACCCGCGACGACGTAGCCTCCGTCGGCCGTCTGCTGCACCGCCGTCGCCTCGTCGTAGTAGCTCGCGCTCAGCGAGCGCACGAACGCCTGAGCCACCTGTTGCGCGACGACGAACGGCGACAGCGACGTGGTGCTCCCGCACACGACGTCGTTCGCCACGTCGAGGCTCGTCGTCACGTCGCGCCACGAGCCGGCTTCGTAATGCAGCAGCCGCAACTGCGACTCGTCCGTGTACGTGACCCCCGTGTAGCTCACGCAGGTCTGGACCGCACCGCTGTACGTGGCCGTCGTGGTCACGTCGTACGCGACCGCCGGGCTCCCCAGCGTGAACAACGACGATGACGGCGGGCTCGCCACCCCTCCCGTCACCAGCGTCGTGATCCCGCTCGCCGTCACGTTCGAGAAGGTGAGCGTCACCGGCCGCTGCCCGCTCTGATCCGCAGGCTGAACCACCACGTTCGTCCCGACCGGCGTGCCACCCTCCACGTCGAAGCGGGCGACCACGGTTCGGTTCGAGGCAACCGTCACGCTGCAACTGGCGCCGGCGGTCGAGTCGCATCCGGTCCAGCCGAAGAAGGTCGAGGGGCTGGTGGGCGTCGCCGTCAACGTGACGAAGGCCCCCTGCCAGTAGCTCGCTGTACACGTCGACCCACAATCGACTCCCGCGGGAACGCTCGATACGCCTCCCGTGCCTGTGCCCGTCTTCTGCACGGACAACGTGAAGTCGTTGTCGAGGATCGACACCGTCCCAATCGCGCGAACGATCGGCGCCCCCGCGCTGTTGCTGAGCCGGACCGTGAAGGTCTCGGTGCCTTCTGCGAGCAGGTCGTCGGTGAGGAGCACCTGGGTCCACAGGCGGGTCGTCCCTGGCGAGAAGGTCAGAACCTGGGATGGAGAGAAGGAGAAGTAATCGGCGGTCGACGCCGAGCCGGCCAGCACGTCCACCTGCACCGTGACATCGGTTCCGCTCGCCGAGGAGAGGTCGATCGGAATGCTCACGCTGCCCGCCGACTCGGCCGCGCTCAGATCGCCCACGGACAGAGTGGGGGCGGGGTCGTCATCCAGAATCTGGGCCTGTGATCGAAGGCCGGCGGACTGGACGACGGCGATGGCGTTCAACGAATCCAGAGTGGCGGGCGCGCCGAGTTGCGTCAACGAGCCCGTCGCGGGATCGACCGAGTACGCCGTGACCGAATAGTCCAGATTCGAAAAACCATACAAGACGTCGCGCGACGGGTCGGCCATAAGACGCAGCAAGCCTTGAGACGGCATACCAGACAATGGCGTCAGGCCACCGGTGGCGGTGCCGATCGCGTAACCCGACACAGGTGTGGAGGAGGAGGAGCCGTTACCCCAATAGAGGTAGCGGCCCGAGCGGTCGATCGCGGGCGAGGCGGCATTGACCTGCGAGGCCACGCTGGCCGTGGGAATGGGCGTGAGCGAGCCGTTGACGGAGTCGATCGCGAACCCGACGAGCTGGCCTCCGAACTTGTTGACATACGCGAACCGTCCCGAGGGATCGATGACGATGTCTCTCCCGTCCTGCGTCGACCAGGGCGATCCGGGAATCTCCTGCAAGGCCCCGTCCGCGCCGATCGAGTAGCCGACGATCGCCTCCACGCCCAGGAAGGGGCTCCCGCCCAGCGAATACAGGAAGCGGCCGCTCGGGTCCGCGACGAGGGCAAAGGACGCCCAGTTCCCGATCTCGAACGGGTACCCGGCGAGCGGGCTCAGCGCGCCCGTCGCGGGATCGATGGCGAAGCCCCAGATCAATCGGTCATTGCCGCCGCTGGCGACGAACAGGAAGCGCCCGCGTGGCTCGACCACGATCGAGAAGGGCTGGACGTAGGGGTAGGCCGCGACGTCCAAAGTGAATGGCGACCCTGGCAGCGACTCGGCCGACCCGTCGAGCGGGTCGATCGCAAAGCCGTCGATGCGCTTCTGAACCACGTCCAGGACATAGACGTGTCGGCCCGTGGATTCCACCGCGAAACGAGAGAAGGAACCGGCGCCCGTGAGGTTGCCAGAGAACAAGGCGCCAAACGTCCCGTCGGCCTGAAGTCGGATAGACAACACTCGGTTCAAGCTGTTCGTGAAGCCGTACAGCCGCGTGAACTCGGGCCCGAGGGGCTGGCCGGAGGTAGCGAGGACCGCGTTCTTCGGTGAGGTCACGCTCAGGGTGAAGCTCTCGTTCGGCTCGAACAGCCCGTCCGGAAGGACGGGCACGGACACGATCTTCGAGGTCTCGCCCGGCGCGAAGGTCACAGAGCCCGACCGCGGCTCGTAGTCGGCGCCTGCGGTCGCGGTTCCGTCTGACGTGGCGTAGGACACGCTCACCGTCCGGGACGTCGGCTCGGAGAGGCGAACTTCGAAGCCGGCGGTTCCGGCGGACTCGCCGACGTTCAGGCTCGCGGGCAGCACGCTGATCGAAGGCACCACGGGCCTGCCGAAGGACACGACCACCGCCCTCGGGCCGCCCATCAAGACCGTGCACTGAGCCCCGTTGGCGGCGTCGCAGCCGGACCATGCGCCCAACTCGGAGAGGGCATCGGGGTTGGCCGTGAGCGTCACACTCGTCCCTGCGGGGAAGCTCGCCGCGCACGCGCTCCCGCAGTTGATGCCGGCCGGACTGCTCGCGACACTGCCTGCCCCGCCTCCGGCGAGTGAGACACTGAGGGGCACGGAGAGCAGGTCGAAGGTCGCGGTCACCGTTCGCGCGCTGTTCGCGATCACCGAGCACGTGTCCGCAGCAACGGAATCACAGCCCGTCCACCCGACGAAAGTCGACTGCGGCGAGGCCACGGCGGAGAGTGTCACGACCGTGCCCACCGCCACGTCCTTCGAGCAGACGGGGCCACCCGCGCTGCAGTCGATGCCGGTGACTGGATCCGACACCACGCCCTGGCCCGCGCCGGCCGTCACGACGGTGAGCGTCACGGGCCCCGCGAACTCTGCCGACACCGAGCGGTCAGCCGTCATGGTGAGCGTGCACTGCGCGCCGGAAGTGATGTCACAGCCGCTCCACCCGACGAACGTCGACAGCCCGGTGGCGTTCGCGATCAGCGTAACCGTCTCGCTGCCCGGGAAGGTGGCGCTGCACTGCGGACCCGCGCCCGTGCAGTCGATTCCCGCAGGGACGCTGGTCACCTGCCCGGCGCCTCCGCCCATCAGGCTCAAGGTCAGGGTTTGCGCCGTCGCCGGATCGTCGTCGACGATCGTGCCCACGCCCTGCGCCTTCGTGATCTCGGCGCCGATCGGGTTCGACAGGTTCACGTAGAACGTGCGATCGGCCTGGTGCGTGGTGTTGCCGTAGATCGTCACCGTCACCGGCAGAGTCTGCGTCCCGGCCGGGAAGGTCAGGGTCCCGGACGTCGGCTCGAAATCCGTGCCCGCGCTGGCCGAGGCGCTCTCCGTCGTGAAGTTCACGGTCACCGGCACGGGGGCGGGCAGGTTCAGCGAGACATCGAACGTCACCTGACTCGGCGCACTCCCCTCGGGGATGTTGGCCCGGTCGGCGATCGAGAGCTGCAGGCCGGGGGCGACGCAATTGGAGAACTCCGACGTCCCGCCCCAACCGACCTCCGCCTGGGCCGTGATCACGTGTCCGCTTGGAACGCCTGCGAAGACGGCCGAGATGGGCCCGTACCCGGCACCGTCCGTCCACGTCACCGAAGATCCCAGAAAGACCTTCCCCTCGCCGTAACCGGACGGGTGGCACGTCGGGCTCGAGTAGAAGTAGATGGCGACCTGGCTGCTCGGGGACGTAGAAATTGAGCCGCTGACGGTCAGGGAAGTCTCATCTCCGCTCGCGGAGGTGAGGTCAGGAAAGTTCTGCATGAGGTTGGGGCCAAGATCGGCATCGAGCGGGTCATTCGGGGTCACGCCGGGGTCCCCCAGGTCCAGGCCGGGGCAGGTCATCGAGAGGTAGCCGCAGGATCCCTGCGTGCCGTTGTTGTACATGCTGTTGGCCCGCACGCTGGCGGAGACCGCGCCGTCGACGATGCGAACACCGGCCTGTTGGTTGTTCGCGATCACGTTCCCCGTGATGTCGGTGCCGCCGCTGGTGCCGACCCAGATTCCCGTGTGGTTCGGGATCGCGACGCTCGCGGTGCGGTCGGTGCCGATGAAGTTGCTCTGGATCAAGTTGGTGTGGGAGTTCAGTCCGCCGGCGACATGGATTCCCACAAAGCTATTCCCGGCCACTACGTTGAAACGGATGGACGTTTGCGAGGCCCCATTGCCAAGCTGGATCCCCGTGTGGTTGCCGTCTGGCAGGAAGCCGGTCGAGCTGCCCGCCGCGATGTCGGCGGCGTTGACGCCGATGTAGTTCTGCTCAATCGTGACTTGAGCAGCCTCCACGCTGATGGCGGCGCCGGGCCATCCCTGGAAATCCTTGAGCGAAAGGCCTCGAATGATGCTGCCGTTTGCGCTCGGCTGCACCTGCAGGCCGGAGGGCCAGACGCCGATGAAGGATCCACGGATCTCGACGATCGGCTCGCCCGAGTAGCCGGGCTGCATCGTCCCGTCGATGGTGACGGTTCGCATGAGCGGCGGAAGCGAAGACGTCAGGTGAATCACATACGGGGCGGCCGAAGGCGGCGGAATGTTGAAGGTGATGAAGGGCGCAACCGCGGTGGAGTTGACCGCCTCGATCGCCTCCCGCAGGCTGCAGTGCAAGGTGGTGCAGAGGCCATCGGAGATGTCGTCGGTGGTGTTGACCACGGGCTGGGTCTGCACACTTGCGATCATCAGAGGTGACGAAAGGCCGTAGGTCGCGGGCTCGGCCATCCAGGAGACGCGGATCTGTCCCTGGTTCGTATCCGGCCCGATGACGTACCACGTGAAGGTGTCGTACCCCGGCGCCCAGACGGTCTTCGTTCCAATCGGCTCCCAGTTGAGACCACCATTGCGAGTCACCTCGAAGTTCACGTTCTGGCCCAGGGGAAGGGTGTGGTTGAACTGGATCGTTTGCATGGTTCCCACCACCCACACGGTGGGAGGTAAGAACGGCGTAACGGAGATGGTGGCCGGATCCACCGTGATCTGCTGGAACGCCTCGTCGTTGGCGGGATTCGAGTCGATCTCGGGACCGTTGATGACCGGAAGGGCCCGGAGGTTAACGGGGCCGGCGGCGAACGGCGCCGTGAACTGGAAGGTCACACCCATCGAGGGGGGCTGGAAGGGGCTCAGGCTGCCCACCGGGCACTCCCAGATGGTCGCCGGCCAGTCCATGGGCGAGCAGGCGGTCGAACTCGAGACAAGTGTGGCGCCGGGAAATTCGAGTCTCAACGATGCGTTGAACACCGCGCCGTCGCCCATATTTCCAATGGCCGCCGTGACCATCATGGCCTGCCCGGCCGGGACCGGATTCGGATAGGCGCCCGTGATATAGGCCTGCAGGTCGGGCTGCTGGGCCTGCGAGGGCGCGGCGGTCACCAGTGCCAGGAGCGCGAAGACCACCGGCAGAAGGCGAGAAGCGGATGGAAGGAACCGCGCCAAGGCAGAGCCGGGCAGGGTCGGGGTTACGGTGGGTCGACGGTAACGGTGTTGCATTGCCCCCTCATTTGTCCATGAGACCTTCGAGAACCACAGGCACGCCCGGCGCATCAGGTCCGGCGTCCTGCCCTTTATGTAAGAAACGCTGGTTTCGACAAGACCGAACAAGACAGCGCGACGCTGGACCGTGTCGGTGCCATCCCCTGACAGCCTTGCGGTGATTGCTCAGACGGACGCGGACGATCTGTTTCTGAGAAATCCGGGCGCCCGCCGGGACTGAGCCCGGGTGCAACCGAGGCAAACTATGCTCCGATCAATGATGGGTGACGCAGACACCCCGACATCGTTTCCCACCAGGGAATTGGTCTGTCGAGCCAGGAGCGGGGATTCCCTTGCGGTGGAAGCCCTCTACGTCCGCTACCTTCCCGTTCTCCAACGATGGGCACGGGGCCGTATGCCCGTTCGCGGCCGCGACCTCAATGACACCGGAGACCTGGTCCAGGAAACTCTGATCAGGACCCTGCGACGTCTGTCGTCACTCGAGCTGGATCGGCCCGGGGCCTTCTTCGCCTATCTGCGCGCCGCGCTTCTGAATCGGATTCGAGACGAGGCGAGGAGGGTCAGTCGAATGCCGTTCGCGGTTCCAGTCGAAGATGCCCGGTTGACGCAGGATGCGTCTCCCATGGAGGAGTTAATCGGCCGCGAGAGGCTTGAGCAGTTCGAAGCCGCGATGGAAACGCTGTCTCCGGACGATCAGGAGGCGATCATGGCGAGGATCGAGTTGAACCTCACCTATGCCGAGATAGCGGCGGTCCTTGGAAAACCAAGCGCTGACGCAGCTCGAATGGCGGTCACCCGAGCGCTTGCCAGACTCGCGGGCGCCATGACCTCCGGACCAAGGCGATGTCACCAGAAGACCCTGAACCCGACAGGCTGAGGGACCTCGCCGCACGGGTCGCTGACGGCGAAGAGCCCGACTGGTCGCGCGAACTGGAAGAGGCGACCGAACCCTCGGACCGAAAGGTGATCGAAGCCCTGCGACTGGTCGGAGACCTCGCCCGGGCGAGTCGAGGTGAGGGCTCCGTGCCGGACAACAGTCTCCTTCAGGCACCCCGGGCTCTGCCTTCCGGCCACGGGCCGACGCTGCGGCCGGGGCAGGCCCTTGGGCCCTACGAGGTCGTCGGCCGGATCGGCGCGGGAGGGATGGGCGAGGTCTATCGCGCCCGACAGACGCGTCTGGGACGCGATGTGGCCATCAAAACCCTGCCCTGGCATTCGCAGCTCAGCCTGGATGCGCGCCGCCGTTTTGAACGCGAGGCGCGCCTTTCCGCATCGCTCGCCCACCGGAACGTGGTCGCGGTTCACGACTATTGCGAGCAGGACGGCATTGCTTTCGTGGTCGCCGAATTCCTGGACGGAGTCTCCTGGCGCACGATGATTCAAGACAGCCCGGGGGCCACACCACCAGACGCCTTGCGGATGGTCCGGGACGCGGCTCTCGGAGTGGCTGCCGCTCACGATGTGGGTCTCATCCATCGGGATCTCAAGCCCGAGAATCTGTTCGAGACCCGAAGCGGGGAGACGAAGGTGCTGGACTTCGGCCTGGCTCGACTGCTGGAACCATTGCCGAATTCCCCGGAAGGAGAAGCCCCGAGTTCCGGGGTGGGCCTCGGAACTCCCGCCTACACCGCTCCCGAATGCCTGAGGGGCGGCCCGGCCGATCGGCGGAGCGACGTTTTTTCCCTGGCCTGCTCGGCCTACGAACTTCTGACCGGCGCGAACCCTTTTCACCGCGCGAACACGGGAGACACCATCGTCGCCCTATTGAAGGAGCGCCCCGAATCGCTGTCCCGAACCCTGGTCGGCGTGCCTCAGGGCCTGGCCTCGGTGATCGAGCGCGGACTGTCGAAACGCCCCGAGGATCGCCCCAGCGCCGAGGAGATCGCGCGTGCGGCTACGGCCGCGGCGCAACCCGGCGAGGCGCGGATTCGTCGAATCTCCGGGGTCAAAGCGGGGAGCCACCGGAGCAAGCTCGCCGTCGCGGCTCTCCTTGCCCTCGCCCTGGCCGGCGGTGGCTACATCACCCTCCGGCCGGTGCCGGTAGCGGTGGTGCTGTTCGACAGCTCGAAACTAAACGGCGACCTCGGCTACGTGGGCGTGGCCATGAGCGAACGGCTGAATGAGCGGTTGTCGAACGCGCGAGGGCTCAACGTCCTTTCGAGACTCCTGATCGCCCAGCACCCGGGCTCCGACCCCCGTGTCATCGGCCGCAACCTCGGCGCACGCCGTGTCATCACCGGCGACCTGACCCAGACCGCAACCGGCCTGGTCGCCAACGTCCTGGTCATCGATGTGCCTTCGGGCCGGACGGAGTGGGCCGGGGCTTTCGAAGGAAGCACCGCCGCCCTTCCGGAATTCGAGGAGCGGATCGTGGCCGGGGTGACGGCCGCCCTCGGGGTCCACGTGCCGGAGAGGGCCGCGATTACGGCGAACCGCTCCGAGGCCTACCGCCTCTACGCCGAGGGCCGCTACTACTGGTCCCGAAGGACGCCGAACGAACTGTACAAGGCGATCAATCTCTTCACCCACGCGCTTTCTTTGGAACCTGACCACGCACTGGCCCTGGCGGGGCTGTCGCGGGCCTACGTGGATCTCGCCTACTACGTTCCGAGCGTTTCATCCAGGGAAACCAGAGTTGTGGCTCGACGGGCCGCGGAACGGTCGCTCCGCCTCGATCCCAACCTCGTGCGGGGAATAACCGCGCTTGCCGATGTGGAGGCTGCGGCCTGGAACCGGGACCAGGCTCACGGCCTTTACCAGAGAGCGATGGCCATAGACCCCACGGATCCCGACGCATATCTCGGCGAAGCCGATGACGTTCTCCTGCCCCGCGGACGTTTTCGGGAGGCGAGGGCGGTGCTCGAAAGAGGCCTGGGGCTAGACGTATCGTCGCTGGCCCGGGAATCCCTGGCGCGTATCAGCTACTACGAACGCGACTTTGATCGGGCCCTCGGCGAATTCGGGGGGGTGCTTGAAACCGATCCCTCCTTTGTTTCCGCCCGCTACCGGCTGGGCCAGGTCCTGCTAGCGAAGGGGCAGGCGGAGAAGGCGCTGACCCCTCTTTGGGAAGCGGACCGACAGACCGGAGGCCTCGCCAAGGGTCGGGCGCTCATCGTTTACGCCCTGGCGGCGGCGGGGCGGCCCGAGGAAGGGAAGAGGCTGCTCGAGGATCTCTTGAAGGAGAGAGAGAGGACCTATGTCTCCGCGACCTTGATCGCCCTAGCGCATACGGGACTTGGTCAAACCGACAGCGCGTTCGAATGGCTGCGGCGCGGATGCGAGGAGCACGCGGAGTGGATGCACCTCGTGGCGGTCGAACCCCTGCTCGATCCTCTTCGCAAAGACTCGCGCTTCGCCGAGATCCTGAAGTGCGTCGGGCTCGAAAGCCCCCCGAAACAGATCTTCACGAAGTGATGTCCGCGCCGCCGGCGGTGTGACGGGGCTCTCCTTCGTTCCCGTCGTTTTTCTTCCACGTTGCCGGCGACTGCCCCACGAGCTTTTTGAATGCGCGGCTGAAGGCCCCCTCTGATTCGTACCCGACGGCGCCCGCGACGGCGGCCACCGGTCGGCCATCCCGCAACATGCGGGACGCCAGCTGCATCCGCCAGAGCGCCAGGTACTGCATGGGCGTCTGCCCGACCATCATGGTGAACCGCTCTGCAAAGACCGACCGTGACAGGCCGACGAGTCGCGCGAGCCGCTCGACCGTCCATGATCCGGTCGGGTCACCATGCAGCGCAGCCAGCGCATGGCCGACGATCGGGTCCCTCATCCCGGAGAGCCATCCCGTCTGCGCGGGCGGCAGAGTTTCGACGTAGCGCCGGACCACCTCGACAAACATCAGTTCGGAGACACGCGCGAGGACGTTTTCACCGCCGGCGCGTGCGCCGCCCGACTCCTTCACCGCGATGTTGAGCAAGGTTCCGAGCCACCCGACCGCCGGAGTCGCGCCGACAGCCGACGACAAATGAATCACCGGCGGCAGCGCGGCCAGCAACGGATTGAAGGGACGGTCGTCGCAGCCGAGGAATCCGCAGACGATTCGGGTGCGCTCGGGCCCTCCGCCGCCAAGTTCATAAACGAGCGGCAGCGGCGTGGGCGGATGCGCCACCACGGGCATTGTGGATTTCGCCCGCATCCCCGGCGCGCTGGAAAGCACGTGGGGATCTCCCTGCGGGAACACGAGGAAGTCCCCCTCGCGCAGGCGAATAGGTTCGTGCCCGGCCACGTAACCCCAGGCGGACCCGCGAGCGATGACGTGGTATTCGATCACGCGCTGCGAGCCCGGCATCACCGTAGCCGCGACGTCCCGCGACGGCGGCGCTTCAGCCACCCACGGATCGCTCAGTTCGAAGTCGTAATACACCGCGCCGGTGAGGCGCACCGCGCGCAGGACGTCCGATAGCACGTCAGCGCTCATCCACCCTCCCGCGCCCTCCGGACGCTGGAGCATCCCATCAGGACGATCAGGCATGGAGATGACGGTTGCCGACGACCTGCGATGAAATCCGGACGTTTGGGCATGGTTCCCACGTCATCGCCTCCGTAGGATCGATTCTATGATGATCACCACTCAGAACGACCCCTCCATCAACGCTGGCGTGAAGGCCAGACAACAGGCCATGTGGGCGTCCGGCGACTTCGCTGTCATCGGCACCACCCTCCAGATCGTCGGCGAACTCCTGTGTGAAGGCGCCGACGTCCGCGCCGGACAGCGAGTACTCGACGTGGCGGCCGGCAACGGAAACGCCACCCTCGCCGCCGCACGGCGATTTGCGGAGGTCACTTCCACCGACTACGTACCCTCGCTGCTTGATCGCGGCCGACGACGCGCCGATGCGGAGGGCCTGGCCGTCACCTTCCAGGAAGCGGACGCCGAGGCGCTGCCGTTTCCCGATGCCGGCTTCGACCGCGTGCTGTCGACCTTCGGCGTCATGTTCACGCCGGACCACGAGCAGGCCGCCTCGGAGCTGATGCGCGTGAGTGTGCCCGGTGGCCGCATCGGCCTGGCCTCTTGGACGCCGGCGGGTTTCCTCGGCAAGTTCTTCAAAGTCGTGGCCGCGCACGTGCCGCCCATGCCCGGCGTGCGGTCGCCCCTGCTCTGGGGCACCAGCGCGCACATCGAGGAGCTCTTCGCGGGCGCTGCAGCGATCACGCACACCCCGCGGCACTTTGCCTTCAGGTACCGCTCGCCCCAGCACTTCGTGGACATCTTCCGGGCCTACTATGGACCGACCCACAAAGCCTTCGCCGCGCTCGACCCAGATCGCCAGGCGGCCCTTGAGTCGGACCTGCTCGCCTTGCTGCACAAGAGCAACGTGAGTGGGACAACGGACCTCGTGGTGCCCGCCGAGTACCTCGAAAGCGTGGTGACGAAATGATCCTCGATGCGATCGGCAACACCTCGTTGGTCCCCCTGCGGCGCGTCGTGCCGCAGGGATGCGGGCAGATCCTGGTCAAACTCGAGTGGGAGAACCCCACCGGGAGCATCAAGGACCGGATGGCGGAGGCCGTGATCGCGCGCGCCGAAGGGGACGGGCGCCTGCAGCCCGGATTCACGGTGGTCGAGTACACGGGAGGCAGCACGGGCACATCGCTCGCGCTGGTTTGCGCCGCGAAGGGCTACCCGATGCGGATCGTCACATCCGATGCCTTCAGCCAGGACAAGCGCGACCACATGGCCGCGCTTGGCGCCGAGCTCCTGATCGTGCCGAGCGAGGGAGGCCGCACAACCAAGCAGTTGATCCTGAACATGATCGAGCGGGCCCGTGAGCTGAGCCGGCAGCCGCGCACCTACTGGACCGATCAACTCAACAACGTCGATTCGATCCTCGGCTATCACGCGCTGGGGGAGGAAATCTGGGAGCAGACGAAAGGCGCGGTGAGCGCGTTCGTGCACTGCGTGGGGACCGGCGCCTCGTCGCGCGGGGCCGTGGGGTCGCTCAAGAAGCACAACCCCGCGATCCACGCAGTCGCGGTGGAGCCGGCGGAGTCCCCTGTGCTGAGCGGAGGGACTCCGAGTCCGCACAAGATCGAAGGGGTGGGCGTGGGATTCATCCCGCCGCTCTGGGACCCGACGCTGTTCGACGAGATCATCCCGATCGGGACCGAGGACGCGCAGTCGATGGCCCGACGACTCGCCCGTGAGGAGGGCCTCTTCGCGGGCACCTCCTCCGGAGCCAACGTGCTCGCCGCGATTCAGGTCGCGCAGCGACTCGGGCCCGGGGCGACCGTCGTCACGGTGATGACCGACTCGGGACTGAAGTACTTGAGCACGGGACTGTTCGGTAGTCGGGGCCATCGATGACCACAACCGCAGTGAGCGAACACTACCGGACGCTGCTCGCGCCCATCTATCTCTGGATGATGGGCGGCTGGGACGCCGCGCTCTCACGCGGTGAAGCGGATGTGCGGACATGGGGCGCACCGCGCACCTCCGCGGCGATTGCGATCGACCTCGGGGCGGGTTTCGGCATGCACGCCATCCCGCTCGCGCGCGCCGGCTGGCACGTGACGGCCATCGACAGCTCGCCGCACCTGCTCTCTGAACTGCAGCGCGCGGCGCCTGACCTGCGACTCTCAACAGTGGAGGCCGACCTGCTGGACTTCCGTGCGCACACGCTGGCCGGCGCCGAACTCATCGTGTGCATGGGTGACACGCTCACGCAGCTGCCAGACACGGCGAGTGTTTCGCGCCTGCTGCGAGACGTCGCGCAGGCGCTCGGACCCGGCGGACGGTTCGTCGCGACGTTCCGGGACTGCTCCGCGCCGCCGCGGGGCACGTCGCGGTTCATCCCCGTGCGCAGCGACGCGGACCGCATCCATACCTGCTTCCTGGAGACAGAGGGGAACCGGATGATGGTCACCGACGTCGTGCACGAGCGTAAGGGCGACGGCTGGCAGCTGCGCGTGAGCCAGTATCCCAAGCTACAGCTCGCACCGGAGGTGGTGCGATCGGAGTTCGAAGGTCTCGGTCTCACCGCGGTGCTCGGGGAAGGCCAGGGTGGGATGGTGCGAGTTGAGGCGCACCGCCCATGATGCAAGACGCCGGCGGCCTCTTGCGCGGCGTGTTCCTCAAAGGGTCCGGCCTCGAGGTCCTGTGGCCGGAAGCCCCGGCCCTCGCCCTCACGGGAGTCGCGTGGCTGCCATTCGCCTCGGCGAGGTTCAGAAAGCGGCTCGACTGGACAAACCTAGGGTCCAACCACCCTCACCAGGACACCATCTCTCGTGAGAGCGCGTGCGAACTCCGCCGGGGCACGGATGAAACCCAGATCGTAGACGCCAATGACGATGTGTGAGTATTTCCCACGGTACGCGAGAACCTCATCCTCGACCTCAGCCCGAATCTTTTCTTCGTCTTCGGGCCGGCTACACAGCTTGAGTTCGAGCGCCGCCCGCAGCCCGGGAAAAGTGAAGTCAGGCACGTACGTTCGCGATCCGCGAACGATCGAATCGCCTTCCCGCTCATAGGCGATCGAGGCCCCGGCGAGCAGGGTCTCGAAGCCGTTCTGGACGTCCTGTGCCGTCCCCGGCCTCCCCCGGAAGGCCTTTCCCAGCCTGCGCTCCAGAAGATCGACCAGCTTGTCGAGGCCGCCCGGCGGATCCAACTGTGTTGCCCCCGCCGGGGGCAGACGCAGAACCGCGGCGGGGTCAGCCTCGATGCGCGACTTCATCGCGATCAGGAAGGCCCGCGACGCCGCTCCGTCGAGATAGACCTGCGGAGTCGGTCGACCGTGAACCGCCTGGCCGCGGGCGGCGTCAAAACTCACCGCCAGCGATTCGATGACCACGTCGGTCAGGGCGGCAAGGGTGGCGACCTTCCAGTCGCGGTAGCGCCCGGTCACCACATCGATGGGCTCGTCCGTCAGCAACCCGTGCAGCGAGTCGAGCCGATCGTCGATGAGCGCCAACGCGGTCGAAATACCATTGCTCATGTTCACTCCGTCGTTGAGGGCGGCCATTCAGAGCTGACTCGATGCCTCGACGACCGGCTTCCCATCAGTGGATCCGCTCCACGTCGGTCGGCTTTGGCGGGTCGAAGAGATCGGTGAGGTCGATCTCCTCCTCGTTCTCCTCGATGAGGTCGGAGTCGTCTTCTTCCCAGTCGAAGTACGGCGGTGCGATCGGCAGGGGTCCAAGGCGAACATGGAGTTTCATGGTTCTTCTCACTCGCTGGCATGGAGGTGCAGCTTCCATGCCTGAATCGCCAAAGCACTGAAGCCACGCGGGATGGCGAATCAGCAGTGAGAAGCGTCACAGGATGCAGTGTTACCGGACGCCACGTCCCGAGGACGCCCCGCCCGTCCAGGCTGGAGGTCAGGGCCTGACGGGATTCGCGGCGAGGTCCCCGACGACGGTCATCCACTGCCGCACGGTCCAGGCTTTGACGAGGCCATTCGTCACGTACGGGTCCGCCTTCGCGAAGTCCTCGGCCACTTTCGGGCTCTCGCCCTTGAACATGAGGATCGCGCGATCCACCGGTTCGCCGAGCGCTCCGCCGAGCACCAGGTCACCTTTCGCGTGCGCGTCCCAGGCCATCTTGAGATGGACTCCGCGAAACTCCCCCCGCCGCGAGAGATAGTCGTCGGCGAGGTCATAGATGAGGAGGTAGTGGCTCATGGTTTCCCGGTTTCTATCAGACTCGGGGCCGGAGCGGAGGGAACGGCGCGCGCGAGGAAATCGGCCAGCGCGGTCTTGTACTGCGTTCCGCCGATCACGTAGACGTCGTTGTGATGTGCGCCCTCGATGGCGAGGTACTGCTTGGCGGAGGAAGCCGCGTCGAAGACCATCTTGCCCTGAGCCACGGGGATGACCTCGTCCCTCGTACCCTGAACGACCAGAAGCGGCGCCTTCACGCGCGGAATCTTCTCCAGGTTGTCGTAGCGCGTCCTCACGAAGAACTTCGCGGGCAGGAACGGATAGATCGCGGAGGCCATGTGCGGGATCGAGGCGAAAGGCGCTTCGAGAACGAGCCCTGCGGCCGGACGATCCAAGGCCAGCTGGATTGAAATCGCGCAGCCCAGAGATTCGCCCATCAGCACCAGGCGCTTCGGGTCGACGCCGCGGGACTTCACGAGATAGTCGTAGGCGGCACGGCCGTCGCGATACGTCCCTTCCTCGCCGGGCGCGCCCGAGCTTCGGCCAAAACCCCGGTAGTCGTAGAGCAGGAAGTCGGCGCCAAGATCGCGCCAGCTGAGAACGCGATCCAGCCGGTCGGCGATGTTGCCCGCGTTTCCGTGAGAGAAGAGGAGGGTGGCGACAGAAGGCTCCTTCGACCCCTTGATGAACCACCCGTGGATCTTCACCCCCGGTTCGACGTCGATGGTTACGTCCTCGAAGGGCAGGCCCAGCGCCTTCGGAGTGACATCGACCGCGGTCGCCGGGTAGTAGATGAGCTGCTTCTCGAAGATCATCAGGAAGAGTGTGCCACCGATCAGAGCCGCGATGGAGATGCGGAGCACGCTCTTGAGCAGGGTCATTTTCGCTCCGCCTGCACAACCTCCGCTTCCATCAGCACGAACGTCCGCGGATCGAGGGTGACCGATTTCGGCGCCCGGTCGAGCGGGATGGAGAGCACCTGCCTTTGGTCTTTGATCTCGATGGTGGCGCTTCGCAGGACGGCTTCGCCCTCCACCGAAATGCCGACTTCGACCGGCATGCGCAGCGGCGCGCCGGCCTGGAGCTGTTCGACTTCGATGCGGACCGCTTTGGCACCCGCGTCGTAACTCCACTGCGCGCGAACTTTGAGAAAGCCGCCACGGGTGAGCCACTGGTCGAAGAACCAGGCAAGCTCTTTGCCCGACGCCTCCTCCATCGCACGACGAAAGTCGGCGGTCGCCGCATTGCGGTCCTGGTGCCGCTGGTAGTAGTCGCGTATTCCTCGCCAGAAGGCGTCGTCCCCGACGATCCCCCGCAGCATGTGCAGCGTCCACGCACCCTTCTTATAGGTACCGGCGCTCGAGAGAACCTGACTCATGTCCGCGATGTTGTCGTGAATGATCCGGTAATTCGGGTTCTTGAGATCGAAGTCACGAATCGCGTCTCGATCGGTGCGAAGACCCGCCACAAACTCGTCACGCCCATAGGCGTGTTCGATGAACAGATGCGTGAAGTAGGTGGCGAAGCCCTCCGAAAGCCAGACGTCATCCCAGTCGCTCTCGGTCACCGCATTTCCGAACCACTGATGAGCGATCTCGTGGATGATGACGTTCCGCCACCTTGGACTCTTTGGATCGTTCACCGAGTCGTCGCCATAGAAAATGGACGTGGCCGACTCCATGCCACCGCGTACGCCATTCGCCTGCACGTTTCCCAGACGCTCATACGAGTACGGTCCGACGCGATCGGAGAGAAAGTCGAGAACCGCGGTGGTCGGCTTCGAAAACACCGCGAAGCCGTTGTCCCGATCCTGCCGGTAGACCCAGGTGTCGATCGGCAGACCGCGCCAGGCCGGTCGATGGTCCACGGCGAAACGGGCGACGCCCAGGACATTGAGCCAGGTCGCGATCGGTATCGACTGACGCCAGCGCGTGAGGCGACGTCCGGCGCCCAGGTCGGTCTCTTCGACCAGTCGGCCGTTTGAGACCACCTGATAGTGGGCGGGCGCGTTCACCACCATCTCGCTCGTCGCCTTGTCTCCCGGGTGGTCGAGGGTGGGCAGCCAGTGCCGGGCCTTGATCGGCCAGTTGTCGCTGAAGAAAGTCCGCTCGCCGTGCTTGTTGGGGGCGATGAGCAGACCGGTTGCGGGAATGCCCCGATAGGAGACAACCACCCTGCGCGTTTCGCCTGCGCGGGCGACGGGATCGAAACGGACGGCGAGACGGTCATCGCGGTGATCGAAGACCAGCGACTTCCCCGCCTCGGTCACGGCCCTCACGACCATGCCCCGGTCCGGAGTCCCGGCCTTCGGCTGTACGAGGTCGAGGGTCAGCATGGAAACGCCGTCTTTGACCACGCGAAAGGTCACGACGGTTTCTCCCTCGATGACGTCGCTGTCGTCGCTCAAGGTCAGGCGAAACGAGTAGTCGACGATGTCGACGCCGGGCTGCCGAGGGTAGGTGTCGGCCATCCCGGAAACGACGCCGGTGAGGCAGAGGCCCAGGGCCATGATCGCTCGAGGGAGTCTCTTCATGTCTCGTAGCGTACACGCGGCGCGACGGGCAGGGAACTCGTTAGACTCCCCAGCATTGCGAAAGGAGCGCCCTTGCCCTCCAGGAAGTACGCCCTCGAAGCCGGCGGACCCGAGCGGGTTGCCGTCGACTGGGAAGGGGCCTTTAAGAACCTGACCCTCGCGTTCGACGGAACGACGCTGGGTTCCTTCGAGAACGCGAAGGACATCGAGACGCCTCACTCCTTCGCCCTCGCGGACGGGAGCCGTCTGGAGTTGGTCCTCGCCAAGATCGGCCCCTTCCCGGAACTTCGGCTCTCTCGAGACGGCGAACCTCTCCCGGGGAGCGCCGGCGATCCGCAGACCCAGCTCGAAGGCGCGGCCAACATCATCTTCGTGATCGCAGCTCTGAACGCGATCCTCGGCTCCATCACGGTGATCTTCGGCATAGGGTTTCTGCAGGCGATTGGTCTCGGCTGGGCCTCCCTCTTGACGGGCGCCATCTACGCCGGTCTCGCCGTGCTGGTGAAGAAGCGGTCGCTCCTGGCCCTGGCGGTCGCGGTGGGCCTTTTCAGCCTCGACGGCGTCTACATGTTCGTGGCTGCCGCCGAGGCGAAGGCGTCGCCGCCCATCGGAGCGCTGATCGCGCGGGTCTTCTTCCTGATGCCGATGATCCGGGGGTTTGTCGCGATCGGCGAGTTGAACAAACCGAGGAAGCCAAAGCCGCGAGCGCCATCTCCGCCGGGAGGGCCTCGTGCGACCACGCCGCGGAACGTCGCGCCGACCGGCGTGGCTCCATCCGCGAGCGCATCGACGATCGCGTCAACGACGCCTCCGCCGCCCGCCGCCGCGCCTCCCGTCGTCCGCACGCTCGCGGGCGAGGCCGAGAAACTCCGCCTCAAGATGAGCGAACGACAGACCCCCGCGAAGGTGGTCGCAGGAACGGGCAGAACGATCGCCACCAAGGGGCCGGCGGGAGTCGATGTGGCGCGGAAGTCGCTTCGGTTCATCGCCGGCAAGTGTGAGCTCGGCGAGTCCGGCCTGCGCGTCACGCTCCCGACTGGCGAAACCCGGGACATCCCCTTCGATCAGGTCACGGCCATCGTCGCGCGACAACTTCCTCCCGACCCTCCATGGGAAGGCGCCCTGCTTCTCGATATCGTTCCCGCGAAGGCCGCGTCTCGCGAACCGGTGCGGATCTTCGGGAGCACGATTGTCAACTATGCGGCGATACCGGGCGGGAACACGAACCGCCTCGACAACACGCGCCGGCTGATCGCTTTCCTCCGCGACCGTTGTCCCGCGGCGACCCTGGACGCGGCGACCGAGGAGTTCGTGCGCGGGCCGAAGGTACCGCAGCGCTTCGCGAGCATGACCCAGTTCATCGAATACGACTCCACGTACGATTGAAGCGTCGCCCGCGGCTCTATGATGAGCCGCCTTGGACTTCACCCCCTCGCCTCGCGCACGTGAAGCAGCACTTCGCGTCCGGACGTTCATTCAAGAGCACATCCTGCCGGTCGAGGAGGTGCACTTCCGCGATCTCCGTGCCCTCAATCACGGCGCGGACTGGACGAAGTGGCGCGTCTCGCCCGTGGTCGAGAGCCTGAAGCAGAAAGCGCGTGCCGCGGGCCTTTGGAATCTCTTCCTGCCCGATGCGAATCTGGGGGCGGGACTCCGCACACTCGAGTACGCATCGGTGGCGGAAGAAACCGGACGCAGCCTGCTCGCCCCCGAGGTCTTCAACTGCAACGCTCCGGACACCGGCAACATGGAGGTGCTGTGGCATTGCGGCACCGATGAACAGAAGGCGGCGTGGCTGAGGCCCCTGCTCGATGGCACGATCCGCTCGGTTTTCTGCATGACCGAACCGGACGTCGCTTCAAGCGACGCAACAAACATGGAAGCCACGATCACCGAAGACGGTGACTCCCTGGTCCTGAACGGCCGGAAGTGGTGGGCCACCGGCCTCGGTCATCCTGAGTGTCGGATCGCCATCTTCATGGGAGTTTCGGATCCTGGGGCCGACCGCCATCATAGGCACAGCATGGTGCTGGCCCCGCTCTCAACCCCGGGGATCACCATCCGCCGGATGATGACCGCCTTCGGCGAATACGACGAGCCCTACGGTCACGGCGAAGTGTGGTTCGAGAACGTCCGTGTGCCGAAGTCGAATCTTCTTCTCGGCCCCGGCCGCGGTTTCGAAATTGCGCAGATGCGTCTTGGCCCCGGCCGAATCCACCACTGCATGCGCGCGATCGGGGCGGCCGAATGGGCGCTCGAGTTGATGATCCGCCGCGGCATCACCCGCACCGCCTTCGGCAAGCCCCTGATCAACCTGGGCGGAAACCGCGAAGTCGTCGCCGACCTGCGCATCGCGATCGACCAGGCGCGCCTGCTGACCCTCTACGCCGCCTGGAAACTCGACGACGCGGGGGCGCTTGGGGCGATGACCGAGATCTCCGCGATCAAGGTGGTAGCCCCGAATGTTCTGCAGCGTGTCGTGGACGAGGCGATCCAGATGCACGGCGGCGCCGGCGTCTGTCACGACTTCCCCCTCACCGCACTGTTCTCGATGGCGCGGGCCCTGCGCATCGCCGACGGCCCGGATGCCGTTCACCGCGGCGTGATCGCACGCCTCGAACTCGGCAAGTACAAGAGCCTGATCGACGCCCAGCCGCGGAAGGCTTGAGCTTTGACGCCGGAACCGACGCTCGCGGGCTCCGCTGAGGTCCGGCCCGGCGAGGAGCTGAACATTGACGCCGTCGATGCCTGGCTGAAGGCTCGCGTTCCCGGGCTTTCGGGGAAGCCGGAGCTCACGCAGTTCTCGGGTGGCGCTTCGAACTGGACGTACCGGTTGCTCTATCCCACCCACGACCTCGTCCTGCGGCGACCTCCGGCGGGCACAAAAGCGAAGTCGGCTCACGACATGGGGCGCGAGTACCGGATTCAGAAGGCGCTTGGTGCTTCGTTCCCGCTGGTCCCGGAGATGGTCGCGTTCTGCGACGACGCCTCCGTGATCGGTTGCGAGTTCTACGTCATGCGCCGTGTCGCGGGACGAATCCTGAGGAAGAACCTGCCGCAGGATCTCAGCCTCTCACCGGAAACAACCCGGGCATTGTGCCTGAACGTCATCGACACCCTGATCGCGCTGCACGCCGTGAAGATCACGGGAACGGACCTCGAGGCGATGGGCAAAGGTGGTGGATACGCGCGCCGCCAGATCGAGGGCTGGTGCGACCGGTACCGGAAGGCGCGCACCTGGAACGTGGGCCGGTTCGAGGGAGTGATGGAATGGCTCGCGGCACATACGCCGGAAGACTCGGATGCTTGCGTCATCCACAACGACTTCCGGTTCGACAACGTCGTGCTCGACCTGGCGGAACCCACTCGTATCGTCGGCGTCCTCGATTGGGAGATGGCGACGATCGGCGACCCGCTGATGGACCTCGGCAATGCCCTCGCCTACTGGGTTCAGGCGGACGACGATTTCTTCATCCGCTCGCTGCGGCGTCAGCCCACGCACCTTCCCGGAATGCTCACGCGGCGCGAGGTCGTGGAGTACTACGGTTCGAAGACCGGCCGCAACACAACGAAGTGGGCCTTCTATGAGGTGTACGGCCTCTTCCGCCTAGCCGCGATCGCGCAGCAGATCTACTTCCGCTACCAGCGGGGCGAGACAAAGAACCCCGCGTTCCGGAACTTCTGGCTGTTCGTGAACTATCTTGGCTGGCGCTGCGGACGGATCATCCGCGCCGGCGTCATGGCTTGAACGGATTCACGACGCGCACGGATCCGTAGACCCGGCCAGCCTGGAAGTCTTCTGAATAGAGGATCGGGCACCCGTGGTGTTCGGCGTAGGCCCAGAGGTGCGCGTCGAACCACGAGAGCCCGTAGGCCGCCACCCCGCGGAGCGCGGTGCGCACGAGTGCGGCGTCGGGATAGAGAACCTCGAAGGTGAGCAACATGGACTCGACCTCCTCCCGTGCTTCGGCAGGCGACAGCAAGGCGCCGATTTTGGGCAGAGGCCGAGTGGTGGCGGCCACGAACTCCACCAGAGCCTGATGAGGCAGTCCGAGAACGCCAGGACGGGAGGCCGTTTCGAGGAGCAGGCGCGCCTTTTCCTGCTTCTCTGGAAACCTCGGGTCGAAGCGATAGACGAGGACGTTCGTGTCAACGAGTGCGGCCACGATCGTAAAGAGCCTCCCTCGTCCATCCGCGTTCGTCACCTGCACTCGTACCGGCGGCCGTCCCGCTCTTCCGCCGCTTGGTGACGCCGAGCCCGAGCCGGTACCGCCGGTTCCGGGTGGCCTGCCGGCGCGACACCGCGTCAAGCAGCGCCTGCTTGTCCTCGAGCGAAAGGCCGTAAGACGAGGCGAGGCCAGGCTCTCGAGCCACCAGAACACGGATCGAATCTCCCGCGGGCTCGAACACCAGATCCGCGCCCGGGGCGACGCCGTACCGATCGGCGATCGCCTTGGGCAGGGTCACCTGGAGCTTGCTGGTCACTTTCGACATGATCCTTACTCTATCAAGGATTCGTCCTTGTCAAAGGGGTCTATGGCTTCGGGCCCCGTCTGTTAGCCTCCAAAGCAGCCACTCTCTGAGGACCACGACCATGACGAAGAATCGAACCCGAGTCCTGTTCGCCGCGGCATTCGTGATCGCTGCCCTGCCGGCCGCGACACGGGCCGAGAACTGGCCCCAGTGGAGGGGACCGCTCGCCAATGGCCTCAGCGGCGAAACAAACCTGCCCACGAAGTGGTCCGCCACCGAGAACATCACCTGGAAGCTCGCGATGCCGGGGCTGTCCGGTTCGACACCCATTGTCTGGAAGGATCACATCTTCCTGAACGTGGCCGACGCGGGAAGCCTGTACCTCTGGGCGGTGGATCGGACGAAGGGAACCCAGCTGTGGAAACAGCATCTGGGCGACGGCGACCACAAGCAGCGCAAGCACAACATGTCGACGCCCTCCCCCGTCACCGACGGAAAGAACGTCTGGGTGATGACGGGAACCGGCATCCTGAAGGCCTTCGACTTCAAAGGCAAGGAAATCTGGTCGCGCGACATCCAGAAGGACTACGGCGCCTTTGGCCTCAACTGGGGCTACGGCTCATCGCCCCTGCTGCACGAGGATTCGCTCTACGTGCAGGTGCTTCACGGCATGAAGACCGACGATCCTTCCTACGTCCTGCGCATCAACAAGAAGGACGGAAAGACCCTGTGGCGGGTCGAGCGTCCGACAAAGGCGGAGAAGGAATCGCCGGACTCCTACTCCACGCCGGCCCTGCTGCGTCACGGCAAGAACCTGGAGATCGTCGTGACCGGCGGTGACGTGGTTACCGGACACGATCTCGGAACCGGCAAGGAACTCTGGCGCGCGGATGGCCTGAACCCGGCGAACAACGGCAACTACCGGATCGTCGCCTCGCCAGTGGTCCACAACGAGATCATCATCGCGCCCACACGAGTGCGGCCGATGCTCGTTCTGAAGCCGGGCGGACGCGGGGATGTGACGTCGTCCCACGTGATGTGGTCGTTCAACGACGGTCCCGATGTCCCGACTCCGGTCACCGACGGAACGTACACCTACGTGATCAACGACCGCGGCATCATGTGGTGCCTCGATGCGAAGACCGGCAAGGAAATCTATGGCCAGCAGCGGCTTCGGCCCGGGACCTACAGCGGTTCCGCGGTCCTCGCCGACGGGAAGATCTACATCACCAACGAAGACGGCCTCACCAGCGTGGTCAAGGCGGGACCGACTTTTGAACTGGTGGCCGAAAACGCCTTCGACGACTACAGCCTCTCTTCGCCCGCCATCTCGGATGGGCAGATCTTCTTCCGCACCACCGGCGCGCTGTGGGCCATCGGGAAGCGGACAGCCTCCAAGTAAGCAGACGCCCGCGATTACTTCGTGGCGATCGCGAAGAGCTTCGTCTGCGTGTTCAGGAAGATAGCTCCGTTGGCGGGAGTGATCGTCCCGTAGACCGCGCTGCCCATGTTCATCTCCGCGAGGACCTTCTTCTCGCGGCCGTGGGCCATCACCGTGACGTCGCCATCCTCGTCCGTGATGTAGACCTTGCCGTCGACCACGAAGGGTGAACCCCAGACCGCAGCAAACAGATCGTGCATCCAGACCTCCTTCCCGCTTTTCTCGTCGAGGCACCGCAGGAAGCCGCTGAAGTCCGCGATGTAGACGAGGCCGTCCGCGACCGCAGCGGTCGATATGGTCCGGCGGATCTTTTCGGCCTGCCACACCTTCCCGGAGATCGTGATGTCGCCGCGTTTCGTGGCGTCGATGGCGTAGAAGTTGCCGACGCCTTCTCCGTATTCGGGATCCTGCCCGTTGCCGATGTAGACACGGTCGTTCGCGATGACGGGCGTCGCCACCAGCTCGTTCCGCGTCTTCGGCCAGACCGAGTCCTTCGGGTTCGTGTCGAACTCCCACAGCTTCACGCCGGTCTGCGCCTCGAAACCTCGCACCCATCCATCGCCTTGCGCCGACACCACCTGGGCCACACCCCCGATGACACCCGCGGCGGGCGGTGACCACTGCCCGTGCAGGACTCGCTCTCCTGCGGAGTTGTCGCTCCACACGACTTTGCCCGTCGCCTTGTTGACCGCGAGGATCGACGGGGCCTTTGGGGAGGGAAGCTTGACGTGGCTCTCATCGTGGCCGTTCGACGTTCCGACGAAGACGAGATCGCCCAGACCCGTGGGCGAGGAGTTGGCGAGATTGTGCGGGAACACTCCAAGGTCTTTGATCATGTCGAGGGCCCAGATCACCTTTCCGTCCTCGGCGTCGAGACAGAACAACACAGCTCGGTTGCTGACGTAGTAGAGGCGATTGCCCTCCACGAAAGGCGAGGACGCGATTCCCTGGAGAGGCCAGTCGTTCGCCTGACCCGACTCCAGCTTCGCGTGCGTGTGCTGCCACAAGAACTCGCCGGTCGCCTCACGAAACGCCATCAGAACGCCTCGGTCGCCCGTCTGTTTGGGGTCGCGGGGATTCTCGTTGTTGGTCCCCACGAACACTCGCCCACCCGCCACCACGGGATTCCCGTAGCTGTGGTCGCCAAGGTCCGCCACCCACTTGATGTTCTTCTTCGTCTCCGCATCCCACTCGGTGGGCAGGCCCTTCATGGCTGACACCATGTTCCGTCCGGGCGAGCCGCCCCACATCGGCCAGTCCTCGGACGGCGCGGCCGAGGTGACGCCTCGAGACATGCCGGCCGCGGCGATCAGGGCCAGACTCGAAGAGAGGAGGAGCCGGGTCAGGGACGCGTCGGTTTTCACGCCCCGGAGGATAGGCGATCGAACGCGGGGGGGGGGCCCCCCCGGGGCGCCGGGCCCG
>CAYNHK010000033.1:13489-28150 GCA_964396875.1 uncultured Acidobacteriota bacterium | reverse complement strand
AGTGCACGTCGCCCGTGATCCAGACGATGTTGGAGATCCGCTCGCGTTTGATGAAGGAGAGCAGGTCGGCGATCTCCAACTCACGCCCGCTCGGCGCGTCCGGATCATCGTTGGCGACCGCCTCGTATCGGCCCGGCCCATCTCCCACCACCAGGCCAAGCGGCATGTCGGACGCGATGACCTTCCACACCGCGCGCGAGGAGCGCAGGGATCGCTTCAACGTGGCGAGCTGGGAAGGCCCGAGCAGCGCGGAGTTCGCGTCGAGCTTCGGCTCACGGTTCGCGCCATTGGCGCCCCGGTAGCTCCGCATGTCCAGCGCGAAGACATCGAGCAGCGGGCCAAAGGGCAGCACCCGGTCGATCTTGGCCGCGGTTGGTTCGAGGCCCCGGATCGGCGTGAACTCGAAGAAGCCGCGACGAGCCCGTGAGGCCAGCACGTCCACTCGCGGTTCGATCAGGTACCGCGGGTCGTCCAGGATCTGGCCCGGGTACCAGTTGTTGCGGACCTCATGGTCGTCCCACAAGACGAATTGCGCGATCTGAGCGTTGAAGCGTCGGAAGTTCTCGTCGAGAAGGTTGTACTCCCACTGGCCGCGGAACTCATCGAGGGTCTCCGCCACCTTCGACTTGGCCTGGGTGGTGAGGTTCTTGAAGGTGGTGCCGTCTCCGGCCCGCATCTCCGCGAGCACGGGTTGATCTGCGTAGACGGTGTCGCCGGTGTGGATGAAGAGGTCGGCCTCGGCGCGGGCCATGGTGTCGTACATCTTGAGCCCGCCCATGGCGGGGTTGATGCCGTAGCCCTGACCCACCGTGTCGGCGCCCCAGATGAAGCTCACGTCGCGTCCGTCGGCGGGTGGAGTTTTGAAGCGGCCGCTCACCGGCGGGCCGAAGACGCGCGAGTCGGCGAGGTCGCGGAAACGCACGCGATAGAAGATGGTTTCGCCCGCGGGAAGCTTCTGGATGTCGGCTTTCGCGCACAGTCCCGTGCTCCGGAGCGCGAACGAATTGCCGACGATGGTCGAGTTCTCGAAGCGTTCGTTCGTGGCCCACTCGACTTCCATCTCGCCGGGCTGACTGGAACGCGACCAGATGATCGCTCTCCCGCCGGTCACGTCTCCGGCCTGGACGCCGGACACGACCTGGGGAACGGTGGCCTGTGATCTCACGATCGCGGGGAACCCAAGAACCGTGGCGCCCGCGGTAGCCCGACCCAGAAAGTCTCGCCGTTTCATGGGCCGGATTCTATTTGAGTCGGGCGGCGGGTCTGGCAAGAGCACGAGGCGGCCGCAGCTCGGCAGCTTCATCTTGTTGAAACGAGCGATTCACTCGGTCGTTTCAACCCTCAAAGACGTCGCTGACGAGCGAAGGCTGGGGGGCCTGGGGGGCGCCGGGTCCGTGTCCGGCCCCCCCAGACTCACTAGAACGTGAATTTGGCTCCGAATTGAATGATCCGGCCGTCCTCGGCGCTCGTGATCTGGCCGAAGTTAGCGGCGCTGCTGTTGTTCACGGGCTGACCGAACCGCTCCTGGTTGAAGATGTTGAAACCTTCGATGCGGATCTGGATCTGCTTGTTCCCCGAAAACGCGAAGTTCTTGAAGATCGACAGGTCCGTGCGGTTGAAGCCGGGGCCGCGGACCGCGTTGCGCGGCTGCGACGACAAGCCAGTGGTGTTGGCGGCGGCGCGGCGCGCGAAGCAGTTCGTATTGAACCACTGAGTCACGGTCTTCGGCGCGCCGTTGTTGGGATCGCAGGTCATGTTCGGACGGTTGGTGAAGCCGTTCAGGGCGAGGACCGGATCGGTGACCGTGAACGGGAAACCGGTCTGGGCCTGGAAGATTCCGTTCAATTGCCAGCCGCCCAGGACATACCGCATCGCCGCCGAACGATCGGACAACTTCGGCAGTTCGGCCCCGAAGCTGAAGACGAAGCGATGACGCACATCGAAGAGCGCAGGCCCCTTCTCCTGATCGAGGGCCGCCTGAAGACTCGCGTCGTCACCCAGCGTGACGGGAAGAACCTGACGGTTCTCGCCGCCGATGTTGAGACCCGAGACGTGATCCTTGGCGTCGCCCAGGGTGTAGGCCGCGAGGAAGTTGATCCCCTTCGTCGGCCGCATACGGAGCGACGCCTGAAGCGAGTTGTACCAGGACTCGGCCACGGTCATGGTCGGTCGGAGGAGCGCGAAAGCCGGGTACTTGCGGGTCGACGGCGGGGTCACGATGGGGTTGATCTCGATGAACATCGGAAGGTTCTTGCCGCGCGAACCGACGTAGCCGATCTCGAGACCGAGGTTGTCGCCGATCTGCTGCTGGACCGTGAGGTTGTAGTGCATGGCCGAAGGCGTGTCGAAGGTCGGTCCCCAGCCGATGATGGTGAGGTTGGGGGGGAAGAGATTCGGCGTCTGCGAACCCGTGCCGAGGGGATTGGCGAAGGTGAGGAACGGATTCGCCGCGGTCGCGTTGAGCTCGACCAGCGGAGTAAAGGGAGGGGCGAGAACGCCGGCCTGGAAGAGGTCGCCTTGCCCGGCGAGCGAGTCGTAGAAGATGCCCCACGCGCCGCGAACGCTGGTCTTGCCCTTGCCCGTCGGATCCCATGCGAAAGCCAGACGAGGCGCGAAGTTGTTCTTGTCCGTCTTGTACCCGCCGTCGGGAATGCCCGCGTCCCCGGGGTACAGCAAGCCCTGTGGAGCCAGCGGCTGAACCGTCGACTTCTTGGTCGGGTCGATCACGACGATCCGGTTCTCCTTCTCGACGAAGGGCTTCGCCAGTTCGTAGCGGACGCCGACGTTCAAGGTCAGCCGATCGGAGTACCGGAACTCGTCCTGGATGTAGCCGGAGTACGACCAGCCCGTGCCGTCCTGGATGCCCTGCTGCGTGGTCGCGCGGAATTGGGCGGGATAGCCGAGCAGGAAATCGCCGAGCGCGCTTCCGGTGATGGCGCCCGAGAAGTTGAAGTCGCCGTTGGGACGGTTGATGAAAGCGATGAACATGTGTTCCTGGCGCACATCGAGGCCGAACTTGAACGAGTGTTTGCCCCGCAGCCACGAGAAATCATCGGTGAGCTGGTAGACATCGTTGTTGCGCTGGACGAAGGGCTGCTGCGCGTCGCCCAGGCCCGGGAAGCCGGAAATAACGATCGAGGGCAGACCCACGGCGAGCGGGTTGGTGTTCCGCACGTTGATTCCGTAGGCGGAGTTGGTGAGCCCCGAGGTCACCGCGGGCTGCGCGTCGATCTTGTTGACCGAAAAACGAAGCTGGTTGATGGCGTTGGGGCTGAACATGTAGGTGTCGGAGATCATCACGTCCCACAGCTTCGCCTTGGCGAGACCGTCGGCGGGCTGCACGGTTCGCGGTGTCTCGGCCTTGGTCCGGCTCCAGAGGAAGCGTCCGATCATCTGGTGCTTGTCCGACAGCTTGTAGTCGAGACGGCCACCGGCCTGGTCGCGGTTGTCCACAACATCGGGGGAAACGATGTAGCGGTTCGTGCCCGAGTTTGGAAGAGGCATGAAGTCGGTAAGGAATTTCGCGGAGATGGGGCTGATCCGGTTCGTGGGAATCACGCCGCCCGGGAAAGGCTGTCCGGTGAGCGGGTCGCGCACGGTGCCGCCGAGGTTGCCGGAGCGCTGGGCCGCGGTCGGAACCAGAAGGTTCTGCGTGGTGCCGCGCGTATTGCGGTAGCCCTCGTAGTAGCCGAACGCGAAGAGCTTGTCCTTCATGATCGGGCCGCCGAGGGAGGCGCCGAACTGGTTCTGCTTGAGTTTGGGCTTGGGCTGAGTCTCGGGGACGAAGAAGTTCCGGGACTGGAACTTGCCATCGCGATTGAACTCCCACACCGCGCCGTGCCAGTTGTTCGATCCCGACTTCGTGACCACGTTCACCACCGAGCCGGAGTTGCGGCCGTATTCGGCGCTGTAGGAGTGGGTGAGGATCTTGAACTCCTGGATCGCGTCGGGGGGCGGGCGAAGCACGAAGCCCGTGTTGAAGGTGTCGTTGTTGGTGGCGCCGTCGAGCAGGAAGTTGTTCGACTGGTTGCGCTGGCCGTTGACATTGAAGCCGCCGGTCACGTTGCCGAAGCCGCCGGGGGTGGCATCGCCGTTCTGGCCGCCAAGGCCGGCCGGAGGGGCGACCACGCCCGGGATCAGCGTGCCGAGCTGGGTGAAGTTGCGGCCGTTGAGCGGCAGGTCGACCACCTTCTTTTCGTCGATGACGATGCCGAGCGTCGCATTGCCGGTTTCGATAAGGGGCGCTTCGCCGGTGACGTCGACCGTCTCGGACTGGCCGCCCACCTTCATCGGCACGTTGACGAGCGCGGTTTCGGACACGTTGACCTTGACGCCGCTGCGGGAGAACACCGAGAAGCCCGAGAGGGTCGCGCGCACGTTGTAGGAACCCGGCTGCACGAGCTGGATCGTGTAGAAGCCATCCGCGCCCGTGGTCGCGGTGCGCACGCTGTTGGTGCCCACGTTCGTGGCCTCGATGGTGACGCCGGGGAGGACGGCGCCCGATTCATCCTTCGCGGTGCCGGAGATCGAACCGGTGGCCTGAGCATGGGCGAGGGTCGGGGCCAGCCCCAGGACACACCCGAGAGCGAGTGCTAGCCCGGCTCGGAGAGAGAAGAGACGCATTTGGGGACTCCTATTGGGAAACGGGTGGTGATTCTTTGAAGAATTTGGAACGTTGCAAATCCGCCCGAACGTGGTGTGAGAGATGTCTAATCCTTCGCCGGCATCGCTGTCAAACGTGCATCTATTGCTCGACTCTTCATCCAGGCCAGAGTGGGCTCGAAGACTCCACGGCGCGCGTGCTCGCTCACCAGAACGTCGAGATGGCCGTAGCCCTCGAGAACGTGGATGGTGACGTCGGCCGAGCCGCTCTTCTGCGCGGAGTAGATCCCGTTCAAGAGCCAGTCCCCGGGCATGCGCGCGTTGCCGAAGTAGAGGATGGGCACCTTCATCTCTCCCCAAAGGTCGTCGATGGTTGTTGCCGGATCGTCGTCGCGATCGGCCATACGGCGAGCGTCGAGGTCCTGAATCGCGGGGTAGAAGCGGTCGTAGCCCGCGAGGAGCCGTCCAAGCACTTCGGGCCTCGACTGACCCCCGAGGGGGCTCGCGAGCGCTCCCGGGCCCCACGCGAAGTGGAGCAGGTTCGAAAGTTGCTCCCCGATGGTCTTGTACTTCGGGTCCGTGGCGGGAGCGTTGGGGTTTTCCGCGGCGGCGAGCATCAGCTTCTGCCGACCTTCCCAACCGAGGCGCCCCGAGACGTCGCTCGCCCACGCGCCGCTCTCTTCGAGCTTCTTGAAATCCGCGTCCATCGCGTACTGGCCCTTCGGCGCGTGAGACTTGAACTGGCCGTCCAGAGCCACGAGTCCCGCCACCGCCGTGGGCTCGGCACACGCATAGGCGTAGGCGAGGAACACACCGCGAGAGAAACCGGCGATGTAGATCTGCGCCCGACCGCTCTCCGAGCGAGCGAGGGCGCTCGCCGCCTTGATGTCAAGGACGAAGGCCTCGGTGGTCCAGTCCTTCATCGACGTCAGCGTCTTCGGGTCCGTGACCGAGGACGAAAAGCGTGTCCTGTAGTCGACGGTGAAAACCTCGACACCGCGGCGGGCCAGGAAGATCCACAGGTTGTGCTCTTCGCTCGTCAGCGCGACCTCGCCGTTCATGTTCGTGCCCGGCAGGTAGAGCATCGCCGCGATGGGCGCCGCTTTCGTGCGATAGCGGTGGACCTCGATCCGGTCGAACGGCCCGCCAGGCGGCCGCGAGGCGCTCCACACCGAGTGCTCGATGTCGGGGGCGCCGGCGAGGGAAGCAGGCTTCGTGGTGGTCCACTCCGCAGGGGCGGCAACGGACGCGGCCGCCCAGACAAACGACATCGCGAATCCGAAGAAGCATCGCTGCATGCAAATACCCTCCCGCATTCTGGCGGCTCGCTGCTACCTTCCTGCTACATCCCCGGCGGCGTGAACCGACCGTCGTGGGCGGTCCAGCCGCCATCGACGAAGAGGATGGTGCCGGTGATGTAGCTCGCCGCCGGGGCGCACAGGAAGAGTGTCGCCGCGGCGACTTCCTCGGGCTTGCCCCAGCGGTTCATGATGCTCTTCGCCGCATAGGCCTCGTACCAGGCGGTGTTGTTCTTGATCTGCGCGGTGAGGGGCGTGTCGATGACACCCGGCCCGATCGCATTCACCCGCACGCCCGCGGAACCAAATTCGGAAGCCGCGGTGCGCACCATCTGGAGAATGCCTGCTTTCGTCGCCGCGTAAGCCGACTGGCCCGGTTCGACGGTCAAGGAGCGGATCGACGAATACAAGACAATGCTCCCGCTCTTCTGCGCGGTCATGATCCGGCCCGCGGCCTGGAGCACGTTGAAATTCCCGCGCATGTTCACCGCCATCACGCGGTCGAACTCCTCCTCGGTGTAGTCGAGGATCTTCTTGCGCACGTTGATGGCCGGTGTGCAGATCGCGACGTGCAGACCGCCGAGGCGCGCGTTGATGTCGTCGAAGCACTTCTTCACCGCCGCTCCGTCACGGATGTCGACGACGGCGCTCTCCGCCTTGCCGCCCGCGGCCTTGATCGCGTTCGCGGTGGTCTCGACACTCGCCGCATTCACGTCGAGGCAGACCACGTGGGCGCCGAGATCCGCGGCCATGCGCGCGGTCGCTTCGCCGATGCCGGAACCGGCGCCGACGATCGCGGCCACTTTGGAGTCGAGTCTGAAAAGAGATGCGGTGTTCATGGTCTTTCCTGGTTCTTGGGGTTCGAGGTTTCGGGAAGGGTCCGGCGGAAGAGGAGGAGCGAGAGAGCCCCCGCTCCCGCGGAGGCGAGAAGGCCGAGAAGCGAAGGGGTCCACATGCCGTAGCCCTTGCCATCGGTCGCGAACTGCACTGCGAGCAGCGTGCCCACGCCGAACAGAATCGCCGCGTAGGCGTTCCGGCTGTCCGCCGCGGCGACGTACAGGCCCAGCACCACGGGCACGAACAGACTGACCGAAAGCAGGGAGTAGAAGATGCCGAGCGCGCCGATCACCGTCGACGCCTTGAGGGCGACGAGCACGCCGAGGATGCCCCCGCCGATGGCCGCCCCGCGAGCCACGCGTAGAACCTGCGCATCCGAAGCCGTCCGGTTCACGAAACCCTTGTAGAGATCCTGCGACAGCGACGTCGACAACATGAAGAGAACGGCGTCGGCGGTGGAGATCTCCGCGGAAACGACCGCGGCGAGGCCGAGAGCCCCGAACCAGACCGGGAGGTCCTCCATGAAGATCGTGGGCATCGCGAGTTCGGGCGAGGTGAGGCCGGGATGGAGGGCCCGCGCGAGCAGGCCGATCATCGGAGGCACGAAGGCGAAGATGAAGAGAGCGCCGGCATTGAGCGCCACCGCTTTCCGGACCGTCGCCGCGTCGCGCGCGCCGTAGACCTTCTGGATGAGCCCGGGCGAGATCACGAAGGCCGGCGCGAGCAAGGCGAGGTAGTGGATTCCCGACGAACCGTTCGAGAAGAAGTCCCAGAAGCCCGCGGGGTTCGACGTCGCGGCCTGCAGCGAAGCGAAGCCGCCGGCCTTCGAGAGCGCCAATGGAATCGCCGCGAAGAAACCGACGATCATCACGCCGAGCTGCATGAAGTTGATCCAGACCGAACTCAGGAGTCCGCCCGCGGTGAAGTAGATCGTGGCGACGACGCCTCCGATGATCACCCCTGTCGTCTTGTCGAGGCCGGCCACGACGTTGAGGACCCATGCGAGGGCGATGAGCTGTCCGGAGAGAATCGAAATCGTGCCGAGCCACAGCAGGGACGACACCGCGCCCCGGAGATTGCGCGAAAAACGCCATTCGAGAAAATCGCCCGCGGTCTTGAGGCCATGGTCGCTCGCGATCTTCCAGATGCGCGGGCCCACCGTGAACGCCATGATCAGCGAGCCGACGCCGGCCGAGCCCACCCACCACCATGCGGAAATGCCGTTGCTGTAGCCGAGGCCGGCGGCTCCGACCGTGGACCCCGCACCCACGTTGGCCGCGACCAGCGTGGCGAAGAGCAGGCCCGGAGACAGCGAACGTCCGGCGACGAAGAAATCCCCGGAGCTCTTCACCTTGCGCCCGAGCCACAGGCCCAGGGCTACTTGAAGCACGCAGTAGGCGAGGATCAGGTAGATCATGCTGGTTGGATTACAACGGCGTCGGTGCGTCGAGATTAGCAGGCGAAGAGTTGCCGCGAACCGCAGGTTTCATCCTTGAATTGGCACGAGAACCCGAGGTGATGACAGACTGAGCCGCGAGGCCATGCGCTACGGAACCATTCCCAAGGGACTGAAGGAGAACCTGGCCGTCCTCTTCGGTGTGGTCCCGTATCCCATGCTGGATGTGCTGGTCGCTCCCCTTCAGGCCCGCGCCCTGATCGCGGCCGAGCGCGCGTCCGTCTTCCGGATGCTCGGCGAAGGACCCGCGACCACGGCCGATACGGCCCGCCGCCTGAGCCTCGACGAATCGTGCCTAGAACTGGTCCTGCGTTTGCTCGCCTCGATGGGCTACGTCAAGCGCCGCGGCGGTTTGTGGTCGTTGACGCGCCTCGGCCTCAAGCACTTCGGTCCGGCCGCCCCGAGCCCGTTCGGAAACTTCGTCGCGTTCGGGGCGCCCCAGTGGGAGTGGATCGGCCGGCTCGACGAGGTCCTGAGAAGCGGGCGCGGAGTTGAAATTCACCAGAGCCTGCAAGGCTCCGACTGGGGTCTGTATCAGCGCGCGATGGCCGAAGGCGCCCGGGACTTCGCGGAGTTCGTCGCGAAAGAGCTTCCGGTTCGCAGCGGCGCGCGGTTGTGCCTCGACGTCGCGGGCTCGCATGGCCTGGTGGGCGCCGCGCTATGCCGGGAGCATCCCGGCCTCAAGTCGATCGTCCTCGAACGGGCGCAAGCCATTCCCGAGGCGCGCAGGCTCGCCGAACAGGCGGGGATTTCGGACGTGGTCTCTTTTCGCGAAGCCGACCTGCTCGTGGACGACTATGGCGAGGGCGCGGATGTCGTGATCCTCGCGAACATCCTCCACCACTTCACCCCCGAGGTGAACCTGCAGATCCTCGGGCGCGCCCGCCGCTCGCTCGCCACGGGCGGAACGATCGGCATCTTCGACATCGAGGCGCCCGACCACGCGTCGCCTCCCGAGGCGGCCGGCGATGCCGCCGCCCTCTTCTTTCGGATCACGTCGAATAGCGCGTGTTTCTCCGGGGCGGATCACGTGGCCTGGCTCAACCGGGCCGGCTTCTCGGGCCCTCGTGTGGTGAGGAGCGCGTATTTGCCGTCACGTCTCCTTGTAGTGGCGAAAGCGCCCTGACGAGGCGCTTCGACCCTACTTCTTGGCGTCCGCGAGCTTCTTCCGCTCTTCTTCCACGGCGGTCAGGAACTGGTTGGTCGCCTGAAGCTTCCTGCCGTTGACCACAAGAGTCGGGGTCACCTCGACTTTGATCTCGAAGGCTTCCTTGATCTGAAGGGCGAGCTTGGAGTTGGCAGCCGGGGAGGCCATGCAGGCTTCGAGCTTCGCTTTGTTCATGCCCACCGCGACGCCGTTGTCGATGACATCCTGACGCGTGGCGGACTGCCAGGCCCGCGAGAAGATCCGGTCGTGGTAGGGCCAGAACATCTGCAACTCCGACGCGCAGATGGCGCCGAGCGCCAGTTCGCAGGCCCCGTTGTGGAGAGTCTGGCCGATGCCGGGATTGCAGGTCTTCTCGAGCGGGAAATTCTTGAAGGTGAGGCTGATGTCGTCCCCCTGCTGCGCGAAATAGGAGCGCAGCGCTCCGGAGGCCGCCTGGCAGCCGCCGCACATGAAGTCGGCGAACTCCACCACCTTGATCGGTGCGTTGGCTGGACCCTTGACGTTGGTCTTGTACTTCTCGGCCGGGCCGGCGGTGGGGGCGGGGACCGGCTTCGCCTTTTCCTGGGCCAGGGCCATGCCCGAAACCGCGATCACGGCGGAGAAGGCGACGATGAGTAAGCGGCGGGGGGCGGATTTGGTGAGCGAGAAGAAGAGTGAGTTCATGATTCCTGAGATGGTTGGTTTCGGGTGGGCGAAGCCGGCCGCCGGAGTTTACGCAATGCCTTTGACTTCCTCGGTCCAGCCAAGCGGGTCGGGGCTCTTACCGTATTGAATCGAGGTGAGAGCCGTATAGAGACGCTGGGCAAGCGGACCGATCGAACCGTCGGACGTCAGGAGCGATCCGTCCGCGTGCCCGAACTCGCCGACCGGGGAGATGACGGCAGCGGTGCCGGTGCCGAAGACTTCGCCGAGCGTGCCGTTCTTCTTCGCCTCCGCGATCTCGTCGAAGGCGTAGCGGCGTTCGTTGACGGTGTAGCCCCACTCGCGCAGGAGCGTCATCACGCTGTCGCGGGTGACCCCCGCGAGAATCGTTCCGCCAAGCGGCGCGGTGACGATCTCGTCCTTGAACTGGACGAAGAGATTCATGACGCCCACCTCTTCGCAATAGCGGTGTTCCAGGGCGTCGAGCCAGAGGACCTGCGCGTAGCCCCGCTTCTGCGCTTCGGTGGCCGCGAACAGGCTGGCCGCGTAGTTGGCGCCCGCCTTGACCGCGCCCAGGCCGCCCTTCGCCGCGCGGATGTAGTGCTTCTCCACCCAGATGCGCACGGGCTTCATGCCGTCCTGGTAGTAAGCGCCCACCGGGGAGAGGATGATGAAGAACATGTATTTCTTCGCCGCCCGGACTCCGAGAAATCCTTCGGTCCCGATGATGGTGGGGCGCAGGTACAACGCGGTTCCGGGCTCAGACGGCACCCAGTCGCGTTCGAAGTCCACCAACGCCGTCATGGCGTCGTGAATCGTCTCCGCGTCCGGAGCCGCCATGCCCAGGCGGGGCGCGCCGTCGCTCATGCGGGCGGCGTGCCTGCGCCCCCGAAACAGCAGGATGCGCCCATCTTCCGCGCGGAAGGCCTTGAGACCGTCGAACATCGCCTGGCCGTAGTGCAGCGCCGAGGCCCCGGGATCGAGGGCGATGGGACCGTAGGGGACGATGCGCGCGTCGAACCATCCGCGGCCCTCTTCGTAATCCATCGCGAACATGTGGTCGGTGAAAATCCGGCCGAAGCCGAGTTCCTTCCCGGGTGGCAGCGCACGGGTGCGCGGGACACGCGTGACCTTGATCTCGAGTTTTCCGGCCGTGATCACGTCGGGGTTGAGCGCGGTGGCGGTCATGGGTTCTTCTCCTTTTCGGTCGCGGGAGATGCGCCGGGCATCTTCAAGTTGAGCCGCTTGCGTTCCTCCTCCATGGCGAGGAGGAAGGCGCTTGTCGAAGCCAGTTTGCGGCCATTCACCAGAACGGTGGGGGTCGAGCCCACGCCCACGCGGGCCCCCTCCTCGACATCCTTCAGGAGACGTCCCTTGGTCGCGGCCGAGTCCATGCACGCGGCGAGTTTCGCGCCAGGAAGGCCCACCGCGGCGCCGATCTTCAGGACATCTTCGCGGGTCGCGCGGTCCCATCGCTGCGCGAAGACCTTGTCGTGGAAATCCCAGAACCGGCCACTCTCTTCTGCGCAGATGCCGGCGAGGGCCAGGTCACAGGCCCCGGGATGCACGGTCGAACCGAGGGACGGGTTGCACGTCTTCTCGAGCGGGAAGTGCTTGTAGACCGACTTCACCTGATTCGCGGTGGTGGGCAGGTAGTTCTTGAGGCCGACCGCGAGATCGCGGCAGAACGGGCACATGAAGTCCGAGTAGCTCGCGACCGTGATCGGCGCGTCGCGGGGGCCCTGGAAGGGGGAGCGCGAGACGTCGAGTTTCTCGACCGGCGCGTTGTTGAAGTCGTCCCGGGCCTTCTGGTTGCGGTAGATCGTGAGCAGCCGGTCGTCGTCGAGCGTGTTCTTCCACCTCTTCGCCTCGGCCTGCGCTTCGGCCAGTTGTTCTTCGAGCGAGCCCTTGACCACGGGCGCACTGGCCGCGGGAGAAGCCGGCGCGGCGGGGGCGAAGGGGATGCCGAGAATCGAACCGGCGGCGAGCGCCTTTTTCTCGGCAAGCGCCGCGTTGCCGGCGACCGCCGCCGTGCCGATGGCCAGACACGCGACGATCCACGCGGCCAGCGCCGGCCGTGCCCCGGGCGTGAACACGAAGTTGAGGGCCTGGGAGAACTGGCGCCAGGGCCAGAGCGCCGCGAGCAGAAGGAGATTCACGAAATAAGTGGCGACGCAGAACTTGCAGAACGCCTTGATGACCACGAGCTGAAGGCCGAAGAGAACGAGGTCGAGGACGACGGAGAACGCCACCAGGCTGAAGGCCGCGGCGCGCGCGGGTGTCGCCGCCGCATTCTCGAAATCGAACAGCGTGGGAGCAAGCAGGGCGAGAAGGGCCCCGTAGAAGAAGAGGCCCCACGCGGCCAGCGGCAACCCGGCGAATACGGAGTAGGCGCTCTGCGAGACGATGTCGCACCCTTCCCCGACGCCGCAAGCGGCGAGCGCCGCTTCGCCCAGAACCGCCACGCCGTAGTGCTTCCCGAGAAGGATGAGCGCCAGCGCCCCCCCCACGAGGCACAGCAGCAAGGAGGAAGCAACGCGAGCTCGAGCCATGTCGGACGCAGCCTAACTGACCGTTTTGCAGGATCACAAACATGGTCGACTGAGACAAGGTCGCTGAGCCGAAACTAGACGCGGCCGGGTCGAAGCGACCACCGGACGAAGCCACTACCCAGCTCGCGCAACGGCAGGCTTTTAGCTCGTCATTGCGAGGAGCCAGTCCGTTGGTACCGCGACGAAGCAACCCCGTCCCCCCACTATCGCCTCGCACATCGCTCCTCCCGCGCGTTGTGGTGTAGCTGCGTCCAAGGCACCCGGGCGTTCCCTTCGTCTCCGTGGACCGCATGGCGTCTCTTATGTGATGGAGCGAGGCTGACCGCCTCGCCAAGCCTTTAGAGGAGCCTCGCGGTCCACTGCGCTCAGGGAACGGTGCCTTGGCCTTCGCACTCAGCTCCCGCGCCCGAGCCACTGGGTCAGTTCACGCTTGAACGATCGTCTTGAAGCCCCCGTAGGCCATCCGCTTTATGTCGAAGGGCATCGTGGCCGGAGGCGGCACAGCACTCATCTCCTTCATGACCTTCTTGTTCACCGCATTTCGATGCGCTTTGGACTTGAAGACGATGAACGCGAAGACCACCGTCTCAGAGGCCTTGGCTTTGACGAGCGTGGGGAAGTGAGTGATCTTCATCCCCGGCATCCCTTTGGGAGACAGGTCGTCACCGACGCACTCGAAGTACTCCAGCGCCCCGTGCCTCTTCCACGCCTCCGCCCCCTGCGCCGCCATCTTCTTGTACGCGGCCAGGTTCTTCTTGGGCATGGGGATCACGAATCCGTCGACGTAGGTCATGTCTTTTCCTTTCGGTTGTCTCAGTTACTCGATCCTAAACTTTCGAGAAGCTCGTCGAGCTGATCGAACGCTTCGGGCATGGCCTCCGTCGACCCAGATCCGGCCTCGAGCGCTTCCTTCGAGGGATAGAGGTCGTGCACGACCAGCAACGTCTTCCCGCCGACTTCATCGAAGGTCACCGTGGTGACGGTCTTGCCCTGGTCACCTTCCTCGTTGGTCCAGACGAGGCGCGAGTGCGGCGTCACTTCGAGGTACGTACCGAAAAACTCCATCGTCGAGTCTCCGTGGGCAAACGCCAGGCGATGTTGCCCCCCAACGCGAACGTCCATTTCGCAGGAAAGCAGGTTGAGCCCAAACGATTTGGGTACCCACCACCTCCTGAACAGCTCCGCCTTGGTCCACGCCTCGAACACGACGCGCGGCGGCGCGTTGACGGTGCGTGTGACCACGAGTTCGCGCTCGGACTTCCGCTCCACCTTCGTGCGGCTCTCCACCAACTCCGCCAGCAGATCCAGCGTCTCCAGGGCGCCGTCTTCCATCCCCGACGCGATCGCCTGGTCCAGGATCGCCTTCGACGGATATACCTCCCGCGACACCAACTCCGTTACGCCGTCCTTCTCCGTGAAGGTCACGGTCGCCACACTCTCCTCGGGGAAGGGCGCCATCGCCGCGGTCTGCACCAGACGAAGCGGGGGATCAAGCTCCAGATACCTGCCCGTGAACGTCACCACGATCTTCCCCTCGCGGGCCAGCGCATAGACGTAGGCGCCGCCCACCCGCACGTCGGCCTCGCACTGCACCATCTCGAGCCCGCGCGACTTCGGAGCCCACCAGCGCTTCACCAGCTCAGGCTTCGTGTAGGCGTCGAAGACCACGGACGCCTTCGCGCGCAGCGTGTGCCTCCACACGAGTTCGGTGTCCGACACGCGTTCGACGGTGGCGCGGGGGCGGGTGATGGTTTCACTTTTTGCGGCGACGGGCATTCTTGACCTCTTTTCTTAGTGGACCCTGAGCCGGAGTCCGTTCGCGTGGTTGTCGAAGGGTCGATCGGCCTTCGCCAACCGATCTGTCCGTGTTGTTGGGAGTCGACGCTTCCAGTTCCTGAACCAACTCATCCAGTTGTTCCATGCGCTCTCCCCAGATAGCGCGATAGTTCTCGAGCCATTTGTTCAGATCGCGAAGCCGATCCCCGCGCAGCCCGTAAAGACGCTGATTGGCGCGCGGTTCCACGTCCACCAGCCGCGCCGCCTTCAAAACGCGCAGGTGCTTCGACACCTGCGGCTGAGAAAGCCGAAGCCGCGTCCCGATCTCGC
>CAYNHK010000033.1:0-13389 GCA_964396875.1 uncultured Acidobacteriota bacterium | reverse complement strand
CGCAGGTGCTTCGACACCTGCGGCTGAGAAAGCCGAAGCCGCGTCCCGATCTCGCCCACGGGGCGGGGACCGTCCTTCAGCAGCTCGACGATTCGAAGCCGGCTCGGCTCGGCAAGAGCGGTGAATGTTTCAATCACGGGCCTCAATATGCCCTAACAGGAATATGCCTGTCAAGGGATTTATGAGACGAACATACACTTGGGCAAGCAGGTGAAGCTCGGCACCACGACCGCGACGATCGTTGGTGTGATGCCCGAAGGGTTCGCCTTTCCCCAGAACCAGAGCATCTGGGCGCCCCTTCGCCTGAACGCATCGGCAACGGAGACGAGGTCGCCTAGACTTCCTGGATGCAGCCGCCCCTGCCTGCTACATCAGGTTTCTCAAACGAAGTCACCAGACCGGCTGTCGAAGGCGCGCGCCGGATGGTACGTCTACTTCCCCCGCTTCTGAGCGCTCTTGCCTGGGCCGGCTGTGGCTCTTCCAGCACCGGCATTCCGACTGCAGCCTCGATGCCTTCTCCGACTCCGACTCCGACGCCAACCTGCCCGGCTGCCGCGGGAACCGGCGAGAGAATAAGTGTGACCATCAATTCGGTGTTGAACCCTTCGACGCAACCCCAACACACCGTCACGGTCCAGCTTCCTTTTCTGATCACCGGCCAGGGCACCGTCGAAGCCGTCACGACCATCGATCCCGGATTCAGCACCTGCACATGCGTCGGGTTGCCGCAGATCTGCCGACCTGGCTGTTCGACTGGCGGTCTTCACACAGCGCGCATGTCAGTCTGCGAATCCCCTCAAGTAGTTCCGGGTCAATGGCAGTTCACGATCTATTGCACCGGTGATTCGAGGGCCTGCCAGACGCCCTTGACGCGGCCGCTTCAAGCCACGACAACGGTCACGTATACGCCCACTGGCAACTAGGAGCAGCGAAGGGAAACCTGCGATGCGTTCATCCTCGAGGCCTCGCCTGCTTCCCTCGCTGGGAGTCGCCGCGATGTTGAGTTGGCATGGAGCGTGCGGCGGCTCCGATACGCCCAGTAGTCCCAGCGCCCGTACACCGGTCTCCACGCCCACGCCCACACCCGATCCGTGTGACCAGACGATCCGGGCATGCGTGACGCCCGGCGGCTTTGCTTGCGTATCAGCCAGAGTTTCAGAAATAGGTAATTGTCGAGCGGGGGCCTGCGCGGCGCCCGTGGTGCTTGCGCTGAGCACGCGCGGCATTACGACCAACTTCACGGATTCGCCGCTGAGGTCCAGCCTTGGTCAGCCCGGTTGTGTGGGAATCCGCACGGATCTGGGCGGCACTCCCGAAGAGGCCGCCTGTATCTTGAAGGTGCTGGGCGAGGGATACTTCATCGCGGAGTCCGGCTGCACCGTCGATGGGTTTCGCCACATGGTGGTTCTCAGATAGCGGTACCACTGTCCGCCTACCAAGACCCTGACACCCAACATAAAATCACCGCGCGATGAACGTATGGAATCGGTTGAGGGCCGCCGCGCTGTTGGCCCTGAGCATGAGCGTCGCGGGTTGTGGGGAGGGCATCGGTCCCTCGCCCCCCGTGATCATCGGAGGGGCATGGAAGCTCAACTCGATCCATGTCGCAAGCACGAACACGACGACGGTCATCTCGCGACCCGAGAACTACACCGTCACCTTCGAGGAGGGATCGAGGATTGGCATCAAGGCCGACTGCAACGTCTGTGGCGGGACATATTCGCAGTCGGGCGAAGCCCTCTCGATCACCGGGACATTCTGCACCCGCGCCTATTGCGGTGACGCGTCGAACGATTTTGCGTTCCTGGAGGTTCTGAACAGCGCGACGAACGTCCGGGTGAGCGAAAACCAACTCACGATCAGTTCGTCAAAGAGCGAGGCGCGCTTCAGCCGGTAGCCTCGGAGGCCGGACAGAACCTCGACCTCCCAGCCCCTTTCATCGGCCTGCGCGTGAAGTGCATGGGTCGCGCACCCCATTGCGATGTAGCGTACCCCGCTGCCTTTCTTCGCAGCCTGGGAGAGTGATCATGAGAGTCCGTTTGTGGCGCGTGGCTTGTCTTGCGTTGACCGTCGCAGCGTTCCTGGCCGTCGTCGACCGGCCTGCGGTCGTTGCTTGCGCCTCTGCCTTCGAACAGGCCGCCGTGCCGGCTTCCGCCTATTTCCCGCCTGCTGGCGCCTGGCAGAGAAAGAATGCGGCCGAGTTGGGGATGGACCAGGCGGCGCTGGATGCGGCCGTTGAGTTTGCCAAGTCCCGCGAGTCGAATCGCGCGATGGACTTCAGCGATCAGGAGCGGATCTTCGGGTCGCTGCTTGGCTCCGTGCCGACGATTCGTACGAAGACCAACGCCGTCGTCATCTATAAGGGCTTCGTCGTGGCGGAGTTCGGGGACACCACCTGGCCCGATCCCACCTACTCGGTGGCGAAGAGCATGCTCTCAACCGTCGCGGGCCTCGCCGTGCGCGACGGGAAGATCGTCGATCTCGATGAGCCGGTGGGACGCATGATCAAGGACTTTGGCTACGACTCCGCGCGGAACGCGCTCGTCACCTGGAAGATGCACCTGCAGCAGGAGTCCGAGTGGGAGGGCGCGATGTTCGGCAAGAACTCCGACTTCGTGGGGAGCGCTGCTTTCGGAGCGGGCGAACGCAGGCCGCGCGAGCTGAAGGCGCCCGGCGCGTTCTACGAGTACAACGACGTGCGTATCAATCGCTTCAGTCAGTCGCTGCTACGCCTGTTCAAGAAGCCCGTCCCCGAGGTCTTCCGCGACGAGGTGATGAACGTGATCGGCGCGTCCAATACCTGGCGCTGGGTGCCGTATCACAACAGCTACGTGGACGTGGACGGAAAGAAGATGGCGTCGGTCAGCGGCGGCACGCGCTGGGGCGGGGGAATGTGGATCGACTCTTGGGACATGGCCCGGTTCGGCTACCTGTGGCTCCGCGGCGGGAAGTGGGGCGATCGCCAACTGCTGCCGCCCGCCTACGTGAAGGCCGCGATCACTCCGAGTCGGAACGGTCCCGACTATGGCTACTTGTGGTGGCTCAACACCCAGGGCAGGAACTACCCGGGCCTTCCGTCGACGGCGTACGGTGCGCGAGGCGCCGGCAGCAACACCATCACGATCCTCCCGGAGCAGGATCTGGTGGTGGTGTGGCGATGGCACGCGGGGAACGAAGCGGAGTTCGTGAAGCGGGTGGTGGCGGCGATCAAGGCGAAGCCCTAGTCCCGACGGTCGTACTCGTGCACGCGCACGGCAGGTTGCCTCCTTCCATCGACGCCGATCACCAGAGGCAAGCCCACACTTCGCCGATCCGAGTCGCCGTGGGACAGCGGTATCGAGCCCAGACGCCAAAGATGAACAAGCTCGCGGTGGCGACCCCGAACGGGATGATCGTGTTTCTGACGGAGCGGGACATCCATGTCTCCTCTGTCCGTCGCGCCCATCGAAGCAGGCCTCCCGCGAGGAGCGTATCGGTCGCGATCTCGATAAGGATCACCGGCCCAGCCGAGAAGATCCAGAAGACGCTGAAGAACAGGGCGAGGAAGACGCCCACGACCAGGAAGCCCTCGAAATCAAGGCAGCCGCTTGCATCGGCGCAGCCATCGCCGCATCCATCGCCGCACCCGTCTGGTTCCCGTCGGCCAGGGCTGCGGCCGAAGCCGGTCCCCTTGTCCCCTTGAACAGCTCGGATCTCGAAGCGCCCGCGATCCTCCTCCGGGTCCCCCACCCTGGGCCGGATTCCCGCGAAGTACTTCACCCACCATCGAACGCACAGAAGAAACCAGCCATAGGCCAGAAGGCTCGAGAGCGCGTACCGAAGTCCCAGCGCAGTTTGAAGGGGTTCGTAGCGGCTTTGGATCACGCTCGCGATGAAGCCCACCAGAGCGGTGCTGCCCGCCAGCACACCGACGTGGAAGCGCAGCCAAAGATGTTGCGCCAGGGTCGCGCCAATACGTCGACGCACCTCCGGCGTGTCGGGCGGAGTTTCGTCCTCGCCTGATTTCGACATGCGTCCGGGAATGTAGCGCGAACGGAAGTGCGCTGTCCCGCCACCGGTTTTCCTAGGCTGTGGTGCGGCGGAAGCCTGGAATGAGCATCGGGACGCGGCGGCGGTACTCGGCGTACTCAGGATGGGCGCGGATGAGATCGCGCTCCTCGAACCGGATCGCGACGAGGATGTACGCGCTGCAGCCGAGCGCGAAAACCAGATGTCCGACGGTCAGGGTCGGGGTTGCCCAGAAGGTCAGGAGCCAGCCCACATAAAGAGGGTGGCGGACGATCTTGTAGAAGAGCGGTTCACGGAACCGTGCTTCCGTCGCGCGCTTGCCGCGCAGGTTTTGCCAGACCTGCTGGAGTCCGAACAGTTCGAAGTGGTTGATCAGGAACGTGCTGAGCAGCAGCACGAACCACCCGAACCCAAACAGCCCCCACATGACCGCACGGCCAATGCCGTTCTGCACGTCCCACACGAGCGCCGGCATCGGTCGCCACAGCCAGAACGTCAGCGCGAGGATGAGGCTCGACAGCAAGACGTAGGTGCTCCGCTCCATCGACTTCGGTATCACCTTCGTCCAGGCCTCCTTGAAGCCCGGGCGCGCCATCACGCTGTGCTGCACGGCGAAAAGCGTGAGCAGCGCGAGGTTGATCATGAGCGCCACGCCGGTTGAGGACTCAGGTCCGCCCGCATCCACCGTGAGCGGCACGCCGAAACCGCCCAGAAAGCCGATGGCGTAGAGGAACGTCGCGAAGAAAACGGCATAGCTCACGAGCCCATATACGAACGTCACGATTGTCATCCCCGTCTCCCTTGTTTAGTGAAGCAGGAAGCATGGCGAAGGACTCGCGCCGGCGACAGACACCGTGGGCATGGGAAGGGTCTCCCGCGAGAGGGAGGTGGGGACTTACCCGGGTAGCGTTCTTACGCAACGGCGTATCGTCCACCCATGAAAACCCGGAAACTTGGTTCCCTCGAAGTCTCGGCGCTCGGCTTTGGCTCCATGGGGATGAGCGCGTCTTATGGCGTGCGGCAGGACGAGACGGAGATGATCGCGCTCACGCGTGCGGTCGTGGATCGCGGCGTCACGTTCTTCGACACCGCCGAGTCGTACGGCCCGTTCACGAACGAAACGCTGCTCGGGAAAGCGCTCTCGCCCATCCGCGAGCGCGTGGTCATTGCGACGAAGTTCGGATTCAAACTCAATCCCGACGGGAGCCCGGGCTGGCAGGGCCTCGACAGCCGGCCCGCGCACATCCGGGACGTGGTCGAAGCCTCGCTTCGACGTCTCCAGACCGACTACATCGACCTCCTCTATCAGCATCGCGTGGATCCCGACGTTCCTATCGAGGATGTCGCCGGCACGGTCAAGGAACTCATTCGCGAAGGCAAGGTCCGTCACTTCGGGATGTCAGAGCCCAGCATGGCGACGCTCCGTCGCGCGCACGCGGTTCAGCCCGTCACCGCGCTCCAGAACGAGTATTCGCTGTGGTGGCGTGAACCGGAGCACGAGGTCCTGCCCACTCTCGAGGAGCTCGGGATCGGTCTCGTGCCCTACAGCCCGCTCGGCCGCGGGTTCCTTACCGGCGCGATGAACGCAGACACGAAACTCGGGGAGGGCGACTTCCGAACCGCACTGCCGCGCTTCTCGCCCGAAGCCATGAAGGCGAACCAGGCGTTTGTCGGCATGCTGGTGGAACTCGGGAAGAAGAAGAACGCGACGCCGGCGCAGATTGCGCTTGGTTGGCTGCTCGCTCAGAAACCGTGGATCGTGCCGATCCCGGGAACCACGAAACTCTCGCGGCTCGAGGAAAACATCGGCGCGGTGGAACTCGAACTCACCGCGGAAGACCTGCGTGACATCGACACCGCGGCCGCGAAGGTTCCAGTCCAGGGCGACCGGTATCCCGCACACCTGCAAAAGCTCGTGGGAGGCTGAAGGCTCCTAGACTGCGTGCCTGAGATGACCCTCACCCCACTCCTGCTTCTCATCGCCTTTGTCGCTCTCGTGCTTGTCGCGGCGGTGGCCTTTGCGGTTGGGCATCGTCTCGGCCAGTCGGCGGAACGAGGTGTGACCACGGTGGAGGCGGCGCGGCTCACTGCCGAGCGGGCGCGCTTCGAGACCATTGCTCAACGTGTGCCGATTCTGGATCGCGAGCTCGCGGCCGCTCGTGCGCTGGTCGAGGAACGGGAGCGCAAGCTGGCCGAGGTTCAGGTTCGCCTCGCCGAGGTCCTCGCGCGACTCGATGAGACGGAGAAAGCCGCAGCCGAAAAACTCGAGCTGATGGCCCGGGCGGAGACCTCGATGAAGGACGCGTTCCAGGCCCTCTCGATGGACGCCCTGGACAAGAGCCGCGCCGCCTTCCTGGATCAGGCCCACGCGACGTTCGGTCAGTTCCGCGAAAGCGCGCTCAAGGAGTTCGCGGCCAAGGAGACCACGTTCGCCCAGCTCGTCTCGCCAATCCGAGAATCGCTGACGAGGTTCGAGACCCACGTCCACGATCTCGAGCAGAAGCGGACCGAGGCCTACTCCGGTCTCTCCGAGCAGTTCGCCTCGTTCAAGGAAGGCCAGACCCTCCTCCGCGGCGAAACCGAGAAACTTGTCACCGCCCTGCGCGCGCCCAGCGTTCGCGGCCGCTGGGGGGAGTTCCAGCTCCGGCGCGTGGTCGAGATGGCGGGCATGGTCCAACACTGCGACTTCGTCGAGCAGTCGACCATCCAGGGCGAAGACGGGCGTCTGCGGCCCGATCTCATCGTTCACCTTCCCGGCGGCAAGACCGTGGTGGTCGACGCGAAGGTGCCGCTCACCGCCTATCTCGACGCCAAGGACGCGCGCGACGAGAACTCACGGCGCGAACTGATCCAGCTTCACGCCAGACATCTCCGCAAACACGTGGGGGAACTCTCCGACAAGTCCTACTCCGACCAGCTCTCGAGCAGCCCGGACTTCGTCGTCATGTACGTGCCCATCGAGAGCGCCTTCGCCGATGCGGTGCAGGCCGATCCATCGCTGCTCGACGACGCGGTCGAAGGAAACGTGATTCCCGCCGGGCCCATGACCCTGCTCTCCCTGCTCAAGGGCGCGGCCTACGGCTGGCGTCAGGAGCGCATCGCGGAGAGCGCCGAGAAGATCAGCGAACTGGGCAAGGAGCTGTACAACCGCATCAGCGTGATGGCTTCACATCTCGGCCTCGTGGGCGAGTCGCTTGGGAAGGCGACTCTCGCCTACAACAAGGCTATCGGGTCGATGGAGAGCCGCGTCCTGGTGCAGGCCCGGAGGTTCAAAGACCTCGGCGCCGCGGTGGGCGAGGACATCCCCGAGATCGAGACGGTTTCACATATCCCGAGGCAGCTTGCGATACCGGGCCTCGGGCCGGACGGAGAAGAAAACTAGTACGCGCGCGTCGGCTCTTCGACGTCTTTGTGGCCGGCCTGGTCCTGGCGCACGACGCTGCGAATCGCGGCTCCGGCGGCGGCGGGATCGCTTTTGACCTGACGAGTCGCGGCCCACAGCCGGTTGAGGGAATCGATGGCGCGTCCTCGCGCCATCCTGGCCGCGTCGAGTCTCTCCGCGGCCCGGCGTGTCAGGTCACGTTCCTTGAGAAGCAGCTCGCGCATCTCCCGTCGCTCCTCGGAGTCCGCGGGCACCGCCTCGAGGCGCGCGTCGATTCGGGCGCGCTCCCCGGGATCGGCGTCACGTTCGAGGGTTGGGAGCAATCGGTCAACCGCCGCCACCTCTTCGGCCAGTTGATTCGCCTCGCGGGCGGCGGCCAGCAGGACTTCACGGCTTTCCGTCGCGCCGACCATCGCCAACCGCGAGATCGCCGGCGCATACTCGGACACCGACCCGGGCGGAGCGTCGTCAGCATCCCCAACCGGACCGAGAAGCCCCGCGAGATCGGGCTGTCTCCAGATCGCACGGTTCGCGGTGGGACCGTAGAGAAGGGCGCTTGCGGCGCGATGCAGCCGGAACTTGTCGAAGCCGCGGGTTCGCATGAACCGGAAGGCCAGAACGAGATGCGTCACGGTCGCGATCGCCGCACCCATCATCACGATCACGAGTAGACGAAACCAGGATACGAAGAGCGTCATGACAACCTGGACGAACCAGGAGCCGAGCAGCCCCAGTTCCGCGAGCCAGGGAGCCACCACGAAGTCTCCAAGCACCAGGAAGACTGAGTTCGTGACTCCGACGACCAGTGCGGCGATGCCTATGGATGCCGAGGTCCGCACGTTCCGGAAGTGCTTTGGGAGGCGGGTCCAGACATCATCCCTTCGCCGGAAGCGTTTCGGGTACCACAGGAAGCGCCAGCCACGCGGCTGCCGGAAGAACGCGAAAAGTATGTCGCGGGTTGGAAACCCCCGGGCCCGCGCATCCCGTGCCGCGGCGATAGGGAGTTGCATTTGCAGGGCGAGCAGGGCCCAGACCATTGCCGGGATCAGGGTAGGGGGCTGCAGCAGGCCATCGATGAATCCCGCAATTCGACCGTGCGGATCGCCGAGGTGATCACGAATCTCGACTATGGCCTGACTGAGGGCTAAAGCAGTCAGGGCGAGAGCGAAGATGAAACCGATCGTCAGTCCAGCCCCGCGACTGTCGAGCACATCGAGCGGTTCGGGGAGCTGTTCATCGTCGAGGGCCGTGGGTGCGATGGCGAGGCGGAGGTTTCGTGCATCGGGGAAGCGAGCGGCTGGATCACGGGCGAGGCACCGGTCGATCACGGTGGCGAGTTCCGGTGGCGCCTGGGGCACGACGCTGTGCAGGGGCGGCGCATCCTCGACCAGCCTGCGCAGGAATACGTCCTGGCCGCTCCCGCCCGAAAACGGCGGTCGCCCCGAGAGCATGGCGAATCCCACGGCCCCCAGTGAATAGATGTCGCTTCGCCCGTCGAGGGCGGCGCCGCGCGCCTGTTCCGGGGACATGTATTGGGGAGTGCCCACGACGTCACCTGCCCGAGTGACGGTCTCGCCATGCCCGGCTCCGCGCGCGATGCCGAAGTCCGCGAGCAGGGCGCGGCCGGTTTCGTCGTCGATCAGGATGTTGTCGGGCTTGATGTCGCGATGGACGACCCCACGCCGGTGCGCATAGTCGAGCGCTTCCGCGATATCCCCGAGGATCCGTCGCGCTTCCTCCGCTCCCATGCGGGCGTCGCGCTTGAGCCGCGCTCCCAGGGACTCTCCGTTCACGTAACCCATCACGAGATACATCGTCCGCCCGATCTCGCCGAAGCCGAGGAGGGGCACGATGTTGGCCTGGTTCAGCTGGGCGGCGATCCGAGCCTCACGACGGAACCGCTCGCGGCTCTCCGCATCGGCCCCGCCTTCAGGAAGGATCTTGAGGGCGACGAGGCGGTCCAGCGCCTCCTCGCGCGCGAGGAAGACGGCGCCCATGCCTCCCCGGCCGAGCAGCCGCACGATTCGATACTGAGAGCCGACCGCGGCTTCGAGTTGCGCGCGCAGCGCCTTCGCGAGGTCGTCCGCGTCGTCTCCCGCTTCGGCCATATCGGATCTTGTCTTCCGCCCCTGGCCGCGCTGGTCCTCTAGTCGACGGTCAGGACGATCTTGCCGATCGCGTTGCCCTCTTCGAGCTGGGCATGGGCCTTCGCCGCGGCTTCGATGGGGAAGGTCATGTGGATGACCGGACGGATCGCGCCGGTTTCCATGTGGGGGACGACACGCTCGAACAGGGCGCGCGCGATGCGGGCTTTCTCGAAGTCCGGCCGCGCCCGCAGGGTGGAGCCGGTGACGATGGCGCGCTTCTGCATGATGGTCGCCATGTTCACTTCCGCTTTGGCGCCCAGGAGCGTCGCGATCTGGACGAGGCGGCCTTCGAAGGCCAGGGCCTGGAGATTGCGGTTCGTGTAGTCGCCGCCGAGCATGTCGAGGATCACGTCGACGCCGCGACCCTCGGTCAACTCCTTCATCTCGGTCACGAAGTCGTGGGTGGTCGAATCCACGCAGCGGATGGCCCCAACCGCCTCGACCGCGGCGCACTTCTTGGGACCGCGTGCCGTGGCATACGGCTTCCCGCCGAGCGCCTTCACGATCTGCACCGCGGTCGTGCCGATGCCGCTGCCTCCCCCGTGCACGAGAAACGTCTCGCCCTCCTGAAGTTTCCCCGCCTCGAAGACGTTGGCCCAGACCGTGAAGAAGGTCTCGGGAACCGCCGCCGCGTCAATAGACGAAAACCCGATGGGAATCTTCAGGCACGAACCCGCCGCGGCCACGCAGTACTCCGCGTATCCGCCACCCGCCACGAGCGCCATCACCATGTCGCCCACGTGGAGGGAGACCACGTCCGAGCCCACCGCGGTCACTTCGCCCGCGATCTCGAGGCCCGGGATGTCGGTGATGCCCGAGGGTGGCGGATATTTTCCTTCGCGCTGAAAGATATCGGGCCGGTTGACGCCGGCGGCGCGGACGCGGATCAGTACGTCGGACACGCCGACTCTCGGGATGTCCCGCTCCACGATTCGCAGGACGTCGGGACCTCCGGGCTCGGAGATCTCGACCGCTCGCATTTTTCCCGTTTCCGGCTCAGCCACTCAATACCTCTTTCTCGATGACCCGCACGCGCGCGTCGCCGCGGATCCCGTCGAGCATCGGATCGACCTTCAGGACGACCAGCCACGGGTCCCGCTCCGCCCAGGCGCGCTCGATCATCTTGACCGCAGGCTCATTCTCGCCCAACGCCGCGAAAATCGTTGCGAGCCTATAGGGAGCGAGCCCCGCCGCCCCCAATTTTTCGGCGAGCCTCCTCGCCTCGGCGCGCTTTCCCGACAAGGCCAGGGATCTGGCGAGGTTCGACTCCATGGTGGGTGAACCACCCGAGTGGAGCACAGCCGCGCGATGCGCCTGTTCCGCGCGGTCAAAATCTCCCAGCTTGTCGCACGCCAGACCCAGGGCCCAGTGCGCGATGGCGAATTCAGGCTCGAGTTCGAGGGTTCGCAGCAAGGGGTCGAGTTCGGGCTGATACTGCTGCGACAGGTAAAGGTGAAACCCGGATCCGACCACCGTCCGGGGCGAGACCGGATCGATCGCGGTGGCCTCGCGCGCGGCGGCAAGAGCCTGGAGGCCCTCGCCTCGCAGGCCATGGAAGAGCGCCGACCAGAGATGAGGTTCGACGCGAGCGGGGGCGATCGCGCGCGCGCGGGCGAGAGCCCTTTCCGCGGTCTTGAAGTCGAAGCGATCGAAGAGCGAGGAAAAGGCGAGCGAGGCCTGCGCTTCCGCCGATTCGAGGGCGAGCGAAGCCGCCTGTTCGCCGTGCTCGCGGGCGATCCGGAACACGGCGCGGTCCGTCTCGAAACCGAAGAGCCCCTGCATGAGCCGGGTGTCGCACAGCCCGGAGTGGGCCTCGCCCGAGTCCGCACGGGCGGCGAGAGCCTTTTCGAAGGCCTGGCCGGCGCGCTCGAGGGAGTCTCTGGTGAACTTGTTCCACAAGTAGCGTCCGCGGAGGACCGCCTCGCGACTCGCCCGGTCGAAAGCATTTTCGGCCGCGGCAGGATTTTCAGAAACCAGCCGATAACCGCGCTTGGGGACGGTCTCGATCAAAGCAGTCGCGCCGAGCGTCTTTCTCAGCAGGGCCACGTGCACGCTCAGGTTCGCTTCCTCGACGATGCTGTCGGGCCAGACCGCCTTCATCAGCTCGTCCTTGGTCACCACCTCGCCGCGCCGCTCGAGCAGGGCAAGCAGGACCTCCACCGTTTTCATGGGAATCCGGACAATTTCGTCCTCGCGCATGAGCAGGAGGGTGCGGGTGTCGAGCGCGAAGGGACCGATGTCGTGGCGGCTCATCGAAGGGGACACGATTATGAAGGCTTTGGGATTCTTTTGGGTTTATTCACGGTTTCGTTGAGGACCCGGCAATCTCCCTTTGTTTAGCGTCTCCTCCGTCGATCAATAAACAAAGGGAGAAAACATGAGTTCCGAAAGCACCGTCATCATCACGCCCCCCCCCGCACTCTCGCAGCGCGATCTTCGGAGTTTCACCGCCACCTTCGAGAAGAAGCTCTTGATCGCCATGGCGAAGCGACTGCCTGCCTGGATCGGCCCCGACCATCTGACCGTCCTCGGCGCCTTCGCTATGGCGGGGGCTGGTCTGTGCTACCGGCTGGTCGCGGTCTCACCCCTTGCGTTTCTGGGCGTCAACCTGTTTCTCTTCCTCAACTGGTTCGGAGACAGCCTCGACGGGACTCTGGCCCGGGTTCGGGAGAAGCAGCGGCCCCGCTACGGCTTCTACGTGGACCACCTCGTCGATGCGTTTGGCGCCATCTTCCTGCTCGGGGGACTCGCCTCGTCAGGTCTGGTGGCGCCTTTGGCGGCCTTGTCTCTTCTGATCGCGTATCTGCTGCTGCAGATCCACATCGCCCTCAAGGCTCACACAACGCGGGTGTTTCAGATCGCCTTCGGCGGCATTGGCGGAACCGAGGCGCGGATCCTTCTCGGCATCTTGAATCTCGGGCTGTTCGCGTGGCCCGCCCTGCTCCCGGTTCTCACACCGATGGTGTGGCTCGCGGTTGTGGCCCTGGTCGCCCTGGTCGTGGCGGACGGTGTGGCCACCGGCCGCGCTCTCGACCGGGAGGAACGGACTTATTGACCCTTGTTCAGTTCCTGCAAAACGACCTTCGCTACCGCGCGCAGTGTCTCGAAGACGCCCGTGCCCTTGCTCGCGCAGGCTTCGACCACCGTCTCGTTGCGTCGGCAGAGGATCTTCTTCATGTCTTCGACCGGCATGGCGGTGGGGAGGTCGCGCTTGTTGAACTGGAGCACGTAGGGGATCGTGTTGAAGTCGTAACCCTGACCCTTGAGGTTCGTGACCAGATTGTCGAGAGCCTCCAGGTTCGCGTCCATGCGCTCTTCCTGGGAGTCGGCCACGAAGATCACGCCGTCGACGCCCTTGAGGATCAGTTTGCGTGACGCGTCGTAAAAGACCTGGCCGGGGACGGTGTAGAGGTGAAAGCGCGTTTTGAAGCCGCGCACCGTCCCGAGTTCGAGGGGCAGAAAGTCGAAGAAGAGGGTGCGGTCGGTTTCGGTCGCGAGCGAGATCAGCTTGCCCTTGGTGCCGACGTTGCTCTTGTCGTAGATGTGCTGGAGATTCGTCGTCTTCCCGCACAGGCCGGGACCGTAGTAGACGATCTTGCAGTTGATCTCACGAGAGGCGTAGTTGATGAAGGTCATCGCGGGTTTTTGAAAGGGTCTTTATTCGGTAGGAGAAACGGGCTTACCCGAACAAAGCGTCGATGTCGTCATCGGTGATTTCGGAGAACGGGGTGGCGTGCTCCGATGCGGCACCCTTGGCCTTCTCCGCTTCCATCTTGGCGAGCAGGCCCGCGAAAACATCCGCGAGCTCGGCGGAAGCGCGCTTGACCCGCAGCCTCACGAGCCCAAGAGAGG
>CAYNHK010000032.1:0-28241 GCA_964396875.1 uncultured Acidobacteriota bacterium | reverse complement strand
CCTGACCGGAGCCTCGTCTCGGGAACATCGCGAGGGGCGGCCACGTTTAATCTCTTGAACTCGTGTGCCCGGCATCGGCAGTTGACGATGCCACGCGCGCGCCTTCAGGAGGCAGGATGAACCCAGGACTGGAGGAGAGGATCCGGGCGCTCGAGCGGCCCGACCCGGCGCTCTGGCGGTACTACCAGCTGGCCTCGCTGCCCACGCTCCTGTTCCCACCGCTCTTCCTGGTCGTCCTTTTTCTCGCATGGGTGCGGTACAGCACCTTGCGGTACACCTTCACGCAGGAGGGTGTTTCGATGAAATGGGGACGCCTCTTCCGTCGCGAGATCATCCTGAACCACGCGCGCATCCAGGACATCCACCTCCGCTCCAACCTGGTCGAGCGATGGCTCGGGTTGAGTCGAATCCTGGTGCAGACCGCGAGCGGCAGCGCGGGCGCGGAGATGACCATCGAAGGGCTCAAGGAGTACGAGGAGGTGCGTGACTTCCTCTACTCCAAGATGCGCGGCGTTTCGGATCCGGCGGAGTCTTCCGCAGCGTCGACTGCGGCTTCGGCCGCGGCGAGAGCGAGCGACGCGGAACTGGCCCAGACATTGCGCGAGGTCGCGCGCGAACTGCAACTGACTCGCGAAGCCGTTCTCGCCAGGCGGACAGAGGCCACACCGCCGGCCAACCCACCCGCGACGCCGGGCCTGTCGCGGGAGAAGCCGGCCGATGATTGACCGAGCGAACGCCACCGCCCTGCGGTGGGCCAAGGTGTCGCCCGAACCGAAACCCCCGATCGGCGCGACCGGCTCGGTTCGCACGTTCCGCGCGGGACGGAACTACTACTACGTCCGCCTGCTCCGCTGGGGAGCCACCCAGGTCGGGGCGGCGATGGGGCTCGTGTTCTCCGTCGGTTTCGTCGCGGGTGTGGTCGAAGGCGTCAACCGAATCGCCCCGCCGCGTCCGGCGGTCGCCGCGTCACCCTCCCCCACCCTGAGCCCGAGCCCGGTGGGCGCCACAGCCGGCGCCGACGCATCGGACAGCGTGACCTCCGCGATCGAAGCGTCACCCTCGCCCACGCCCACCGCCTCGGGCCGGAACCGTGGTCGCCGTTCCGGAGACGAGGCCTGGCGTCGAATAACGTCCCGGATGGTGTCCCGTATACCGCCTCAGGGGATGACCTTCTTCAGGAATTGGGTCGTGCCATTCCTGCTCCTCCTCGAGTTCTTCGCCATCGCCACGTTCCTCCTGTCCCTTCCGTTTACCTACGCGCTCGTGAAGCTGGAGTTCGAGCAGCATTGGTACATCGTGACCGATCGGAGCCTGCGCATCCGGACCGGCGTCCTGTCTCTTTCCGAATCGACGATGAGCTTCGCGAATCTCCAGCAGGTTGAAGTGAAGCAGGGGCCCGTTCAGCGCTTTCTCGGCCTCGCCGACGTGCGCGTCCGCTCAGCCGGCGGGGGCGATCACGGTGAGGAGGAAGGCCAGCCGCTGCACACCGGCGTCTTCCACAGCGTGGAGAATGCGGAAGAGATCCGCGACCTGATCCTGGCCCGACTGAAGGCCTTCCGCGAGGCCGGCCTGGGCGATCCGGACCGGGCACCTTCGGCCGAGACCCCGACGGGTGATGCCCGAGGCGTCTCCGCCGAGACGCTCGAAGCGGCCCGCGAAGTCCTCCGACAAACTCGCGCTCTCCGAGCCGCCACCGCGCCAGACGCGTAGCCGCGACAGTGCGGTGAATTTCGGCGATGATGCCACTCCATCAAGGAGATGCGCATGAACCTCTTGTCCCCACGACGCGCGCGGGCGCTTTCTGTCGCCATGCTGCTGAGCACCGCTTCGAGCGCTCTCGCGCAGCGGGCGACGTATCCGCCCGAGGAGTTCGTGGCCCGTCGCGCGAAGCTGATGGCCGCTCTGCCTCCCGGATCCGCGGCGCTGATGTTCGCGGCGACAATGCCTCAGCCCGGCCTTCGGTTCCGACAGGACAACGATTTCTTCTACCTGACGGGGAACGAGGATCTGTCCGGCATCCTCTATCTCGACACCACACGGAAGGAGGCGTTTCTCTTCCTGCCGAAGCAACCGCCGCGGCAGATCGAAGTGGACGGACCGAACTGGCTCGAGGACAAGGATGCGGCGAAGACCCACGGCTTCGCGGCGATCCATCCCCTCCCCTATCTCGAGGAGTTCCTCGCACGGCGACGGAATGCCGGGCCGCAGACCCTCCATGTCCGGCTGTCCGAACGCGACGAGGTCGACATGAGCCGTGGCGACAAGGCCCTCCACGCCGGCCGGCGGATGAGTTCGAGTTTCGGCACCCAGCCGACTGAGGATGCCTGGCGGATCGACGAGCTGAGGCGACGGTATCCACATTTCGATCTCAAGGACATCTCACCCACCATGGACGGCCTGCGCGTCATCAAGACGCCACGGGAGATCGAGATCCTGCGCCGCAACGGGAAGCTCTCGGCCGAGGGCATCAAGCGCGCGATCACTCTTACGAAGGCTGGCCGCTATGAATACGAACTCGAGGCGGAAGCGCGCTACGTGTTCGCGAAGGGCGGGGCCGAGATGGACGCCTACCCGGCGATCGTCGGCTCGGGTCCGAACGTGAACACCTGGCACTACAACAGGAACGACCGTGTCCTCGAGAACGGCGACCTCATCGTCATGGACTACGGCGCGTCGCTTGGCTATCAGACGATGGACATCACGCGGACCTGGCCGGTGTCGGGTAAGTTCGACGAACTTCAGGAGCGCGCCTATCGTGCCGATCTCGAGGCTCAGAAAGCGATCATCGCGGCCATGCGCCCGGGCGCCACGCGCGCGCAGACGCGAGAGATCTGCCGGAAGATCTTCGAGAAGTGGGGCTTTGGCGATCAGCGCCCCGGATCCGCCGGCCACTTCGTCGGCCTGTCGGTCCACGATGTCGGCGATCCGAACGAGCCGTTTCGGCCCGGAATGGTGATCGCGGTTGAGCCGATCATCGAGATCAAGGACAAGCGGATCCACATCCGGATCGAAGACACCGTCCTCATCACCGAAGGCGAGCCGGAGATCCTCTCGAAGGATGTGCCGAAGGAACTTGAAGAGTTGTTGGCGTTGATTCCGGAGGGGAGATAGTGGGGGGACGGGGTTGCTTCGGGCGAAATCCCTGCGTTGCGCCCTCGCAATGACGAGAGGTCCAACCGGCTTGGGGATCAGTGGGTCGTCGGGGCTTCCACGTTCTCCCCGCGACAGGCTTTGACGTAGCGGCGGATGGTTTCGGCGAGGCCGAGGTACAGGGCGTCCGCGATGATGGCGTGGCCGATCGACGCCTCGTTGATTTCGGGCACCTCACGCGCGAGGCGCGGGAGGTTGCGCAGATCGAGGTCGTGGCCGGCGTTTATGCCCATGCCGAGTGCCTTGGCGGCGCGGGCGGTGTCTCGCACCCGTACGAATTCCGCCTCGCCGGTTGGGGTGGCGTGGGCTTCAGCGTAGGGGCCGGTGTAGATCTCGATCCGACGGGATCCCGTCTTCGCCGCTTCTTCCATCATCGAAGCATTGGCGTCCACGAAGATCGATGTCCGGATCCCGCGGTCATTGAGTCTCGCGATCGTCGGCATGATCGCCGCCGATTCGCGCGGCAGAGCGAAACCGTGATCGCTTGTGATCTCGCCTGGGGTCACGGGCACAAGGGTGCACTGATCGACGCGGATTTCGCAGGCGAGAGCGATCAACTCCTCGCGCAGGTCGCCCTCGAGGTTGAACTCCACACGCCGCTCGGCGCACAGAGCCCTCAGGTCGCGCACGTCCGATTCGCGGGTGTGTCGATTGTCGTGACGCCAGTGCAGCGTGATCCCGGACGCCCCGGCGTCGAGACACGCGTTCGCGGCGACGCGGGGCGAGGGATTGGAGCCGCCGCGAGAGTTGCGGAGCAGCGCCACCTTGTTCAGATTCACGGAGAGAGCTATGGCCATCGGTACGCCCATTATCCGCCGGGCCGGCGCGCCGCGCCGCCTATACTCGGCCAAACCTCAGGATCGCCCGTGACGAACGAGATGGAAGCCCTGAAAGCCGAACTCGCCGCCGCGCGGCAGGAGATCGAAGATCTGCGCCTGGATTTTCCGGATGCCCTGCTCGAAGGCGACCTCGCGACCGAGCGCGTGCTCTTCATGAACCGCCTCGCCTGCCAGGTCTTTCGCTGCACGCCCGAGGACGTCTTGAACCTGACTGCGAAGGACATCTTCGCCGACGGCGACTACCAGCGCGCCCAGGTCGAAACGCGGCAGCGGATCGAACAGGGGTTCAAGGAGGGCGGCGGTCGCTACGTGCGCAGCCGGAACCAGGATCTGCGCGAATTCAACATGCAGCGGCGCGACGGAACCGTTTTTCCCGCCGAGGTCCACAGCACGTTCGTCATGGACACGGAGGGACGCCCTTGTCGCATCCGCACTCTGGTCCGCGACATCACGGCGCGCAAGGAGATGGAGGCTCGTCTCGAGGAGATGAGTGTCCGCGATCCCCTGACCGGCTGTTTCAACCGCCGTTACATCGAGAAACGCCGGGCCGAACTCGAGGCGGACGGCGCCCACTGGGCATGCCTCCTTTTCGACCTTACGGGGTTCAAGGCCATCAACGACACCTACGGCCACGCCGAGGGTGACCGCGTTCTTGTGGCGTTCGCGCACTTCCTCCTTCGACTGCACCGAAGCGAGGACATATTGGTGCGGCTCGGGGGCGACGAGTTCGCGCTCTTCGTCCGGACGCTCGTGGAGGACGAAGGCCGCGCCGTGGCCGATCGGGTGATCGAGGCCGCGCAGCGAGACAGTCCGGCCGCCTTCAACTTCGGAGTCGCGGTTCGCATGCCCGGCGAGGATGTGTCCCGCGTGCTGTCCCGCGCGGATCAGATGATGTACGAAGCCAAAGGCCGCAGCCTTCGTTCCACGAGGCGTTGAGTGGAGCCCTTGCCCGGCAGGCAGATCTTCGTAGGGGACATCCAGGGGTGCCGGGAAGAACTCGAGCGGCTGCTCGAGGTCTTGAAGTTCGATCCCTCGCGAGACACCCTGGAGCCGGTGGGCGATTTCGTCAATCGCGGTCCCGACTCCCTCGGCACGCTCCGCCTCCTGAAGTCCCTGGGTGCCGGAGGCGTCCTCGGAAATCACGATCTGCACCTGCTCGCAGCGCGTCGGGGAGAACGCACCCTCAAGCCCACCGACACCTTGACACAGGTCCTTGAAGCGCCCGATTGCGACGAGTTGCTGGCCTGGCTGCGCGAGAAGGCGTTCATCAAGGCCTGGCCGGGGATCCTTCTGGTTCACGCGGGCCTGAGTCCTGCATGGAAGGACCCGGTCGCCGAACTCTCGGGACTCGACCCGGAGGTCCGGCATCCTCACATCGATGTCGCCACGCGAATCCGCTGGTGTAACGAGAAGGGCGAGACGCCGGTTCCCGAAACGGACCCTCCGCGCGTGCCCGGCTATCGGCCGTGGCACGAGATCCTCGCGGGCCGGTTCGAGGAGACGATCGTCTTCGGACACTGGGCCCGGCCCGGCCTGGTGAAGCGTCCCGGCCTTCGAGGCCTTGACAGTGGCTGCGTGTGGGGCGGACGCCTCACCGCGTGGATCGCCCAGGACGACACCTTCGTGAGCGTGCCCGCGGCCCGGCAGTACTCGGCGTGGTAACCGCCTGACGCCGGTCCTTCGCTGCTGTATGGTCGCCTGAACCCAATGACCACACTCGACATCATCATCGTGATCCTGAGCATCGCCCTCGCGGCGGTTCCCACGTTGTTGCTCGCGAAGCGGGCGGGCAAGGGTAAGGACGAGTTCTTCGCCTCCGGCCGCAGCGCGCCGTGGTGGCTCATCGGCACGTCGATGGTGGCGACCACCTTCAGCACCGACACGCCCAACCTCGTGACCGACCTCGTGCGCACCGGGGGCGTCGCCGGAAACTGGGCCTGGTGGGCGTTCCTCGTTACCGGCATGGTCACGGTCTTCTTCTACGCGCCCCTGTGGCGGCGGGCCGGCTTCCTGACCGACCTCGAGTTCTACGAACTGCGTTACGCGGGGAAGCCCGCCGCGTTCCTCCGCGGCTTCCGAGCCGTCTACCTCGGCGTCTTCTTCAACATCCTGGTGATGGCCTCGGTGACGCTCGCGGGCGTCAAGATGGCTTCGGTCATGCTGGGCCTTTCGCGCGTGGACGCGGTGATCGCGTGCATCGCGATGTCGCTCGTCTTCGGATCGCCGGCGGGCCTCTCCGGCGTCCTCGTTTCCGACGCGATCCAGTTCTCACTGGCCATGATCGGTGTGACCGGCGCCGCCTACTTTGCGCTCGCACGGCCGGAGGTGGGCGGGCTCCAGAACCTCGTCGCGACCACGGATCCCCAGACTCTGTCCCTGCTGCCGAGTTTCTCCAACACCGACGCCTTGATGTCGCTGCTGGTCGTTCCTTTTCTCATTCAGTGGTGGTCGACGTGGTACCCAGGCGCCGAACCGGGCGGCGGCAGCTACATCGCCCAGCGGATGCTGGCGGCGCGTTCACCCAAGGACGCACTTCAGGGCACGTTGTGGTTCAACATCGCGCACTACGCCCTGCGCCCCTGGCCCTGGATCCTGGTGGCGCTCGCCTCGATGAAGGTCTTCCCCACCCTCGACTCGCTGCGCGCCGCCCTTCCCCACGTCGACCCTGCGCTCATCGGCCACGACCTCGCCTATCCCGCCATGCTCCTCGGCCTTCCCTCCGGCTTCAAGGGTCTCGTCGTCGCGGCGCTGCTCGCGGCCTACCTCTCCACCATGTCGACCCACATGAACTGGGGCGCGTCGTACATCGTGAACGACGTGTATGTCCGTTTCATGAATCCACACGCCGAAGAAAAGAAGCTCGTGTTTCTCGGCCGGGCCTCCTCCGCCCTCATGGCCATCGCGGCGGGCGCGTTCATGCTCACGCTGGGCAGTGCGTCCGAGGCGTTCAACATGCTGGTGTCGGTCGGGGCGGGCACCGGGGCCATCTACCTGCTGCGCTGGTTCTGGTGGCGCGTGAATCCCTGGACCGAGATCGTCGGTATGGCGGTATCCCTCGTGGTCGCCATCTTCTTCCGATACAGCGCCGCAACGGCCGCGTTCTCGGGTTCGCTCAAACTCGTGATCACCGTCGCCCTCACCACATTTGCTGCGGTGATCGCCACCTACGCCTTTGCCCCATCGGATGACGCCACCCTTCGGCGGTTCATCGAGAAGACCGGCGTCGGCGGAGGCCTGTGGCGCGAAGCGCGAACCCGTCTTGGAATCACCAGCCCCGAAAAGACGCACTTCGGCGACTCGCTCCAGGGCGCCATCGCGGGCTGCGTCCTCGTGTACTCGCTGCTCTTCGGGGTCGGCGAGCTGCTCTACGGTCGCCCGGGACCGGCCCTCGCGTTCGGTGTGCTGGCCTTCGCCGCGGGCCTTGGCATGCGCGCGGTGTTGCGGCGATTCGAAAGAGTGTTCGACCTATGACCCAGGACGAGATCTCCCGAAGGCGCTTCATCGAAGGCAGTGCGGTTGGAGCAGCCGCCGCGACGCTGAGCCAGGCACTCGACGCGTCGGCGGCCGCGGTCATGGCCGACGACGCTCTTCTTTTCCGCAGCGCGCCGATCCCGAGGGTTCGCGTGGGATTCGTGGGATGCGGGCTTCAAGGCACGGAACACCTCAAAAACCTCCTCGCCATCGATGGGGTCGAACTTCGCGCGGTGTGCGACATCGCCCCCGAGAAGACGGCGCGCGCGCAGAAGCTGGCCAAAGACGCCGGTCAACCCGAGCCGAAGAGCTTCACCAACGGCCCGCGCGACTTCGAACGTCTGTGCGCCGAGGAGGATCTCGACCTCGTCTTCACGGCAACCCCATGGGAGTGGCACGTCCCGGTGATGCTCGCCGCGATGAAGAACGGAAAACACGGAGCCACCGAGGTTCCGGCAGCCCAGACCGTGGAAGACTGCTGGAAACTGGTCGAGACCGCGGAGAAGCAGAAGAAGCACTGCGTCATGATGGAGAACTGCTGCTACGACCGTCCCGAGATGATGGTCCTGCACATGGTTCGCAAGGGTCTTTTCGGCGAGGCCATGCACGCGGAGATCGGCTACCAGCACGACCTGCGCGCGATCAAGTTCGAAACGAAGGACGAAGGCCTGTGGCGTCGGGCTCACGCGACGCGCCTGAATGCCAACCTCTACCCGACCCACGGCCTCGGCCCGGCCGCTCAGGCCATGGGAGTGAACCGCGGCGATCAGTTCGACTACCTCGTCGCGATGGCCGGCAATTCGCGCGGCCTCCAGGATTTTCAGCGAGAGCACCTCGCGGCAGACGACCCGCGGCGCAAGGAGCGCTATGTCCTCGGCGACGTCCACACCAGCCTGATCCGGACGAAGCTCGGCAAAACCATCTACATGGTGCACGACACGAACCTGCCGCGGCCGTACGCGCGGTACAACGTGTTCCAGGGAAGCAAGGGCATCTACATGGGATTCCCGCCGCGCTTTTACTTCGATGGTCAGGAGCCCTCCCATCGCTACAAGCCCCTCACCGATTTCGCCGCGCAGTGGGAGCACCCCCTGTGGAAGGCCGACCGCGTGGTGAACGCGAAACACGGCCACGGCGGCATGGACTTCCTGGAGGACCTGCGCCTGATCGAGTGCCTCCAGCAGGGCCAGCCTCCGGACTTCGATGTCTACGACGCCGCGTCGTGGAGCTGCATGGTGGAACTCACCGCGAAGTCCGTGGCGTCGCGGTCGCGCGCGATCGACGTGCCCGACTTCACCCGGGGCGGTTGGAAGAACCGTCCGCCTCTCGGGATCATCGGCGGCTGAACGTATCGCGCTCCATGCGAACGCGCGACCAGCTGATCGGAGCGGTGACGCTAGTCGTCGCCACGTACTTCGGCGTATTGCGTATCGCCGAAGCCAAATGCGATGCCGCAGTCGGATCTCGCGGTCTGCCGCTGGACGAGAGCCGGCCCGACGATCTTGCCGCATTCCGGCGCCTCCAACAGCAGCTCACGCTGATGGGACAAACAGGGTTCGCGGAGCGGCTGGAGTCGCTCAGGGTGGAGAAGGAGCTCTGGGTGGCGCCCGGCCTCGGGCCGGATCGATGGGCCGCCTACGTCGAAGCGCTCGGCCTGGTTCGACGGATCTACATCCGGCGGGTCGCGCTTCTCGATCCGCTCGCTCACCTCTACCCGCGAGGCGCTCCCGCGACGGCGCCTCGGGCGGCGCAAACGGCATTCGCATGGTTGAGCCTGGGGGGCGCCATGCGCCACGAACTGGCCCACCGGGACGGGGCGGTCGAAGAGGCTCCTGCCTACGCTGCGGAACTCGGCTGGTACGAGGAGGTGCGCCGGTCGGACTTCATGAGCTCGCTCGAAGGCGAGAATCTTGCCGCATGGGAGTGGGCCATCGATTCCTCGGTCGCGAGCGCGCAGAAGGCGGCGCGCCTGGCCGGCGTCCCGATGGGCTAGCCTCGCCTGCATGATCGGCTTCACCAGACCCCGGATCCGCCCGGTCCTCATCCTTCTCTTCCTGGTCGCGCCCGTTTCGACGCCCGCGCAAGAATCGGCCAGCGCGCCCGCCGTCCCCGTGGCATCCCCCGCCCCGGCGGGCGTGGCATCGGTCGACCCCGATTCCCCGCGCGCCTCGATTACGCGATTCCTGGAACTGACCCGCTCACGCCAGTACGATCAGGCCAGCGCCTTCCTCGCGGTATCCGATAGTCAACGCCCTCGATCCGCGGAACTCGCGCGGTATCTGAGGGCCGTGCTGGACCGGCACATGTGGGTGGACCTCGAGCGCCTCTCACCGCGGTCGGCGGGCGACGAACGGGACGGCCTGCCGCCAGGGATGGATGAAGTTGGCCGGCTCCCGAGTCAGGAGCCCGTCCGCATCGTGCGACTCGAAGGCGTGCCCGAGGCCCGATGGGTGTTCTCGAACGGCACGGTCAGCCGCATCGACCTCTGGTACGCGGGTCTTTCTGACCGCTGGATCCGCGAGAATGCGCCGGAGTTCCTGCTCCGCAGGGGGCCCAAGGACATGCTCTGGTGGCAGTGGATCGCGGTCCTCCTCCTCGCGGGGCTGTCGGTGCTCGGCGGACGACTTCTGGCCGTTCCCGTGCGGTACTTCCTCCGCCGCATCTTTGCGAAAACGAAGACCCCCTGGGATGACGCGCTTCTCGAACGGGCGACGCCTCCGCTCACCCTGCTGCTTGGCGTGGCCGTGGCCTGGGCGCTCGTACCCTTCCTCGACCTCTTCGAGCCCGGCCGTCTCTTCGTGGCCAGCGTGTTGCGCGCCATCGCGCTCCTCGCATTGTTCTGGGCGCTCTGGCGGTCGATCGATGTCGGCGTTACCGCTCTGCACTCGTCTTCGTGGAGTCAGGCCGCGTCGGCGAAGTCGCTGGTGTCCCTGGGCACGGGTCTCGCAAAGGTGGGCGTCGCTGCCCTCGGCCTCATCGCCGCTCTATCCGAACTGGGCTACCCGGTGTCGGGCCTGCTCGCGGGCCTTGGCATCGGCGGCCTCGCCCTGGCGCTTGCCGCCCAGAAAACGGGCGAGAATCTCTTTGGTTCGTTGTCCCTCGCCCTCGACCGGCCCTTCGACGTGGGCGAGTTTGTGAAAGTCGACGACTTCGTCGGGCACGTCGAGAACGTGGGGTTGCGCTCCACGCGATTCCGGACGCTCGACCGAACGCTCATCACCATTCCCAACGGCCGTGTCGCCGACATGCGCATCGAGAACTACACGGCGCGAGAGCGCATGCGACTCGCCTGCACGGTCGGCCTCGTGTACTCAACGAAGCCCGCCCAGGCGCGCCAGATTCTTCAGGAGATCGAGAGTCTGCTGCGCGCGCATCCGAAGATCTGGCCCGATGCGGTGTCGGTTCGCTTCCAGGAATTCGGCGTCTCTTCACTGAATATCGGAGTCATGGCATGGTTCGAGACTCCGGACTGGGGCGAGTTCCAGGCAATCCGGGAGGAGATCCTCCTTCAGATCCTCGAGATCGTCGAGCACGCGGGCTCAAGCTTCGCATTCCCGACTCAGACCGTTCATCTCATCAGCGATGCCCCACCGACGCAGAGCGCCCCCCCCGACCCGAAGGTATGAGGGGCTGCCGCCGCGTCAGCGCGGGCGGTGGTTGTAGCGGTTGATCGACGAGTAAGGATCCGGCCAGGGGAGACGAACCCCGAAGTCGTAGGCCGCGTGCCTGGTCCAGTAGGGATCGTAAAGGTGCGCGCGGGCAAGGGCCACGAGGTCAGCCCGGCCCGCGGCAAGGATGGTGTTGGCGTCGGCGAAGGACGAGATCGCGCCCACCGCCATGGTGGCGATACCGGCCTCGTGTCGAATGCGATCTGAAAACGGGGTCTGAAACAGCCGGCCGTAGCGAGGGCGCTGCTCGGGCACGGTCTGCCCGGCGGACACGTCGATGAGATCGCAGCCGTGGTCTTTGAAGGCCTGCGCGATCTTCACCGCCTCGGCGCCGTCGATTCCCCCATCCACCCAGTCCGTCGCGGAGATGCGGACGCTGATCGGGCGCTCCGCCGGCCACGCGCCACGGATCGCATCGAAGACCTCGAGGGGATAACGCAACCGGTTTTCGAGAGATCCGCCGTAGGCGTCAGTCCGGTGGTTGGTCAGAGGCGACAGGAAACTCGCGAGGAGATATCCGTGCGCGCAGTGAAGTTCGAGGATGTCGAAGCCCGCCTTGCGGGCGCGCCTCGCCGCCTGCGCGAAGTGTCCCTTGACGTCGGCCATGTCCTCGGCCGTCATCTCGCGCGGCGTGCGCTTCCCCTTGGACCAGGGGATTGGCGATGGCGCGACGAGTTCCCACGACTGGGCGTCCGGCAGGGCTTCGTCGCCTTCCCACTCTCGTGTGGAGGCGCCCTTGCGGCCGGCGTGGCCGAGCTGAATCCCGATCTTCGCGCGGGTGTGTTTGTGGACGAAATCCACGATCTTCTTCCAGGCACGGGCGTGTTTGTCGTCGTAGAGCCCGGTGCAGCCGAGGGTGATCCGGCCTTCGGGCGACACATCCGTCATCTCCGCCATCACGAGGCCGGCGCCGCCCATGGCCCGGCTGCCGAGATGGACGAGATGCCAATCGTCGGGAACCCCGTCTTCGGCGGAGTACTGACACATCGCGGAGACGACGATGCGATTCTCGAGAAGCAGCTCGCGCATTTTGAAAGGGGCGAGGAAGGGCGGGGCGACACCGCGGGCGGGGCCGGTTTGCGAACGCTCCACGAGTTCGAGATGGGGAGCGATCACACCCGCCTGCTCCTCGGCCTGGCCCACGAACCAGGAATCGATCTCCGCCACATAAGCGGGGTCGCGCTTCCGGAGATCCTCGTGGGTGATGCGCAAACTGCGAGTGACGAGGTTGAAGCCGAACTGAATGCCCGGCGTGTTCATGTAGCGCTCGGTGTCTTCGAACCATTCGAGGCTCGCCTGCGCCGCGCGCTGGAGGCTCTCCACCGGACCGCGTCGGTCGCGTTCATAGCGCGCCAACGCGTCGGGGATCGTCGGTTCTTCGGAAAGCGCCGCAGCCAGGGCGATCGAGTCCTCCATCGCGAGCTTGGTGCCCGAACCGACCGAGAAGTGCGCGGTGTGGGCCGCGTCGCCGATGAGGACCATCGAGCCGTCCGACCAACGCTCGTTTACGATGGTCGGGAACCGGCGCCAGATCGAACGATTGGGGATGAGCTTGCTGCCTTCGAGTTCCTCACGGAAGAGCGCTTCGCAGTACGTCACGGTCGCGGCCTCGTCCATCTCTGAGAGGCCCGCGCGGCGGAACGTCTCGTCCGTCGCCTCGACGATGAAGGTCGAGCACGGGCCATCGCCCCTGGGATTCGTTTCGTACTGGTAGGCGTGGACGCGGAACAAGCCGTGTTCGTTGGTCTTGAAGTAGAAGGTAAAGGCGGGGAAACGTCGCGTTGTCCCAAGCCACACGAAGCGGTTCTTCCGCTCGTCGATCCGGGTTCCGAACCGGCCGGCGGCCTCGGTTCGCAGGAAACTCGCGACTCCATCCGCGGCCACGATCAGGTCGGCGGGAGGCAGATCCCTGCGCGATTTGATCTCGACTCCGTTGCGTATCTCGACGCCGAGCTTGAGCGCCTCGTCGCGGAGAATGCGCAGAAGAGCGGCCCGCGCAATACCGCTGAAACCATGGCCGGTCGACCGGAGAAGCTGGCCGCGGTAGTGGACATCGATGTCGTCCCAGTGATGGAAGCTCTCTTTGAGCTTGTCGATGGTCGCGGGATCCGCGTTCGCCAGATTGTCCATGGTCGCGTCGGAGAACACGACGCCGAAACCGAAGGAGTCGCCGGGCTGATGCCGCTCGAAGAGCGTGATCTCGTGGGAGAGGGATCGCTTCTTGAGAAGGATCGCGAGGTACAGGGCAGAAGGGCCGGCGCCCGCACAGACAATCCTCATGAGCGGGGTCGCAGCAACTGGGCGGCGATGAGGAGATGCTGGATCTCGGTCGTGCCCTCGTAGATGCGAAGCGACCGCACCGAGCGGTAGAGGAGATCCACCATCGACTCCTTCAAGACGCCTCGCCCCCCGAGAATTTGCACGGCATCGTCGATGATCGTCTGCGCGTTTTCCGTCGCGAAGGCTTTCGCCATCCCCGACTCCAGGGTCACGCGCTCGGCCCCCTTGTCCTTCTCCCACGCGGCCTCGTAGACGAGCAGGCGGGAGGCGCGGAGCCTGATCGCCATGCGCGCGATCTTGTCCTGGATGAGCTGGAGATCGGCGAGGGGTTTGCCGAACTGATGCCGGGTCTGCGCGTGAGAGATCGCTTCGTCGAGAGCCCGCGCGGCCATACCGCACGCGGCCGCGCCCACGGTGGCGCGCAGTCGGTCAAGGGTGGAAAGAGCGAGTTTCAAACCCTCACCCTCCTTGCCGATTCGCGCGGACTCATTCACGCGGCAGTCGCGAAACGCCATCTCACCCAGAGGGTGCGGCGCCGACATGACCAGAGGCCGGGCGAACTCCACGCCGGGATTCGTGGCCTCGACCAGGAAAGCGGTGATGGACTTCGGGCGCGCGCGGTCGAGGCTGGCGAAGACGATGTAGAAGTCGGCCAGGCCGCCGTTCGAAATGAGTGTCTTCGTTCCATTGACGATGTAACCCTCACCGTCACGTCGCGCCTCGCAGGAGATGGCGTGGGCGTCCGATCCCGCCTCCGGCTCGGTCATCGCGAAACCGCCCATCGCTTCGCCGGCGATGGCCTTGGCCGCGAAGGCCGTTTGCGGCCCATCCCCGCCGAGGAGCAGCGGCGTGGCCCCGAGGGCCTGCAGCGCGAAGACCGCGTCGGCGAGGGGCGAGTGGAAGGCGAGTTCCTCGCGGAGCAGACAACAACCGCGGTAGTCGCGGGCGCGGATGGGCTCGAAGAGACCAGCGTCGCCCATCAACTTGAGGAGAACGCGAGCCTCGGCACGGGCTTCGACATCGGTCTCCGCATGCTGTCGCTTCGCGAGGACATCGCGGGTGAACTCCTGCGCCTTCTTGAGCAGCGCAGTGTGCGCATCGTCGAGAAACGCGCGGATCGGGTGCAGGTCGACGGTCATTCGAACTTCGGCTCCCGCTTCGCCATGAAGGCGTTGTGCGCCTCGGCGAAGTTCGGGCTCTGCATGCAGATCGCCTGCAGTTCGGCTTCGTTGTCGAGCGCGGTGCGAAGGTCGAGCGAGGCCTCGCGATTGAGCGCCTGCTTGGTGACGCCGAGCGCGAACGACGGGCCTTTGGCAAGCCGAAGTGCGAGAGCCTTGGCTTCGGCCGCGGCGGCTTCGGGCTCATGGACGCTGGTGTAGAGGCCCATCGAGTGCGCCTCGGCGGCGCTGATGAAATCGCCGAGCATCAGGAGCCTGCGCGCGTGCGCCTCGCCCACCAGACGCGGCAGGAGCCAACCCGCGCCCATGTCCGCACCCGTGAGCCCGACCTTCGTAAAGAGGAAGGCGATCTTCGCGGTGTTCGAAGCGACGCGAAAGTCACACGCGGCCGCCATGACCGCTCCCGCGCCCGCCACGGTCCCGTTGAGCGCCGCGATCACAGGACGCCGGCATTCCCGGATCGAGAGAATGAGTTCGCAGGTGACTCGGGTGAAGGCGAGGAGCTGATCGATCGGTCGGCCAAGAAGCGCGCCGATGATGTCCTCGACATCGCCGCCCGAGCAGAAGGCCCGGCCGCGGCCGGTGAGTATGACCGCGCGCACTCCCGGCTCGGTGTCGAGGGCGCGGAACGTCGCGGCCAGTTCGCGGTAGATCTCGAAGGTCAGGGCGTTCAGCCGATCCGGCCGATTGAGGGTGATCGTGGCAACGCCGGTCGCGCTGTCGAGTTCATAGAGGAACGACTTCGGTTCGATGGCCACGCTACTTTCCTCCGATGACCGCGGTCGCCTCGATCTCGACGAGAGCCTGGGGATCCACGAGTGACTTCACCTCGACGAGCGCCATGGCCGGATAGTGCGGATGCATCCGGGCCTTCCAGACGGCGCCGAGTGCTTTTCGGCTTCGGCGATACAAATCCATGTCGGTGACGAAGACGGTCATGCGGCCGATGTCGTCCGGGCCGCCCTTCGCATCCTCGACCACGCGCAGCAAGCGGCGCAGGGCCTCTCCGAACTGGGCGACCATTGACGCTTCGTTCGCCACGACCGGTGTGGGACTGTCCACCACGCCGATCTGCCCGGCGACAAAAAGCACACGGCCTCCTTCGCGGCCGAGTTGTCCGTGCGAAAAGCCGGACGCGGGGCCGAGATCCACAGGATTGATGGGGTCGACACTCATGCGAGCAGGCCGCCTCCGTCCATCACCAGCGCCTGACCGTTGATGCCGCGGCCCTCCTCGGAACACAGCAGCGTCACCATCGCGGCGACTTCGGGTGTGGTCAGCAGGCGTTTCTGCGGCGACTGTCCCTTGATGGTGTCGAGGGCCTGGTCGGAAGAGAGGCCGGTTTTCTCCACGATCCTCGTGACGCTGCTCGAGACCATCTCGGTATCGACGAAACCGGGGCACACCGCGTTCGCGGTGATGCCGTTCGCCGCCACCTCCGCGGCGACACAGCGGGTGAAGCCGAGCACCGCGTGTTTCGAAGCGGCGTAGGCGGCGATGTAACGGGCGCCGAAACGGGCGGCTACCGAGGCGATGTTCACGATGCGTCCCGAACCTCGCTCGATCATCTTGGGAAGGGCCGCCTGGGTGCAGAGGAACGTCGCGGTGACGTTGACCGCGAAGATGCGGTTCCACTCCTCGAGGGTCTGCTTCACCACCGGCGCCGAGCCCGCGATGCCGGCATTGTTGATGAGGAAGTCGATCGGGCCGAGTGCCTTCTGCACCTTGCTCACGAGCGGAGCCGCCTGGTCCGCCTGAGAAAGATCGGCGATGAAGTACTGAGCACGGCCCCCCGCCGCCGTGATCTCTTCCACCACCTTGCGCACTTCGGATTCGGTGCGCGCACTCACTGCCACGGAAGCACCGTCACGCGCCAGACTCCGCGCGATCTCCGCGCCGATGCCGCGGCCACCGCCCGTGACCAGAGCCACTTTGCCGTCAAACTTCATGACTTCGCTCCCTCCCCGTCCAGGGCATCCGCGAGGATGCCCCCGAGTGTCGCGAGCGTCTCGCGCCCCTCCTCGGCGGAAGCGCCCTGGGGAGAACCGAAGTACGCGGCCGGGCCGCCCGCCTCTTCGAACGTCTTCTTTCCCTCGCGAATCGCCTGGGAAAGGGACACGGGGTTCGGCTCAAGGGTCACGCGGATGGACTCGCGGACGAGATCGGGACGTTCGGCCATCACAATGGATGTCTCGAACTGACCGGCATGACAGGCTCCGCTCTTGAACTCGGGGCTGAGCCGAAGCGCCCACGGTTTGCGGGTGATGTCGGGATACGCGACCGCGATGCCGTGGGTTTCGCGGCAGATCCGCACTCCCTCGTGCAGTGAAGCGATGTGCGCGGGATCGAGGTGGGCGTTGGCGAGAACGAACCGCGCGAAGCCGGCCCGATGCAGGCTCAGCACCGCCTCGACGAGGATGGCGGTGACGGTCTCAGGCTTGAGCGAGAGGGTGCCCGCGAAACCGGCCGCGAAACCGGCGGCAGTGAGTTGGAGCGGTGGAGCCACCACCACGTGGGCGATGCCGCGCGCCTCCATGACTTTGGCTCCGGCCGCGGACATGCCCCGCGCGATGATCACGTCGGTGAGAAGCGGCAGATGCGGGCCATGCGCTTCGATGGCGCCCACCGGAAGAATGGCAACCGCGTCCTTCGCGACCGCCTCGACTTCCCCAAACGTCATCTCAGCCAGATATTTCATTGACCCCTTTTCCTGACCCCACTATTCTCGCAGGCGTCCAAGCGAAAACGGAGAACGCCCCACCCTTGACCCCGAACATTCCAGAGTTCGTCAATCTCGCCGATTATTGCCTGGACGCGCGGATCCGCGAGGGCCGGGGCGCCCGGCGTGCCCTCGTCACCGACGCGGGCGAATTTACCTACGCCGACGTTCAACGGCGGGCCAACCGATTCGCCGCGGTCCTTCGTTCCGCCGGGGTCGAACCGGAACAGCGCGTCCTCATCGCCTTGAGCGACGGCCTTGACTGGGTGGCCACGTTCTTCGCCACACTGAAGCTAGGCGCCGCCGTGGTCATGGCGAACCCCGGCCTCAAGAAGGACGAGATCGAGTACTTCCTCGAATACACACGGGCGAAGGTGGTCGTCACCGAGGCCGGCTCCGCCCCGCTGTTCCGCGAGGCTGGTGCGGCGCAGCAGACGCTGCGCGAGGTTCTGGTCACGGGAACCGGGGAATTTGAAGAGCGCCTCAAGGGCGCGAGCGACTCCTTCGAGAACTTCCGGACGCACCGGGACGACGCCGCGATCTGGCTCTTCTCCGGCGGGACCACCGGACGGCCCAAAGGTGTGGTGCAGACGCATCGCTCCTTCATCAACACCACCGAGCTTTATGCGAAGGGCGCCCTGGGCTACGTGGAAAGCGACATCACGCTATCGGTGCCCAAGCTCTACTTCGGCTACGCCACCGGCTCGAACCTGATCTTCCCCTTCTCCGTCGGCGCGGCCTCGGTCCTCTTCGCCGAGAAGTGCACGCCCGAGGCGTTGTTCGCCCAGATCTCCCGTCACCGGCCCACCGTGCTCATCAACGTTCCCACGATGGTGCATCAGATGACGTCGCATGGCGAGGCGGCGAAGCAGGACCTTGGATGCCTGCGCGCGACCACATCGGCGGGCGAGGCTCTGAGCGAAGAACTGTACCGGCGCTGGCAGAAGATGTTCGGCGTGCCCCTGCTCGATGGTCTCGGAACCGCGGAAATGTGGCACATCTTCCTGACCAACACGGTCAAGGATGTGCGCCCCGGAAGCCTCGGCCTGGCCGTGCCGGGGTTCGATGTGCGGGTGTGCGACGACGATGGCCGCGAACTGCCGCGCGGAGAAACCGGCTTCCTCTGGGTGCGGGGCGGCTCGCGCGCGATCGCCTACTGGCACGAGATGGACAAGACGCAGCAGGTCTTTCGCGGCGAGTGGTACGCCTCACGCGACATGCTCCGCCAGGACGAGGACGGCTTTTTCTACTACTCGGGCCGTGACGACGACATGCTGAAGGTCGGCGGACGATGGCTCGCCCCCGCGGAAGTGGAGAACTGTCTGCAGCAACATTCGAACGTGGCCGAGGTCGCGGTGGTGGGCGTTCCCGACGCGCAGGGTCTGGTGAAGCCGTGGGCCTACGTGGTCGCGCGATCCTGCGCCGCCGAAGCCAGAGCCTCGTTCGCCGAAGACCTTCGCGCCTTCGCCCTCGAGCGGCTCGAGCCTTACAAGGCCCCGCGTCAGGTCGTGGTTCTCGAAGCCATGCCGCGCACCCACCTCGGCAAGATCGACAGAGGCAAGCTGAGGAGGATGTAGCATCCCGCCCTGGTGAAGGGCGCGTTTCATTGGATCGCTGTCGCATGGCTTGCCCTGTCCCTCCGAGGCCTCGCACCCGTACCGAGCGTTGGCGGCTGGACGTCACTGCTGCCCCTGATTCTCCTCGCCCTGGCCTCATGCCTCATTCCAGCCTGGCGTCTGCGGCGTTCCTCGAGCGAAAGAGCCGCGAGTGACCCGGGCACCTTCCTTCTGCTCGCCCACTTCCCGCTCTGGGCGATGTTCTATTTCACACTCGGCGCGAACCACGGAGTGGACGCCATCGACCACCTGGAGTTCGTCCGTAGCGCGGTCATAGACCGCGACCTCGACATCCGAAACGACGACGCCATTTTCGGCGGAACCCCGGGAGCCATCGACCCTGGGCAAATCAACATGCACGGCGTGGGCCCCGCCATCCTCTGGGCGCCCATGTACTCGGTGGCGCACCTCCTTTGCGGTGTGATCGGCCAGAGCTGCAATGGCGCAAGCCGGCCCTACCTTGCCGCCTCGACACTGACCAGCATGATGTTGAGTGCCTGGGGGCTTGTGGCGACGTACCGTCTCGCCCTGCTCTTCGCACCCCGGGGGCCTGCGCTCGTCTCGGTCTTCGGTGTGGCCTGGGGCACGTTCTTGTGGTGGTACCTCACGTTCGAGCCGACGATGTCCCACAACCTCTCGTTCGCCGCCTCGGCCCTCGCGTTCCTGCTGATCTGCCGCGCGCCCTCACGGGCAGTCGGATGGTGCTTCGCCGGCGCGGTCGTCGGTTTCACCGCATCCATCCGGTTCGCCGACGTGCTCATCGGCGCTGCGGCCCTGCCGTTCATCCTGGCGCCCACCGGCGTACAGAAGCCCCAAGAGATGCTGAAGAACCTCGCGGCCCTGGGGCTCGGAGCGCTTGTGGGCTTCGCTCCGCAGATGTTCGCGTGGTCGCGGATCTTCGGAGCGCCGCTTGTGATCCCTCACGGAAACGACTTTCTCGATCGAGGAGCCGCGGGGATCGACGTGCTCTTCTCTCCCCAGGCCGGTCTCTTCACCTGGTCACCGCTGTTACTGCTGGCCCTGCCCGGACTCCTCTTCTTCCGTCGGCTCGGATGGCGTGCCGCCACCGGCCTCTGGACCGCCATTCTCCTCATCTACATCACCAACGCGCGAGCCTACTGGTGGGCCGGCGACGGTTTCGGAGGCCGCCGCTTCTGCACGATCCTGCCTGTGCTCGCGGTGGGCCTCGCGCTTTCGATCGACGCTCTGAGCCGCGCGGTTCAGAGGCGGCCCCTCCTCGCCCCCGCCGGACTGGTGATGGCCGCATCGGGATGGAATCTCCTGCTCGCCGAAGGTCAGCGGCAATACGCCTGGGCCTGGGACGTTCCGGTCACCTTCACTCAGATGACGCGGGTGGCCGCGGACCTCATCAGCCGCGGCACGGGTTCGCCGCTGGCGCTGCCCGGCGCTTTGGCGGAGAGCATCCAGACCGGGAAACCGTTGGCCGAGTACGAGAACTCGAAGTTCCGACGAGTGTTCTCGACACTGACGGTGAGATTCGGAGAAGACGACATACCCTTCCTGAAGAGAGGCTTCTCGGTACCCCAGGGTCAGGGCGAGGGACTTCATCGGTCGGTCCGCGAAGCGCGGATGGAAGTCGCTCTGCACCGCGCCGAGGACTACCGAATAGCGCTCGTCACGGCGGGCCTCCCGGGTCAGACCCTCCGCATCACGGTCAACGATGTCGAGGTCGCGGTGTGCGGTCTGGCGGCCCAGCCAAACGTCTGCGAAGGGGTGGCCTCATCACGCGCCGTTCGGACGGGTGTCAACGAAGTCGAGATTCGAGTCGAACCGGTCCGCCACGACCGGGAGAAGGCGCGCCTCTATACGTTGAGGCTCACACCGGAGCGGTCGGCGCCACGCGAGTGACGACGATGTTGTCTCGCTTGCCGCCGCACTGGTGGATTCCTGCCGCCCTCTCGTTCGTCCTCGTGTGCCTGTTCTTCAAGGACTTTGGCGTGGCGTGGGACGACCCTCTCCAGGCCCAGTACGGTGAGTTGCTTGTCGCTTACTACGCATCGATGGGCACAGACGATCGATTCATGTCACTCGCGGATCTTCGCTACTACGGCGGCGCCTTCGAGATCGTGGCCCAACTCACGGCGCAGGTCTCACCCTGGAGCCCCTACGAGACGCGCCGGCTTCTCGGGGGTCTGGTGGGCGCTCTCGGTGTCCTCGGATGCGGTGCGCTTGGGAGTCTCATAGGCGGCAGGGGTGTGGCCTGGCTCTCCGCGACGCTTCTCGCCACGTGGCCGGTGTGGGTGGGACACGCCTTAATCAACTCCAAGGATGTGCCCTTCGCGACCGCCTATGTGTGGGGTGTCTATTTCCTGACCCGCATCGCCAAAGACGACAGGGTAAGGCCAGGCCACCATGCAGGTTTCGCCCTTGCGGCCGGTCTCGCGATGGGAATCCGGGTATTCGGCCTGTTTCTGCTGGGCCTCTATGCCTGTCTCCTGGGCCGAGCCGTGCTCCAGACAATTCGTGCAGGAAGCGCCCCTCTCGCCCGGAGGCTCCTGACTCAAGCACTCGCGTTTAATTTCGCCGGGGTCGGGTCGTGGCTGCTCATGCTGCTGGCGTGGCCGTGGACGCATGGCGGGCCCATGGAGCGGCCCTTCGAAGCGGCGCGGCTCATGACCCGATTCCCAAGGCCCATGGAGATTCTCTTCGACGGGCAGGCGATGGTGACCACCAGGCTCCCCTGGAGTTATGCGCCCACGTGGCTCGCGGCCACCCTCCCGCCGCTCGTGGTGGTCCTTCTTCTCATTCTCGTCCCGCTTCTCCTGCTTCGCTTGAAGAAGAGACCGCAGGCCCCGAGTGCGGCCGCGGCGATGCTCCTCGTGTGCGCGGGCCTTCCTCTCCTGGCCGCGGTCACAGGGCGTGTGGTGCTCTACGACGGGATCCGGCAGTTGCTCTTCATCGTGCCCCTCTTGATGGTGGCTGCGGGTTGGAGCGCCGTGGAGCTCTTCAAGAGTCTGGCGTCGCTACCGCCGCGGTTGACCGCCGTCGCGGTCGGCGTGCTCCTGAGCCTCGACCCGTTGGCGGGACTTGTTCGTCTCCACCCCTATCAATACATTTACTTCAACCAGTTCGTCGGCGGCCTTAAAGGTGCGGCCGGCCGTTTCGAGACTGACTACTGGGGCCTGGGCCTTCGGGAGGCGGCGGAGTGGGTCAACCAGAATCAGCTCCTTCTGAAGAGTCGAGGTGGGCTCAAGGTTTTCATTCCCCACAATTGCGCCGAACCCACCTCCGCGGGCGCCTATCTCGACCCGAAGGTCCGTCTCACCGACAACAATCTGGCGGGTGACTACGTCCTGGCCCCCACCCGCTTCGGTTGCGACAAGGCCTTCGACGGAACCCCGGTCTTCACAGTCAGAAGAGAAGGAGTCCCTCTCGTCGTGGTCAAGATGATGGAGTGAGCGTCCCCTGGAGTCCGATTTCCTCGGCGACTGGCTTCAGAGCGTCGATGACGAAGCCGATGTGCTCCTCGAGCGGCCGGCCCACGGCCGCAGCGCCGCCGTAGACGTAACCACGGTCGACCGAACGGGCAAATGCCTTGTCCTTGAGTTTCCTCACGACCGAGTCGACCGGCAGATCGTGGATGCTCTTTGACGGCCGCACTTTCACGCACGCGCCCACGAAGCCTGTGAGTTCGTCGCACGCGTAGATCGCTTTCTTGAGCGGTGTGTCGCGCGGGATGTTCATGTAGTCGGCGTGCGAGGAAATCGCCTCGACGATCTCCTCGTCGTACCCGCGCTCGCGGAGGATGTGCTGGCCGAGCACGAGGTGCGTCTCCTCAGTGGGGTGTTTCTCGTAGTCGAAGTCGTGGAGCAGGCCCACGATCCCCCACTTCTCCACCTCACTCTCGTCCGTGACTCCATAGTGACGTGCGTACGCCTTCATCGCGGTCTCGACGGCCACGCCGTGTTTGCGCAGCGCGTCGGTCAGGGTGAATTCGTGAAGCAGCGCCAGCGCTTCCGCACGGGTCTTTCGTTCCGCCACGCTACTTGACGCGCTTGGCTTCGAACTCCTGACCGGGGCCCTCGGCCCCTTCACGCTTGCGCGTCATCTTGATGACCTCTCCGGTCACCTTGCCCGTATGGATGAGCTTCATCTCGTTGCCGTTGAAGTTGACGACCACGATGAAGGCGATGTCGTCGCCCTTGACCGTGCCCTCGGAGATGGGCATATCGCCCTGCATTCCCGAGATGGTGCCGGTGAGCTTCTCGCCTTCAACCTTGAAGTCGAAGTTGGTGGTGCGGGTCTGGCCGCCGCGTCCGGGGACTTCGGCGGTCCACTTACCTGTGATATCGGCAGCGAAGCTGGCGGTGGCGAGGAGGGCGAACGCGACAACGGCGAGGAATCTGGTCTTCATGGGAGGAGCGTACACCTTGTTGAATCAAGGCGCGACCGGGAGCCCCTTCGCCGCGACCTGCTCCATCTCGGACGCAAAAGCGTCGATCTCGTCGACCGTGGTGTACACGTTCGGCGTGATGCGAAGGCCCTGGTACTCCGCGTTGACAATGGCGACGGTGAAGATGCGCCTCTTCCCCCAGAGGTGTCCCTGGAGCTTGCCGGTGTCGACGCCCCGAATGCCGACATTGCCGATGGCGCAGCCCATGGCGGGGTCGAAGCTCGTATGGACGACGAACCGCGGATCCGCGGACAGACGTTTCATCCATCGGTCGCGCAGGTAGCGGAGGCGCGCCGACTTCCTCTCGGCGCCGATACCGCGATGAAAGACGATGGCCTCAGCGATGGCGTTGTGGTTCGCCGCCGGGTGGGTGCCGATCTCCTCGTATTTCCGGATGTCCTCGTCCTGCTTCGCCTCGGCCGCCATGAGGGGCCAGAGCGACTTGATCCGATTCTTTCGCACGTACAGGAAGCCCGTGCCAATAGGGGCCAGCATCCACTTGTGCAGGCTGACTCCGTAGAAGTCACAGTCGACGTCCTTGTGCTTGATCGGCCACTGGGCGAAGGCGTGGGCGCCGTCGACGATCACTTCGATGCCGCGCGATCGGGCGAATTCACAGACGCGCTTCACCGGGAAGATCTGACCGGTGAGGTTCGTGATGTGACAGATCAGGATGACCTTCGTCTTCGGCGTGACACCCTTCACGAAGCGCTCGTAGAGATCGTCCATCGAGGGAGCGGGGACCGGGAAGGAGAACTGCTTCAGCACCACGCCATCGCGGCGCTCGCGCTGCCTCCAGGCCGTGATCATCCGCGGATAGTCCTGATTCGTGGTCAGGATCTCGTCGCCCGGCTTGAGGTCGAGGCCCATGATGCAGATCTCGAGCGATTCGCTGGCGTTGCGAGTGATGGCCATCTCCTCGGGATCGCAGCCGAATTCCGCGGCCAGTTCGCGCCGAACCCCCTCGATTCCGGGCTCGAGCTGCTGCCACATGTTGTACACGGGCGCCTGGTTCGACTGATCGAGGTAGCGCTTGAGCGCGTCGTGGACCACGCGAGGCGACGGACAGACGCCGCCGTTGTTGAGGTTGATCATGGTGCGATCAAGGGAAAAGGCTCCCTGGATCTCGCGCCAGTAGTCCTCGTTCGTGGCCATCTCGAGGGGGCTCGCCCCGGTGGCCGCGGAGCCCGCCGCCTCGACAACCTCGAGGGCGTGGTCTTTGAAGGTGACGGCGACAGCCGAAGCCGCCCCCGCCCGGGAAAGAAAAGCGCGCCGTGTGGCCATGACTTCAAGACCTCCTCGACTGGATACGGCGGTGCGGCAAGAGGGGCGTGAGCGCCCCCCGAACTCAGTGCGCGATTACTTCGCGGCGCGCTCGATCACGACGCCCGTGGCTTCGATCGACACCTTGGCGCTGACGCCCTTGGCACCTTCGCCCTCGAGGTGCTCGATCTCTTCCTTGGTCCGCTCCTTCAAAAGCACTCGGCCTTCGAGCTTGACCTTCTGGCCGGCGGCATCCTTCGGAACGAAGAACGAATAGCCCTCGAAGCTGACATGAACGTTCTTGCCGGCCTGTTCAAAGGTGAGCCAGCAGCCCTTCTCCTGGCAGACGCTCTTGATGACGCCCTCGAGGGCGACCATCTTGCCGGCTTCGGGCTTTTCGAGAATGGCGGCGAGTGTGGTCGGGGCGAGACCTTGAAGGGGCTTGCCGAAAGTCTGCGGACCGGCGGAGGCACTCGCGGCGAGAAGGACGGCGAAAGAAAGGGAGAGCAGGGAACGCATAAGGCACCTCGAAGGGTTGGGAGCGACCTCAAACCGGTCGCTCGCGGAATCCGGCTTTTCTTTAACGACGGGATTATAAATCCGCCGGGGACGCCCCATTTCAATCGGGACCGGGACGGTACTAGAGTCTCACCATGAGTCCCTCCGGTCCGCACCGCAGTCCATCGGCGATCGACGCGCTCGGCGAGGGAATCTCGCACATGCGCGAGAAGCTGTTTCCGTTCAGCTTCGTCGGATGGGTCACCCTCGGCTTCGTCAGCCTGCTCGAAAGTTGCGGCTCGGGCAGCAGCGGAGGCGTCCAGAACAGGTTCCCGAGCGGATCCGGGCCCTACGAAGACCCGACACACCTCGTGGAGGGGGCGCTCGCGTGGATCGCCTCACACATGATCCTCTTCGTCAGTGTCCTGATGGGCCTCATGCTCCTTTCGCTCGTCATCATGTGGGTAAGGTCGCGGACCATCTTCGTCTACATCGACGATGTGGCCACGGGCCGGTTCGACATCGTGCGGCCATGGAGCGAGCACAGCGGCCACGCGGACTCATTCTTTTTTCTGAGCCTCATAGTCCAGGGCGCCTCGTTCATCCTGATGGTCCTGATCCTCGGGCTGGGCGGATTCTTCGTATTGTGGGCGCGCGCCAACGAGTGGGGCGGCGGGTCGATAGCGCTCGGCGTGATCCCCCTCGTGTTCCTCTTCCTGCTCTCGATCCTGATCGCGGCGATTCTCGGCATGGTCCTCCGGGATTTCATCGCCCCTCTGCAACTCTCGCGAGACATCGGAGCGAAAGACGCCGGCTCGGTGTTTCTCTCCATGCTGGGAGAACGCCCGGGGCTGCTGATCGGTTACGCGATTCTCAAGTTCGTGGTGAGCATCGGGGTGGGCATCGTGGTCCTGATCGGCAGCTGCCTCACCTGCTGCATCGGCGCGCTGCCCCTGGTCAACCAGACCCTGTTCCAGCCCATCTACTACGCCGAGCGGGCCTGGTCGTTGAAGCTCCTGGCCCAAATGGGCGACGATCTGTTCCGGAAGCTGACCCCACCGCCCATGCCCCAGGCGCCGCCGCCCTATGAGAACCCGAGCGACGCGCTCACCGGCCCGATCGATCTCTCGGCCATCGACTTCGAGACGCCCCCCCGAAGCTAAGGCAGCAAACGTTGTGACGCTTGTCCAAGCGTCACGTGCCGAACGCCGGGCGCGAAAGTGCTATCGCTAGGCTCTTGCCATGCGGTCGCTCCTCGAACGCCTCGCCCTCCATCGGCCGGAGTTAAGGGCATGGGCGCTGTACGACTGGGCGAACTCGGTCTACATGACGAGCGTGCTCGCGACCCTGCTCCCGCTCTACTTCCGCACGATTGCCGGAAGCTCCCTGCCCCCGGGCACGGCCACCGCCAGGTTCGCCATGGCCACGGCCTGCGCCGTGACCATCGTTGCCTTGATCTCGCCGTTTTTCGGCGCCCTCGCCGATTACGCGGGCACTCGGAAGGTCATGCTCGCCCGCTTCCTCGCCATCGGCGTCATGTCCACCGCCGCCCTCGCCCTCGTGGGCCCGGGCGACTGGGCGCTCTGCGTGTTTCTCTTCATCGCGGGAAACGTGGGCGCCTCCGCGAGCATCGTCTTCTACAACTCGCTCCTCCCTCACGTGGCCCGACCTGATGAGGTGAACCGGCTTTCCACGGCCGGCTTCGCTCTTGGGTATCTGAGCGGCGGCCTGGTCCTCGCTTTGAACCTCCTCATGATCCAGAGGCACGAGGCTCTTGGAATACCGGACAGCGAGACCGCGATGCGTCTCGCCTTTGTGATGGCCGCGCTGTGGTGGGCGATCTTCTCCATCCCCGTGCTCCTTCGGGTGAGCGAACCGCCTCGTCTCGAGGCCACCGCTCTGGAACGGGGACGCCCGCTCCCCTCGCTCGTGCTGGGGCGGCTGAAGACAACGCTCCTGGGCCTTCGCAATCATCGTGACGCCGGCCTGATGCTGCTCGGCTACCTGCTCTACAACGACGGGGTGAACACCATCATCCGGATGGCCGCCATCTACGCCACCGACATCGGCATCTCGCGGACCGCCATGCTGCTCGGGATCCTGATGGTCCAGTTCATCGGCATCCCCTTCGCGTTCCTGGCGGGTTTCCTGGCCGATCGGGTCGGGGTCAAACGCGTGATCTTCCTGACCCTGTTTGTCTACGTCATCATCGCCTGGCTCGGCTACCGCATGACCCAGGATTCCGACTTCCTGCTTCTGGCCGGGCTCGTGGGTCTCGTGCAGGGCGGCGCCCAGGGCCTGGGGCGGTCGCTCTTCGCAAGCCTCGTCCCGCGACACAAGTCCGCGGAGATGTTCGGCTTCTTCGGCGTCTTCGACAAGTTCGGCGGTGTGATCGGCTCGGCGCTCTTCGCCTTGACGGTGAGCCTCACCGGTTCCGGGCGACTCGCCATCCTGGCGCTCAGCATCCTGTTCGTGGCGGGCGCGATTGTCCTGTCGTTCGTCAACGTCGAACGCGGACGAGCGGCCGCGCGCGCCGCCGAGGCGCAGCGGTGAGGGCGGCCATGGACACCGCGCTCTCGGGCCTCGCGCAGGTGATGGCCCGCGGGTTCTTCCGAAGCATCGAAGTGTCGGGCCGAGGCTCGATTCCCCATGGCGCGCCGCTCCTGATCGTGGCGAACCACGCCAACTCGGTCGCCGACCCGCTGCTGCTGATGGCCTTCGTCGACGGCCGCGCGCGCATCCTCGCCAAGAGCACCCTCTGGTCTCATCCCGTGCTCGGCCCCTTGCTGGTCCTCGTCGGCGCTCTCCCGGTCTATCGCCATCGCGACGCCGGCCAGGACGTCTCGAGAAATCTCAGCACGTTCGCCCGGTGCCACCTCGAACTGAAGCGAGGCGGGAGCATCGCGCTCTTCCCGGAGGGAACCAGCCACAACCTGCCCCACCGACTCCCGCTGAAGACCGGCGCGGCCCGGATCGCCCTCGAAGCTTCGACCTCGGGAGCGAGCGGCCTTCGCATCCTCCCCGTGGGCCTCGTCTACGAGGCGAAGGGCCGGTTCAGGTCCAGGGTACTGATCAACATCGGAACCCCCATCGATCCAGGGCCGGAAGCGCGAGTCTTCGAAATCAGGCCCAGAGACGCGGTCGT
>CAYNHK010000031.1:0-28300 GCA_964396875.1 uncultured Acidobacteriota bacterium | reverse complement strand
CTTCGTGGGGAGACCGGTGGCGTGGGTCACGTCGGGCCCGCGCTCGAGATTGAGATCGGTGGCGGAGACGAGGATTACGCCGTTGATCCACATCTGGAAGCGCTGCTGCAGCGACTGGACGAGGCCGGATGCGCGCACCGTGCCGTAGCTCTCCCCGATGATGTACTTCGGCGAGGACCAGCGGTCTTTCTTATTCACGAAGGTGTGGAAGAAATCTCCGACCGATTGAATGTCGGAGAGTTTGCCGTGGAACTTGTGCAGGTCTTCGCCTTCCACCATCCGGCTGAAACCGGTGCCGATCGTGTCGATGTAGACGATGTCTGCAACATCGAGGATCGAGTGCGGGTTGTCCTCGAGGCCCGCGGGCGGCTTTTGCTGGAAACCGTCGTCGTCATAGGTCACGTGACGCGGGCCGGTGAAGCCGAGGTGCATCCAGACGGACGCGGTGCCGGGACCGCCGTTGAACGAGAGCATCAGCGGCCGCTTGCTGGTGTCGGTCACGTCGTTCTTCGAGTAGTACATGTAGAACATCTTCGCGACGACCTTCCCGTCCTCGCGGATCGGAATCCAGCCGAGTTCGGCGGTGTAGTTCACCGACACACCGTTGAAGGTGCCGGTCTTCTTCACGATGACGGGGTCGTTGGGCAGGAGGTCAGCCTCCTTGCCGGCCTTCTGTCCGCCGCCCGCAGGCGACGCGGCAGGCGCTGCGCCCGGGCGCCCTTGAGCGAGAACATCGGTGGTGTAGCTCAGCAGGCAGGCCGTGGCCAGAGTGAGCAGAATGCGGCTGGACTTCATGGGTGGACAGGCTCCTTGTTCGTGCGGGTTCTGATGAGCCCCCCGGTCCGGGGCGGTTCGAAAGTCCGGTGAGCATACTCGGCCCATGGGGCCTCAGGCTTCGCGTGGGACCAGATGGATCGCGGGCGCTTTGATTACCGCGGTGAGCGCCAGACCCTCCCGAAGATTCAACTCCCGCTCCGCGGCGCGCGTGATCGAGGCGGAGAACGCGAAGCCGCAGTCGAGGTCGATGCGGACCAGGGCGCCCTCGTGGTGAATCGCCCTGACCGTGGCGGCCAGACGGTTGCGGGCGCTGGTGGGAGCGAGGCCCGGTTCGAGGATCACTTCGTCGGCGCGGATGCAGGCGAAGACGAGGTGGATGCCCTCGCCTGGCTCGAGTGCGGTGAGGGAGACGCCAGCCGCGTCGAGGGTGACGAGGCCGTCGCGGGTGCGCGAAGTGATTCGAGCGGGGACAACGGCTTCGACGCCGACCACCCGGGCCGCTTCCACCGAGGCGGGCCGTGAGAACACGTCCGCGATCGGGCCCTGCTGAAGGACACGTCCCTCGCCGATGAGGGCGACATCGTCGCCGAGGGCAAGGGCTTCGCCGCGATCGTGGGTGACGAGCACGGCGGGAAGCGATACCGCGCGAAGAAAACGGCCGAGGTCGCGACGCAGGGAGTCGCGCGCCACGGCGTCGAGGGCCGAGAGTGGCTCATCGAGAAGCAGGATCCTGGGCCGGGCCGCCACCGCCCGGGCCAGCGACACGCGCTGCTTCTGGCCGCCGGAAAGTTCATGCGGGAAACGTGCCGCCAGATCCGCGACGCCCACGAGGGACAGCATCTCGCTCCCGCGCCGGGCTCGTTCCTCCGCGGCCACGCCGAAGCCCACGTTGTCCCGGACGTTGAGATGAGGAAAGAGAGCGGACTCCTGCGTGACGTAGCCGACGCGCCTCTCCTTCGTCGCCACATTCACCCGGCTCTCGCTGTCGAACCAGACCTCTTCACAGAAATCGATGCGGCCCCGGTCCGGGCGATCCAGACCGGCGATCATTCTCAGGAGCGTGGTCTTTCCGGAACCCGACGGCCCGAACAACACCGTGGTCCCCGGCTCCCGCAGCTCCATCTGAAACCGGAACGACGGCCCCCCCGGGAAAGACTTCGCGATGTCGATCAACGGCGTTTCGCCCCGGACAGAACCAGACCACCGAGAAGGTGCGACGTGGCCGCGAGTATGCCGAGCGAGAGGACGACCAGAACCGCCGATGTCCGGAACGCGGCGGTGTAGTCGAGCGCCTGCACGCTGTCGTAGATCGCGATCGACGCCGTCCGCGTCACACCGGGGATGTTGCCGCCGACCATCAGCACCACCCCGAACTCACCGAGAGTGTGAGCGAAGCTCAGAATGACGCCGGCAAGCACCCCGCGCCGGGACAGGGGAAGGATGACGCGGAAGAAGATCCCCGCGGTTGAGGAGCCAAGACATGCGGCCGCCTCGCGCAGTCGAACGTCGACCGAGGCGAACGCGGTCGCGAACGGCTGCACCGCGAAGGGCAGGCTGTAGAGGATCGAAGCGAGGAGAAGCCCTTCGAACGTGAACGCGAAACTGTGCCCGGTCAGTTCTTCGAGGAACTGACCGAAAGGTGATCTTGGCCCGAGCGCGAGCAGGACGCAGAAACCGAGCACGGTGGGAGGCAGGACCAGGGGCAGCGCCACGATCGGCTCGACGATGACGCGAAGACGCGAACGGGTGAACGCGAGCCAGTACCCAAGCGGCAGGCCGATCGCGAGCAGGCAGATTGAAGTGGCCGCGGCGAGGACCAGACTGACGCGAAGGGCTTCCAGATCCACCATCGGGTCTTCAGGACTTCGGCAGGCCGAAACCGTGCCGGCTCAAGACCGCGCGTCCGGGCGGGCCCGTGAGGTGCTTCTGAAAAGCGCGCGCGGCGTCCATCGATGTCGTCCGCTTGAGAACGACGCCGGACTGGTCGAGGGGGGGGTGAACGCCCTCCGGCACCTCGGCGAAAGCGAGGTCCGACGCTTTCACCCGCGCAAGCGACAGGGCGACCAGGCCCGCCTGTGCCGCGCCGCTGTCCATGAACTGCGCGGCCTGCGAAACGCTGTCGCCGAAGACCAGCTTCATCTTCACCGCGTCGTAGACCTTCCAGGTTCGCAACGCGGCCTCGGCGGCCCGGCCATACGGTGCGTGCGCGGGATTGGCGATGGCGATCCGCCTGATCGTGGGGGACTTGAGCAGATCGCCGAACCCCTTGGGATCGAGTCCCGTCTCTTTGCGCACGACGAGCGCGAGTCGGCCGATCGCATACGGGAAAGGCGCTTCGGAGAGACCTTCTCCCGCGAGCCGTCGGGCGTACTCGGCGTCCGCCGAGAGGAACAGGTCGAAGGGCGCGCCTTCCCGGATCTGTGCGAACAGGTTCCCGGACGACCCATATACCGCCTCGACTTTGTAGCCCGGATTCGCAGCGCGAAAGCCGCTGAGCGCCTCGTCGAGGGCGAAGCGCAGGTCCGACGCCGCCGCGATGCGCAGCGTCCCACCCGTCGTGGCCGCGGGCAGGGGACTCGAGGTCTGACCGGTCGCGGCCAGGGCCACCGCGATGAGGGTGATGCGAATCATGCGCCGCGGAGTTTGGCAGAAGCGGCGACCGGATCCACCAGCCGCAGCACTTCGGGGGCTTTGAGCCGCTCTCCCTTGAATCCGGGTATCGCGCCGAAACGAACGTGGTCCTCCCAGTCCGCGCGCGCCTTCCGGATCTCGTCGGCGGTTCGGGCCACGAAGTTCCACCACATGAGGAGCGGTTCGTCGAAGGGGGGGCCGCCGAGGACAAGGAGACGCGCTCCCGGGTAGCTGCGGAGCGTCCCTTCTGTCCGCCCCGGCGCGAGGTAGTACAAGGTGCGATGTTCGAGAGGCTCGTTCTCGAACGCCGCGTCACCCTCGAGCAGGAACAACGCATGCTCGAAGGTCCGATCGAGAGGGATCGACAACGATTCGCCGGGGTGAACGGAGAGTTCGACGCCTGCCAGGTCCGAGAAGACTTCGGCGGTGGAGGCGGCGCCTTCGAGTTGTCCGCAGAAAACACGCGCGAGGCCCCCCGGCAGAACCAGCACGGGAGTCTCGGCGACGTGCTGGAACGAGGCGACGCGATTCCGATGCGCGTCCTTGAGCGCGATCCAGAGCTGAACTCCCGAGAGCCTGCCGCTGTTTTGTCGCGGCGTCTCTTCGGCGTGCGCGATGCCTGCGCCCGCGGTCATCACATTCACGCCCCCGGGCCGCAGCACGGCGTCGTTGCCGAGGGTGTCGAAATGGACGATCTCACCCTCCATGATCCAGCTCACCGTCTGCAGGCCGATGTGCGGATGCGCGCCCACGTCCATGGGCTTGCCATCCGCGAAGGCCACAGGGCCGAAGCGGTCGAGGAAACACCACGGCCCGACCGTGCGCCGTCCACGCACCGGCAGCGCGCGCTGGATCGTCAAGCCGGAGAGTTTCGTCTCCAGACTGCGGTGGGGCTCGAGAAGCTGGGCGCCGGTCACTGCGCCCGGATGTTGTCACAGGGGCGCGGTTGGCGAAGAGGGTGATTCATACGCATCAGTCAGCCCCAGCGGGCGCAGCGCCCTATCATGAAGCGAGCCGGTGTTTCGGCGCGGTTTGACATGTCCAACGAAGTCTCTTCGCCCGCGAAGGCTCGCGGCCTCACCCAGATCGAGGCTCAAGCGCGTCTCGCTGCAGAAGGATTCAACGAACTGCCGCGTCCGGACCGGCGCACGCCGTTTCGCATCGTCCTCGAAGTGATCCGCGAGCCCATGCTGGCTCTGCTCCTCGGCGGCGGGGCGGTCTACCTCGTCCTCGGCGACCTCAAGGAGGCGCTGATCCTCATCGCCTTCGCCACGTTGTCGGTTGTGATCACAGTGGTGCAGGAATCGAGGACGGAAAAGGTCCTGGAAGCCCTGCGCGACCTCACCAGCCCGCGGGCCCTGGTGATCCGCGACGGGGAGCGCAAGCGGATCGCCGGACGTGAGGTGGTGCGCGGGGACACCCTCGTCCTTGCGGAGGGCGATCGCGTACCCGCGGACGGGCGTCTCGTCGAGTGCCACGATGTTCAGTGCGACGAGTCGCTGCTCACCGGCGAGTCGGTGCCGGTGAGGAAGGTCGCGGCGGCGGCCGGGGAGACGCCTCCGGCTAGGCGTCCGGGGGGCGACGACCTGCCTTTCGTTTATTCGGGCTCCCTGATCGTGCGTGGTACCGGGATCTGCGAAGTGACGGCGATCGGGGCGCTCAGCGAGATCGGCAAGATCGGCCAGAGTCTCAGCACGCTCGACCTCGAGCCGCCTCGCCTTCAGGCCCAGACCCGCCACATCGTTCGGATCTTCGGGACAGTGGGACTCGGAGTGAGCGTCCTTGCCGTCATCCTCTACGGGACACTGCGCGGCTCCTGGCTCGATGCCGTGCTCGCAGGCATAGCTCTCGGCATGTCGATGCTGCCCGAAGAGTTCCCGGTGGTCCTCACTGTCTTCATGGCGATGGGGGCGTGGCGCATCTCGCAGGCGCGCGTTCTCACGCGACGGGCGGCGGCGATCGAGACACTTGGTTCGGCCACCGTGCTCTGCACCGACAAGACGGGAACGCTGACCCAGAACAAGATGACCGTGGCCCAGTTGCGCCTGATGAACGGCGAGGTCTACGAGCCGGCAGTGGCGGGGCCGGGCGCGATGCCCGAGGCGTTTCGCCCGGTGGCGCAGTTCGGGATCCTCGCAAGCGCCGCGGAGCCGAGCGATCCGATGGAGAAGGCGTTCCACGCCCTCGGCGGGGAGAGGCTCAAAGGGGTCGAGCCCGTCATCCCCAAAGGCTCGAAGCTGGTTCGGGAATACGCCCTTCGTCCGGATCTCCTGGCCATGACTCACGTCTGGGAAGGGGCGCCGGCGACCGCCTTCACTATCGCCGCCAAGGGCGCGCCCGAGGCGGTCGCCGATCTGTGCCATCTCAGCGAAACCGATCGCGCATCACTCGCGAAGGCGGTGGATCCAATCGCGGCTGCGGGGATGCGGGTTCTCGCGGTGGCGAAGGGGGCGTTCAAGGGCACTGAATTGCCTGAGTCGCAGCACGACCTCGACTTCGAGTTGCTCGGCCTCGTCGGTCTCGCCGATCCCCTCCGGCCTGGCGTTGTCGAGGCGGTGGCGGCATGCCGATCGGCGGGCATCAAGGTGCTGATGATCACGGGTGACTATCCGACGACCGCGGCGGCGATCGGCCGCGCGGCGGGGCTTACCGTCGATGACATCCTCACTGGAGAGGACCTCGCGAAACTCGACGAGACTGAACTCGCCGCGCGCCTCCGGACCGCCACGATCTTCGCGCGGACCATGCCCGAACAGAAACTCCGGATCGTCCAGGCCCTCAAGGCGAACAACGAAGTGGTGGCGATGACCGGCGACGGCGTCAACGACGCGCCCTCGCTCAAGGCCGCGAACATCGGAATCGCCATGGGCGGCCGGGGAACCGACGTGGCGCGCGAGGCCTCGTCGATCGTGCTCCTCGACGACGACTTCGGCTCGATCGTGAAGGCCGTCCAGCTCGGGCGGCGCATCTACGACAACCTCCGCAAGGCCATGGGCTTCATCTTCGCCGTGCATGTCCCGATCGCCGGCCTGGCCCTCCTGCCTCTGCCCTTCGGTCTGCCCATCATTTTCGGGCCGGTGCACATCGCCCTTCTCGAAATGGTGATCGACCCCGTCTGCTCGCTGGTGTTCGAGGCGGAGTCGGAGGAGCAGGACATCATGAAGAGGAAGCCGCGCGACCCCGAAGCTCCTCTTTTCGGGGGCCCCCTGATCGTCTGGAGCGTCCTGCAGGGCGTGCTCGCCTTCCTCATCGTGGCGGGGATCTATGTCGCTGCCCTCAATCGCGGCATGCCGGCGAACGAGGTGCGTGCTCTCGTCTTCTTCTCGCTGGTCCTCAATATCGTGGCCCTCATCTTCGTGAACCGTTCGTTCTCGGCTTCGATAGCTGCCGCGATCACTCGGCCCAACCGCGCGCTCGTGAAAGTCCTGTTCGCAGTGGGCCTGATGCTGGCCACCACGCTTCTATGGCCCTGGGCGACGTCTCTTCTCCGTTTTGGCCCGCTGCAGGCTCAAGACCTCGCGGTGTCCGTCGGCGCCGGAGTCCTGCTCTTCGTTGCCCTCGAGCTGGCGAAGCCCGTTTGGCGAAGGCTCCAGCCGGCCTGACCCGCGCTATCGTGCCGCGATGATGATCCTCGCGCTGGCCCTGCTTGCAAACCTCGAAGACGGAGACGCGTCGGTTCGCGCCGCGCGCGCGCGGCACAACGAGGCCATCGTCAAAAGGGACGCCGCCGCGATCGGCCGCCTGCTCGCGCCTGGGTATCACATCGTCACGGGCCGGAGCGACCAGAGCCACGGCGCTGCATCGGAACAGGAGAAGTGGAAGGAGCGCTTCGCCGCCGATCCGACCGTCAGCTACCGCAGGACGCCGCGCGAGATTCGAGTGAACGAGTTGTGGGGCCTTGCCGAGGAGTCGGGAGACTGGGTGGGGAGCTACACCACCGCGGGAAGTGCCGCGAAGGCCTCGGGTGTCTATTCGGCGAAATGGCAGCGGACCGTCGACGGCCGGTGGCTCCTGCAGGCTGAGGTCTTCACCACGATGCGTTGCGAGGGCCCCGCAGCCGCGTGCGTTCCGCCCGAGCCCATGGACGCGATGGCCGCTCCCCCGATAGGACCCCAGGGGCGATCGATGGTGTCGAAGCTCAAGGTGACCGTTCTTTCGACGATGCTCGCGGGTGGCCTCGCGGGTGTGGGTGAGTGGGGCTTCGCCGCGCTCGTGGAGGCCGACGGGCGGCGGCTCTTGATCGACACTGGCGCGCGTCCCGAGACGGTTCTCCAAAACGCCGCGGAACTCGGCATCGACCTCTCCGATGTCACCGACCTCGTGATCACGCACAACCACGCAGATCACACCGGCGGCCTGCTGACCCTGCGCCGCGAACTTCGCGCGAAGAACCCGGCCGCGCTCTCGCGCGCCCACGTCGGGGCTTCGATCTTTGAACCGCGATTGCCGCCGAATGGGGGCGACACGAACGGTCTGCTGCCGCTGAAGGCCGCCTATGAGACGCTTGGCGGGGCCTTCGTCGTTCATGAACGTCCGACCGCTTTGATGCCGGGTATCTGGCTCACGGGGCCGATCCCCCGCGTCCACGCGGAGCGCAACTGGAGCGGTTCCCTGAAAGTGCGTCGCGGGGGTGAACTCATCGAAGACACCGTCGCCGAGGATTCGGCGATCGTGATCGAAACCGCGAAGGGCCTGGTTGTCATCACGGGCTGCGGACACGCGGGTGTGGTCAACACCGTTCAATACGCGCGCAAGTCGCTGGCGATGGCGCCCGTCCACGCCGTGATCGGCGGCTTGCACCTTTTTGGCGCCACCGACGAACAACTCGCGTGGACCGCGGCGAGACTCCGCGAAGCCAGTGTGACTCACCTGCTCGGCGCGCACTGCACGGGGATAGAAGCGGTCTATCGCCTGCGCGATCTCACGAATCTGACTCGAAAGACCGCGGTAGCAGGGTCGGTGGGAGCGTCGTTCACGCTCGGTCAGGGAATCGACCCCCTGGCTCTCGCTCGCTGAGAGCCCGGGAGCCTAGAGCCCGCGCAGGGTCATCGCCACACCGAGGAGCAGGGCGAGACGCGTGACCTCTATCCCGGGTTCGAGCCGCTCCTGGTCGACCGCGCGGGCGAGCAGAACGAGACTCGCGACGACCACCGCGGCGGTGGCCACCGCCTGTTGGGGGGCGAGGCTTCCGCCTCGCGCGAGAAGCAGGAGGGTGAGACCGAACAAAGGCAGGGAGTGGAGCAATGCGTATCGGCCGAGAAAGCCGGGTCGCGGAGGTCTGGGTTGCGGGGGGGGCTCGTCCGAAGGGTCAACGCCTGAAGGCTTCCACCCGGGCGGCGCCACGAAGGGGCGCAGGCGTCCGAGCCAGCCTCTTTCGCGCGCCGAGAGAGCGGCGAGATCCTTCCACACCACGAGATTGGCGGCCAGTGGACTCGTGCTGTCGAGCGGCTTGACCGTGCCGTAGACCGGCTCACGAGACTCCGGAACGAAGGTTCCGAAGAGGCGATCCCAGAGGACGAAGACGCCCCCGTAGTTGCGATTGAGATACTCGGGATCCCGCCCATGGTGCACGCGGTGGTGGGAGGGTGTGATGAACACTGCTTCGATGGGCCCCAGTTTTCCGATCATCCGCGTGTGGACGCAGAACTGATAGCTGGCGCTCAGGGCCGCGCACGCCAGGAACGTCGTGGGCGGGAAGCCGAGGATGGCCAGGGGAATGTAGAAGATCCAGGAGTAGAAGCCGCCGAAGGCGCCCAGCCGGAACGAGACGGTGAGATTGAACTCCTCCGACTGATGATGGACCGCATGCGCCGCCCAAAGAGCGCCCACTTCGTGACACGTCCGGTGGTACCAGTAGTAGCAGAGATCGACGCCGATGAAGCATCCCGCGAACACCCAGGGCGAATCGGCCGGGAGATCGAAAATCTGCGCGCGCTCGTGCGTGATCAGGTAGGTCGAGACGAGCGCCGCCTTCACCAGGAGTCCGAAAAGTTGCTCGACCATCAGGCAACCGAGGTTGGAGAAGGCGTCCCTGAAGTTGTAGGCGGGGCGCTGGGCACGGCGAGCCGCGACGATATCCGCCACGATCAGGAGGACGAAGAGGGGCACCGCCGCGAGCAGCGGATTCATGATCGGCCCGCGAGCCAGGCCCGGACCGCATCCGGAATGCCCTGGTGATGGGGAATCCTCGGGGACCATCCGAGTTCGATGCGCGCTCGTTCAGACGAGAACGGGTTGTTGCGGGTGAGCATCTGAAGCAGCCCGTGCGCGTGCTGTGCGAGCGTGGGCCGACCCGCGCGGGTGAGGGCCCAGGCAAGGCCGGCGAAACCGGAGCGCGCGACGCCAAGGGGGACACGGGGAGTCAGGATTCGGCGCCCCGAGCCGCTCGACCAGTAGCGGACCAGGTCCGCCGCGGTGAGGTCGAAATCGTTGGCGAGGTGATAAACCCTGCCGCCGGCGGTCTCCTCGAGCGCCGCGCGAACCGCTCCGTCCGCCACTGCGTCGGCGTGGACCACAGAGAGCGTCGTGGATCCGCCCGCGATGAGGGGGAAGACACGCCATTTGAGCGCGGCGCCGAGCCAGGGGATGAATCGGCGATCGCCATTCCCGTACATCACAGGCGGCCGCACCACCGTGCCCTGGACTCGACCGGCCCGGTGCGCGGCCAGGACGATCTTCTCCGCGTCCTGTTTGGATCGGCCGTAGACATCCGCGGGCGCGAGTTCGGGCAGCGGAAAGGTCTCGTCGGTGGGCCGGTCGTGATAACGATGAGGGCCAAAGACCGCGGTGCTGCTGACGTGCACGACGCGGCAGCCGGCGTCCGCGGCCTCGATCAGGTTGCGGACCCCGCCCACATTGTCCGCCTCGAAGGACGACCACGATCCCGAGGCTCCAATCCTTGCCGCGCAATTGATGATGACGTCGCAGCCCGCCGCAGCCGCGCGAAGAGAGGCCGGGTCGTCGAGGGCGCCCGAACAAACCGCGGCCCCGGGGACACTCCTCCGCGTTCCATCCGGCACTCCCCGGACCAGGGCGCGAACGTGCGTTCCTTCCTCGACAAGTCGCTTCACGACATAGCTGCCCAGAAGGCCGGTGGCGCCGGTGACGAGGGCCTGGCGCATCTCTATCTACCCGCCCTCTCCGCAGGTGAGGGAAGCGCGAAGGCGACGACATAGTCGCCCAGCGTCGAACTCATCCCCCAATGGCCTCCCGCCGCGATGACGATGAACTGCCGCGCTCCCTGCTTCGGCCGATAGGTGAGCGGAGTGGCCTGGCCGGAGGCGGGCAGCGCGCGTTCCCACAGGAGCTTCCCGGTGGCGAGTTCGAAAGCGCGGAAACGGCGATCCATCGACGCCGCGATGAAGACGAGGCCCCCCGTGACGAGCGGGCCCCCGAGGTTCGGCGATCCCCACGCCATCGGGGTTGGGAAACGCGTGATGTCGCGAACCGTTCCAAGCGGCGTCTCCCAGCGCACGAGACCCGTGGTCATGTCGACCGCGTGAAGCACGCCCCACGGGGGAGCGTTGCAGGGAATGCCGAGGGGCGAGAGCAGCGCTTCGCGCTTCACCGAGTATGGGGCCGGGATCTGGCGGGCCAGCGACGACTTGGCTCCGCCGTCGATTCCCGAGAGTCGAACGTCCTTGGCGGGGATGAGGGTTGCGATCATGGGGACGTTGTTCGAGTTGGCGAGCAGGAGCCCGGAGGAAGGCTCGATCGCGACCCCGCCCCACTCCATCCCTCCGAGGAAGCCGGGCAGAATGATGCTGCCGCGGACGCTCGGAGGAGTGAAGACGCCGTCCGACCGGAGACTCTCGATCCTGGACCGGCACGCCGCCCGGTCGAACGGGGTGAGGCCCCAGGCCGCGGACGGCGCCAGCCCCTGGGGGACAAGCGCCCGGGGCAGCAGAGGGAAGGGCTGGGTGGGCGACGCCCTCTCCCCGGGCGCGTCGCTCCCGGGGACCGGCCGCTCGACCACGGGGAAGAGCGGCTCGCCGGTTTCCCGATTCAGCAGGAATATGTGCCCGGTCTTCGTGGCTTGAGCCACCGCGGGAATCTCGACACCGCCTCGCTTGATCGTGATGAGTGCGGGAGGTGTCGGCAGATCGTAGTCCCACAGATCATGGTGAACGATCTGGAAGTGCCAGACTTTTTCGCCCGTCGATCCGCGCAGGGCCACGATGGAGTTGGCATACAGGTTGTCGCCTGGACGGAAGCCGCCCCAGTGATCGGGGCTGGCGCTGCCCGTGGGCACGAAGACGAGGTCCCGCTCCTCGTCGGCGGTGATCGTGGCCCACGCGTTGGCGCCGCCTGCGGGCAGGAAGTCTCCCTCGATCCTCTCTCCGGGCAATCGGGAGAGCGGCTCGAAGCTCCATATCAACGCGCCGCTGCGGGCATCGAATCCGCGGACGAGTCCGCTCGGTGAATCCACGTAGTGCCCGTCGAAGATCGACGATCCCACGACCACGACGTCTCTCACGAGGGTGGGGGGCGCGGTCTGCTTGTAGATGTGCCGCTTCCCGTCGATGCGCGCCACGCCGCCGCCCAGATCGATCTGCCCTTGTTCTCCGAAATCCACGCAGGGCTTGCCGGTGCGGCCATCGAGTGCGAAGAGACGCGCGTCGTAGGACGCGAGGAAGATCCGGCGGCGACAGACCTCGGAGGCGGGGCGGTCGTGGTCCAGCCAGGCCGCCACACCTCGGGATGTGGTCATGCCCTGCCGCGCCTTGGTTCGGTTGATCACGGGGTCGAAGACCCAGAGCCTGCGACCCGTTTCCGCCCCTATCGCGTGGACGCGGCTGAAGGGGGTGGAAACGTAGAGGGTTTCGTCCACCATGATGGGCGTGGCCTCGAAAGCCGTGCCCGAGTGGTCCCCTTTCCCGTCGTCCACATCACCGGTGCGATAGGTCCATGCGACTTCCAGGTGCGGCAGGGTTGCGGGCGTGACATCGAGCAGGGAGGAGAAGTGTGCTCCTCCGACTCCGTCCGCGGTCGGCCAATCCGCGGAGGGCTGTTCGGGCGGCAGGTCCGGCACGGGTCCGGGTAGCCCGGGCAGGCCGCTGAGCATCCCGATGCCGAGCATCCCGACGACCGAAAGCAGCAGAGCCCTCAGGGTGCGGGTCCGTCGTGGTGTTCGCGAGCCTGACCTCATGTCGTTCGCCCTCACGTTCATGCGACATTGCACGGCGATGTGCGCTTGCAGTGTGGTCGGGACACTAAGGCGGCAGGGGGCGCCGGAAGCCGCGAGCCTGTGACACTCCGGTTGGTGTCACATCACACGGGCTAACCTGCGGACCAGGTCACACCCCTGCCTTTTTTTGGGATGGTGCAAGTATGCCCAATTTCGCGCCCGAGCGCCCGACGGCGGGCAGTTAGAGTTACGTTGCCGCGCAGGCGCGGGCCCGGGCGAGCAGGAGAGCCCGCTCCCGCGCGTTCCGGGCGAGCGAAGCGGCGCGCTCGAACGCGACCCGGGCCTCGCCCCCTCGGCCGAGCCGTTCGAGCAGGTCGCCGCGCACCGCGGACAGCAGGTGATACCCGTTCAGCTGACCACCGTCGACGACCGCGTCGATGAGCGCCAGTCCTTCGGCCGGCCCCGTCGCCATCGACACGGCCACCGCGCGGTTCAGCTCCACGACCGGCGATGGCGTGATCGCCGCGAGGGCGGCGTAGAGCGTCGCGATGCGAGACCAATCGGTCTGCTCCGCGGTGTGGGCGCGGGCGTGACAGGCTGCGATCGCCGCCTGCAGCGCGTAGGGCCCGAGGGCTCCCCCGAGTGTTTCCGCCTTCGCGAGGGCGTCGAGGCCACGGTGGATCAGCAACTGATCCCAGCGCGCCCGGTCCTGGTCGAGCAGCAGAACGGGCTCACCCGCGGGCCCGAGGCGCGCGCGCAGCCGTGAGGCCTGGAGTTCCATGAGGGCGACGAGGCCGCACACCTCGGCTTCGTTCGGAACGAGACCCGCGAGGACCCGGCCGAGGCGAAGCGCCTCGTCGCACAGGGCCGGGCGCATCCAGTCGTCACCCGCAGTCGCGGAGTAACCCTCATTGAAAATGAGATAGATCACGTCGAGGACCGAGGACAGGCGCGGTGCGAGATCCCTTCCGCGTGGGACCTCAAATGGAACGGCTGCTTCGGCCAGGGCTTTCTTCGCTCTCACGATCCGCTGCGCGATCGCGACCTCGCTCACGAGGAAGGCGCGCGCAATCTCATCTGTAGTCAGGCCGCCAAGGAGGCGCAACGTCAGGGCGACACGCGCGTCGGGCGCAAGAACCGGGTGGCAGGCAGTGAAGATGAGACGCAGAAGGTCATCCCCGACGTGATCGTCCGCTGCGGCTTCCACCGAAGCGGCGCCTCCTTCCTGCAGTGCCTCGAGCGCTCTGGCGATCTGGCCGTGTTTGCGCTCCTGCATCTTCCCGCGACGGATGCGATCGATGCCACGCCGCTTGGCCGTGGTCATGAGCCAGGCGCCCGGATTGCCGGGGATGCCCGAGGTGGGCCACGTCTCGAGGGCGGCCACCAGTGCATCCTGCGCCAGCTCCTCGGCGAGGCCCACGTCGCGCACGACCCGCGCGAGACCGCCGATGATCTTCGCCGATTCGATACGCCAGACGGCTTCTATGGTTCGATGGACATCCGGGGCCGACACCCCGGGATTGTCGCCGATCTACGCTTTCTCGGCGACCGCCTTCAGAGTGCCCAGACCCTTTTCAAAGTCCTTGCCGACCATGTTGTCCATGCTCATGAAGAGGCACATCACCTTCATCATGAAAGCCTGGGGGCCGGTCATGGACCAGACGACGAGTCGCGCCGCCGTCGGTCTTGATTGCGAAATCCACCTGGTTGTGGGCTTCGAAGGGCTTCGAGAAGTCGATCTTGATGAGGACCCGCGAAGGGGAAGTGGCTTCCATGATCTCCATGCGTCCCTCACCCGCCTTCGCGTTGCCCTGCCAGGCATACGTCGAGCCTTTCCCCTTCTCGGCGCCACCGTAGGTGCGCTTCATGTCGGGATCGAGGTGCTCCCACGGGGACCACGAGGGCCATTTGTGGAAATCCTCGATCAGGGCGAAGACCTTCTCGGGTGGGGCCGCCATGGAACCGGACCGCTCCACGCGGAACGTGTCGGGCTTCGTGGCCGCGACGGCCAGTACGATCACGACGATCAGGACGATGACGCCGACGATTGTCAGTAGCAAGGGAGCGCTCCTTCTCTGGGCGGAGGCTAACCGAGGTTCCTCGGCTCTTGAAGCGGGCGGATGTCCACCAGGACTTCAGGGAAGAGTCGTCCGAATTTCCCCGTCCACTCGATCATCTCCGGCATGGTGTCGAACCGGAGGAGCGCGAAACCGGCGATGAGCTCCTTCGACTCCGTGAACGGTCCGTCGATGACGGTGCGCTCGCCGGATTTGAACCTGAGCCGCGTCGACTTACGGCTCGGCTCGAGCGCCTCCATCGAGAGCAGGACGCCTGCCTCGGTCATCTCACGTCGCAGCGCGGCGAGATTCGCGGCCACCTGTGGGGAAGTGGGTCGCCCCGCCTCCGCGTCGGGGTCGCCTTTGTAGAGGACACCGAAGCGGATCGGGGGATTGCCTGCGGGAGGCGGGCACATCCCGAGGTCCCACGGTTCGCAAACCGGACCGATCTCGATCTCGCTGTCGCGGGCGAGAGCCCTGCCGAGCTTCGTCCCCCATTCAATCGCTTCATCCATCGACCGGGCCTTGATGAGAGCGAAGCCCGCGAGCAATTCGGTGGAGCCTTCGAAAGGACCGCGGGTGATCGTGCGCTCACCCTTGTGGAAGCGCAGGCGGACGCGGTGGCGGCTCGCCTGCAGGCCTTCGCCCGCGAGGAAGACGCCTGCGCGCATCCCTTCCTGAATCAGCAGTCCCATCGAACCCATGAACTCGCGGGTTGGAGGAATTCCCGCTTCATCCTGAGCGCTCGAACGATGCATGGCCATGAAACGCATGTTGTCTCTCTCCCTATCGTCGCGTCTTGCCGAAGATCGCCATGACGACACAGCTCATACCCCAGCCGATGAGCGCACCGATCGTCGTGCCGATGAACATGTGGGCGAGGGCGTGCTGGAGCGGCGTGGTCTCGGCGGTGGCGAACGGGCCGCGGAACTCCTGCACGTCGTAGATATTCGGCATCCCCATCACCGCGAGACCGATTCCGAGGATCGCGATGCCATTTGCGACGAGACCCTGGTTGAAGACCAGGGGAAGAAGGTGGCGGTACGAGCCGAAGCCCGAAGGCCGCACGCGCACACCGTAGTAGACGATGCCGGCGAATCCGACTGCCGACACCGAAACGAAACGCACGATCGAGTCCGGCTGGCCGGCGATCGAGAGGCCGAGGCGCAACAGGCCCACGATGGCCATGGCGATGAGGATCGGCGCCTGAAAGCGGAGGTATTCCGAATAGGGTTTCCCAAACATGGTGCCTGCCCTATTTCCGGCCTGAGGCGGCGATTCGTTCCGTTTCGGCGCGGAGGCGTTCTTCCTGGGCCCGAAGCTCGGGGGTGAGGGCGTCGCCGAAGTCCTCCGCCTCGTAGACCTGCCGAACCTCGATCACGGAGTCGTCGTTCATCGGGTTGGGGCAGCGCTTCACCCACTCGATGGCCTCCTCCATCGACTTCACCTGCCAGAGCCAGAAGCCGGCGACCAGCTCCTTGGTTTCGGTGAACGGACCATCGACCACGGTGCGCTTAGGGCCCGAGAAGAACACGCGCGCCGCCTTCGAGCTTGGGTGAAGTCCCTCACCGGCGAGCATGATTCCCGCCTTCACGAGTTCCTCATTGAATCTGCCCATCGCGGCGAAGAGCTCCTCGCGCGGCATCACCCCCGCTTCGCTGTCCGGAGTTGCTTTGACCAGAACCATTACTCGCATGCTGTGTACCTCTCAAGTAGTTGTGTTGTGGAGCTTTGTCCGCGGGCGGGATTGCCTTCGGAGTGTCGCTCTATCCCCACGACGAAGCAGCGAGCCGAAATTCGACAATGAATCCGGAAAATTCCGGGATGTGTTCCTCTTGTGCGACGAAGGCGGTCGCCTTCGATCTATCGGATCCCGGTCGCGATGTAGAGGTCGCTCATCTTGCTCACGTAGTTGTAGGCATACGACTCGCCGTCGGGCGAAATGAGAATTCGATAGTCACCCAGCATCGAGGTGAGCGGCCGGGGGCGGTGGGCGGTCCACGGCCTGGTGCGACCCGTCGCCACTTCCACGCGGTCCACCCGGGGAGTCGACTCTTCGTAACGGACCACGAACAGTTCCCGTCCATCCTCGGACCAGGAAACCGGCATGTCGAGGTAGCCAAGCGTTGGAATGACTCGAGGCTCACCCCCGGCGAGGGGATACAACTCCGGGACACCGTCCCCGCCAATTCCCACGATCCATTTGCCGTCGGGCGACACCGGGCGCCCCAGTTTGGCAAGACCGATCCCTTCGGCGGTGAAGGGCTCGGGAAGCGATTGATCGGACACGTCCTGAGCGTAGAGACGCGAGCCCTTGTTTTTTTCCGTGCCTGCGAAGATCACGCGTTTCCCCGAGGGCGCCCACACCGCGCGGTCGTAGCTCATTATTGAGCCCAGCGGAAGTTCCTGCGGCTGACCTGCGCCTGTGGGCTCGATTCTGAGCTTCGGAGGAGTGGTTCGCAGCTTCACCAGAATCGATCGCCCGTCGGGGGAAAGGGCCTGGCCGTCGCCCTCGGCGAGCCGAACCGGTGGCAGTCCATCTGTGCTTTGCAGGAAGGCCGTGAAGTTCGGCCCCCCGCCCACGCCGATGTCGGTGCCAAGGACGCGCGTTCCATCGGGCGTGATGTCGTTCAGAAACGAGAGGTCCGCGCCGGGCATCTCAACCTCGTCCCTGGAGCCGCGGGCCCTGCCCCGCACTTCGGTCCACAACATCGACCGGCCCAGGAGCACCACGCCCGAGGCAGATCGGTCGAAGAATGACATCGCCCCCAGGAATTCGGTCACCATCCGCGTCTCTCCGGAAACGCGGCTTGCGTGGAGTTGTCGGGGTGGGCCACCCTCGATCTGGCCGGCAAACCAGATCTCTTTGCCATCGGCGGACCAGGCCAGGCCATCGAGAGTGCTGAAACCCGTCGCCAGGGCCTTCACGTTTCCACTCTTGAGATCGATGACTTTTACATCGCCCCCGGTGTCTCCAATCCGCGAGTGCTCGAGGAACGCGATGTGATCCCCGGAGGGCGATACGCGAAGCCGGCCAAACCAGGCGGGCGCATCCCGCGCATAGAGCATACGACCGATGGGATACTCGATCTGCTGCCGGTCCGCCACCGCGTGGACCACCGCCAGTTCCTTGCCGTCGGGCGACCAGTCGGCGGCCGTGACTCCTTCGAGTCTCTCCCGAGGCGGTCCGCCCGAGAGGGGCGCCTCCGCAAGGGTGCCTTCCCACAGGTTCCAACTCAACAGCCGGGGCTCGATGAGAATCGCCAGCTCATCGCGAGCCGAAACCGCCAGGACGAGCGCGTTCTTGAGCCCGACCGGTCGGGAACCGCCCGCTGACGGACGTGTCGTGAAGATCTCCATCGGCGAAGCGCCCCACTTCGCGCTGTAGACAAGCGTCCCGCCGTCGGGAGCAAAGCGGGCGGACATGATGTCCCCCAGCTGGAAGGTCAGACGCTGATAGCGAACCTGGTCGTTCGAGGTGTCGCGCTGGAGCGTACTCGAGGCGAGCATGGCCATCACGCCGACCAGAATCAGGGGGAGTACCGCAGTACGGGGGAAGGAGATGCGGGGCGGCGGGAGGCTGTCCGCAAAGGCCTTTGTCGTGTCGCCCTTCGTGTCGTCGGGGGTGAACTCCAGGGCACTCGCCAGTTCTCGCGCGGTCTGGAAGCGGTCCTCGCGCGATTTCTCCAGACAGCGGGCCACGATACGGACCACGCCACGGGGAATCCGCCCGGAAGCCAGAAGCTCGGGCGTTGGATCCAGGTTGAGAACCGCGCTCATGGTGTCGGCCAGTGTTGCGCCCTTGAATGCCCGATTGCCCGTGAGCATCTCGAAGAGAACTGCTCCAAACGAGAACAGATCCGAACGCGCGTCCGCCTGCAAGCCCCGAACCTGCTCGGGCGACATGTAGCCCCTCGTCCCGATCACCGTGCCCGGAGTGGTGTGGGAGGCGGTCTCGACGTCCGTGCCCGCCGGATGCTCTTCGGGATGGGTGAGCTTCGCGATTCCAAAATCCAGGATCTTGACCACGCCACCCGTGGTGACGAAGAGATTTTCCGGCTTGAGATCGCGATGGACGATGCCCCTCTCGTGGGCAGCGGCGAGGCCCCGGGCGATCTGGACGCCGTATTCGACAGCCTTTCGCACCTCGAGGGGACCGGACTGTAACCGGTCCCGCAGCGTCGCCCCTTGCAGCAGCTCCGACACGAGATAGGGCAGACCCTCAAAGGCGCCGGTGTCGAACACCGTGAGAATGTTGGGGTGGTTCAAGGCCCCGACCGCCCTGGCCTCCATCTCGAACCGTCGGACGAGATCGGCATCGCGCGAGACGTCGGCGCGAAGAACCTTGATCGCCACATCGCGGGACAGGCGAAGATCGCGGGCCCGATACACTTCGCCCATTCCTCCCGACCCGATCGACCCGAGGATCTGGTAGGGACCAACCTTCGCGTCGACAGGGAGGGCCATGCCGCTCAGGCCTGTGACCCGGTCTGTGTGGTCTCGGCCGGGAGCACCCGCCGAAACACCAGAATCGCAGGACCCACGCCGATTTCATCGCCGTCCTGAAGGTCCACGGGATCGGTCAGCCGCCGCCCGCGGACGAAGGTGCCATTCTTGCTGGCGAGATCCTCGATGACGGCTCTGCCGTCGCCGACCGTGATGCGCGCGTGTTTGCGGGACACCCGCCCCAGGTCGATCGCGAGACGAACCTCGGCGCCGCGGCCCAGCAGGTTCTCACCGTCAACCAGGGCGATCTGGCGCTCACCCCAGATGAGACGGCAGTCGGCCACACGTCGGTTGGCCGGAGCTTCGGAAGTGACCTCCGCGCAGAACGCGTAGCCAAACGTGTGGAGGGTTCGAATGAACCGCGAGTCCCGCGCGTCGTCGCCGAGCGCCGCCCGCAGTTCCGCCACCAGGCGAGGCAGGCTGGACTCGGCAACGAACTCATTCGGCCAGAGGCGATTCATCAGCTCGTCTTTCCCGAGGGCGCGGGGGCGCGCCTCGAGTAACAGACTGAGCAGTTGAAAAGACCGCGGGGAGAGCGGGCTTCGAGTCCCGTTGACCAGCAATTCGCGCGTGTCGAGGTTGAAGACGCAGTTGGCGAAGCGCAGCGCCTGCTGTGTTGTGAAATCAGGATTTCCGAAGGATTCGCGAATGACAGCACCTCCGCCCGAGCCTAAGATTTCGCGAAGCTTAGCTCAGGCGTAACGGGGGGCCGAGCAGAGTCTGGAGGCGCTAGATGGGATGTCGATGTACAGCCGGGTATGCGAACCCAAACACCTCAACGGTCCAGAGACGTCCCTCGCAACGCGGTGTGGGTCACACCCTGATCCTGACCGGGGTGCTGCTGGCCATGGGTCAGACCGCGTCCGCCCAGGCCTGGGTTCAACCGAAGGGCGAGGCGACGGTGGCATTTGGTTGGGCACACAACTGGGCCGACCACCACCTGACTTACACCGGCGCCATTGATAGTCCGGGGGGCATGCTGTTTCATACCGGAGTTTCGGACGTGAGCTACGGAATCACGGACCGCCTGACCGTGGGCGTGAACCTCGCTTTCGTCGGGTCGAGGTACGGTGGGGAGAAACCCCACCCGGCCAGAGCTGGCGCGCCGCCCTACGATGATGGAACCTGGAAAGGGACATTCCAGGACTTCCGAGCCGAGTTCCGCTTCAGAGCCACCACCGGCTCTCTTGCCATAACCCCGCTCATCGCCTTCGTCGCACCCACCCGTTCCTACGAATATCTCGGTCACAGCGCTCCCGGCCGCGCGCTGGCGGAGGGACACTTCGGCGTGAGCGTGGGGCGGGTTCTCGACCCCATTTTGCCCAAGGCTTACGCGCAGACGCGCTACGTCTACGTGGTGGCCGAGAAGCGGCTCGGCGTCTCTCACAACCACAGCAATGTGTCCCTCGACATGGGTTACTTCGTGACGAGTGCGCTGACGGCCTCTGTGTTTGCCAACTACGTCCGAACTCACGGCGGCTGGCGAGCGATCATCGACTTCCCCTCGCCATCGAGTCCCGACTTCCAGCACCACGACCAGCTCCGACGGGCCGAATACGTCCGGCTGGGTGGGGCGCTGTCCTACGCGCTCACGGGCTCGGTCAACGTGGGACTGAGCGGCTTCACAACGCTCTACGCGAAGAGCGACGTCAATATGTCCGGGGTCGGCCTGAGCCTGAGCTACAGCTTTTCCCCCTCGCAGGTGATCAAGCGCCGCAAGAACGGAAGTTCCGCGGAGGGGCCGCGATGACTCTGCAGCGTCGAACGTTCCTGGCCGCCGCCGCAAGTCCCTTTTTCTTCGTGCGGTCGGTGACCGCGGGCAACCGCCTGCGGATCGGTCAGCCGGTTCCGATGTTTGTGAGCGAATCCCTCCAGGGGCAGAAGGTGGCGTTGGAGTCGGCGATCCGTGACCACAAGGCCGTCATCATTCTCTTCACCTCGACGGTGTGCCCCTACGCCAACTACTTCGCTCCCCACGTGCGCGACCTGTCGGAGGGCTACGCGTCACGCGCCGCCCTGGTCATCGGCGTGAACAGCAACAACTGGGAGTCCCGTCAGGACATCCTCGATCACATGCACGAGCGTGGCTTCAGCTTTCCGATGGTGAAGGACGAGGGCCACGTGATCGCGGACCTGTTCAACGCGTCGCGCACGCCGGAGGCCTTCCTGATCGATGGCGCCGGCCGCCTGCGCTACCAGGGCTGGGTGAAGTCGAAGCAGGAATCCCCCGACCTGCAGCGGGCCCTCGAGGACGTTCTCGCGGGCCGGCCGGTGCGGCGGCCGGTCACGAAGGCGTTTGGCTGCGCGGTCGATCGTTTTTGAAACATGACTTCACAAATCAGGAATTCCGCAGGATTCGCGAAGGACATCGTTCGATGGAAGGCTTAGGCTTTTCAAAGTCGGTTTCGGGAGTCGCGTGCGGCTCGGTTATCGGTTGGATCAATGGAGGCGAACATGAACAAACGGAACAGCGTGAAGCTTGGAAGCGTGGCCCTGTTGGCGGGTTTGACCGTCCTGCCAGCCAGCGCGTTCCCGTGCGGCGACAAACTGATCGTGGTGGCCCGCGGCCAGCGGGCGGGGGTGGGCCGAAATGCCCCACACCGGGGCGCCATCCTGCTCTATGCGAACTCCGGGAGCTCGGTTGCGGCCGCCATCAAGAGCGCCCAACTGAAGAAGGGCCTCGAACGAGCGGGACATCGGGTGCGGACCGTGACCACGAGGCCCGACCTCCGCGCCGCGCTCGGGAGCAGCACGTATGACCTGGTGCTCGCCGACCCGCAAGCCGTGCCGGATGTGGCCGCCGACATGAAGGGCACGCCTTCGGCGTCTACTGTGATCCCTACGATGTTCGATCCGTCAGAAGCGGATCTGAAGGCGGCCCGATCCGGACTGACCTGCGTGGTCAAGTCCAAGGGCACGAACTCGGATTACCTCTCGGTGGTGAACGGAGTGCTGACGGAGCGCGCGAAGGCACGGGAATCGGAGCGAGATTCCAAGAAGAGCTGAGTCGGGAGTCGTCGCGGTCGGGTAGTCTCCTCCGACCGTGAGTGGGACCCGACTCGCCGAACTCACAACCTTCGGGATCGGCGGGACCGCCGACCAGCTGATCGAAGTTTCGGGAGCCGAAGCGGCCGCGGCGGCGTGCGCCGGCCAAAGGCGCGAGGGAACGCCCATCACATTCCTCGGCGGCGGTTCGAACGTTCTGGTGAGCGACCTCGGCGTGCGCGGTACGGTGATTCGCTTTCACGGCGGCCGGATTTCGCGGGAAGGGCCCGACGTGGTCCGCGTCGAAGGGGGAGTGACCGTGAACGGCCTGGTGCGCTGGTGTATCGGCCATGGGCTTGGCGGCTTCGAAGCCTGGGCCGGGACGCCGGGAACTCTCGGCGGCGCGGTCTATGGCAACGCGCATTTCCAGGGGCGCCTGATGTCCGAGGTGGTCACGCGCGCCTGCCTGTTGACGCCCACCGGCGAAATCGTGATCGAACCGGTGGAGCGCCTCGGCTTCGCGTACGACGTCAGCCGCCTGCAAGAGACCGGTGAGGCGTTGCTTTGGGTCGAGATCCGCGTCCATGAGGCCGATCCCGCAGCTCTTCGCGCCACCGCGAAGGAATCGCTGACCTTTCGCAAACGAACTCAGCCTCTGGCCTTGCCCAGCGCGGGCTGCATCTTTCAAAACCCCGAGGACCAGCGCGATCGCCTGCCCGAAGGCGTGCCGTGTTCGGCGGGAGCGCTGATCGACCTGGTGGGACTCAAGGGTTTCAAGCGCGGGGGAGCGCGCATCTCTCCGGTGCACGCGAACTTCTTCGTGAACGAGGGCGGCGCCACCGCGGCCGATGTGGTGGCCCTGATCGACGAGGCGCGCCTTCGGGTGAAGGAGACCTTCGGCATCGAGCTGCGCGAGGAAATCGTCCGGCTTGGGGATTTCCATTGAGACTGAGAGAGTCCTTTCGATGACAACACTGGTGGTGACGGGCGGCAAGCCCCTGAACGGGCGCGTGCGAGTTGGCGGCAACAAGAACGCGGCGCTGCCGGTGATCGCGGCCTGCCTGCTCACCGATGAGGAGTGCGTTCTCGAGAACGTGCCGCACATCCGCGATGTCGAGGTGATGGCCGAACTGCTGCGCGCACTCGGGGCCACGGTGAAATGGGAGGGGGTTTCGACGCTCCGGATCCGCGCCCTCGACATCACGGCGACCGAGCCACGGACAGACCTGGTCGCCAAGCTTCGTGGCTCCGTGCTCCTTCTCGGTCCGCTTCTCGCGCGCAAGGGCGAGGCCATCCTGGGCGCCCCCGGGGGCGACTTCCCCTCGCGGCGCAATCTGAATCAACACCACGCGGCCCTCCGGGCCCTGGGAGCGCGCCCCCGCGAGGCGGGCGGGTTCGAATCGCCGGAAGGATTGAAGGCCGCGTCCTTCTACATGCTCGAAGCCTCGGTCACCGCGACCGAGACCGCCCTTCTCGCCGCGGCCCTCGCAAAGGGAACCACGGAAATCCGTCACGCTGCCTGCGAGCCGCACGTGGGGGAGCTCGCGCGTTTTCTCTCCAAGATGGGCGCCGAGGTTTCGGGCATCGGTTCGCCGACGTTGCGGATCACCGGGGCGAGCAGACTCCGCGGCGTCACCCACCGGATCTCGGGCGATTTCATCGAAGCAGGAAGCTTCGCGGTGGTGGGGGCGATGACCCGTGGCCACATCCTCATCGATGGCGCGGCTGAGGTCGATCTCGAGCCCGTGGTCGCGGTCCTCCGCCAGTTCGGGCTCAACTGCCGGACGAACGGCGACGAGCTGGAAGTCCGTCCGAGCCAGCTTCGCGCCGCCCATCGCGTGACCACGGGTTTGTGGCCGGGCTTCCCAAGCGACATGGTGAGCCTCGTGACCGTGCTCGCGACCCAGGCTTCGGGCGCCACACTCATCCATGACTGGCTCTACGAACTGCGCCTTTTCGCTCTCGACCAGCTCTCCGGCATGGGGGCGGACCTCTTTCTCTGCGACCCCCACCGCATCCTGATCAATGGGCCGAGGATGCTGCGGGGCCGGTCGCTCGACAGCCGCGACATCCGCTCCGGAATGGCCCTCATCACCGCCGCCCTCGCCGCCGATGGCGAGAGCCGGATCGCGCCCCTCGAGACGGTGGAGCGTGGCTACGAGGGTCTCGTCGAGCGCCTCAAGTCCCTCGGCGCATCGGTTGAGACCGAAGCCTGAGACCCCGGGCCGGCGGGCGAACTTCGATAGAGTAACCAGGCCACCATGCCCAGACTGATTGAAAAGTCCACACAGATCGAAGCCGCCGGAACGCCGCCCAAGATCATCCGCGAATACATCGGCCGGGTGAACTCAAAAACGTCCGCGGCGAGCGTCGCCCACATGAAGTCGCCTTCGGGATGGAGCGAGCCGAAACAGACGCCGGAGTTCGACGAGTACACCGTCGTGCTGAGCGGCATGCTTCGCGTCGAGCACGCCGGGGGATCGATGGACGTGGCCGCGGGACAGGCCGTCATCGCCGAACGCGGCGAATGGGTGCGATATTCGTCCCCCGGGCCCGACGGCGCCGAGTACATCGCGGTCTGCCTGCCCGCCTTCAGCCCCGATGCGGTTCACCGTCACGACTGATCGACATCTTGGGCCCCGCGTCAACGCATTGAAACGCAATACTCGATTCGCGTTCCTCGCGGCCTCGATCGTGGCGCTTTGTGCCCGGCCGGCGTGGTGCGCCGACGAAGTCGTCGTCCTTTCGGGCGGCGGCGCGCTGCGCACGCCCGTCCTGATCATCGATGGACCCAAAGGGGTCGAGATCGCGCTCGAGGATGCGGCGCGCGGACTCGACATCTCTTTCTCCCGCGAGGGGCGCGACGCGAAAGTCACCCTGCGGTCCCGCGGGCGTGAGGTGACGCTCGAGAACGGCCGGAGCCTTTTCACCACCGACGGCCAGCTCCGCGCCCTGGCCGGACCGGTTCGTGTGGTGGGGGAGCGCACCTACGTGACGCCGCCTTCGGCGGCCACGGTGCTCGGCGCGGCGCTCGGGCAGACCGCGAGCTACCGCGAGGCGTATCGAGCGATCGTCATCGGCCCTTACGAGGCGCCCCGGCTCAGGCTCGCCAACGTCGTTCAGGCCGCTACGGTCGAGAGCGCGGTGGAGCTGAGCAAGCCCGTCCCCTACGACATCCGCAAGGAACAGAACCGCGTGGTGGTGACATTCCAGGCCGATGTGATGGAGACGGACTTCATCGCCGAGTCTCTGCCCGGAAGGATCGTCGGGTCGGTCCGATTTGAACGCGCGATTCCACCGAGGCTCGTCTTCGATCTCGGCGATCGGTTCGGTTCGGTGCGGACGTCCGAACGCGACTCGCAGCACCTCGCCCTGACCTTCGACAGCTCGGCCTCTCCCACCCCTTCGCCTGTCCCCGGTCTCCCCGGGGCCGTGCCCACTCCGCTGCCTCGTCCATCGGTTTCGCCGGTCACCGGTTTTACGCGGCCCATCGTCCTCGTGATCGATCCGGGCCACGGCGGAGGCGACGTGGGCGCCCAGGGCCCGGGCGGCCGGTTCGAGAAGGACGTGACCCTGGCCCTCGCCCGGAGGCTGCGCGCGGCGGCGGTCGACGCACTCTCGATCCAGGCGTACCTGACCCGCGACGGCGACACCGAGGTTCCTCTCGACGAGCGCGCGGCCATCGCCAACAACTTCAACGCGGACATCTTCATCTCACTGCATGCGAATGGCTCGCGGGTCGCCTCGGCCAAGGGAACGGAAGTGTTCTTCCTCTCCTACACCGCGGTCGACGACGAGGCCCGGCGGATCGCGATTCAGGAAGGCGCGATCCTCGAGCGCGCGCCGACCGCCGACAAGGACGTCGGCCTGATTCTCTGGGACATGGCGCAGGCGGCACAGCTCGAGAACTCGTCGCGCCTCTCATCGAGCCTGCACACGGAAATCGCGGCGGCCGCTCTCTCCCGGTCGCGCGGGGTGAAGCAGGCGCCGTTCCGCGTCCTGGTCGGGGCCACCATGCCGGCCGCCCTCGTGGAAGTGGGCTTCATCACCAATCCGGAGGAGGAGAAGCTCCTCTTCTCCGATGCCCACCAGGTCCGCATCACCAACGCGATCGTCCAGGGCCTTGGCCGGTTCATCGCGACCCTGCGCGCCAACCCGTGAAGTTCCGTCGCGTGGTCGCGACCGCCGATACTCCGCCCGCGCGGGGTTTTCCCCGCTGGGCCTGGTGGACAGTCCTCCTCTCGATCTTCCTGTTCGCGGCGCCGCTCACCTCGCCCTGGTGGTCGACGATTCTGCGCAGCGAGATCCCGGGCGCCGCGGATGACGAGGACGAAGTTCAGGGTCGCGGATCGGATCCAGACCATCCGCCCACCGAGACGGTCGTTCCCGGCTCCACGCTCAAACTGACGCTGCACCTTCCCGGCCTTGGCGGGGCCGAATTGCGCGCCGTCGAGCGAGAGGTCCCCTACGTCCGCGGATTCCTCGGCCAGGTGATGGCCGCAGCCGCCGAGCTGAGCGTCGGCGCCCCGGAGGTGCTTCCGCTGCTCCCCCCGGGGACCCGGGTTCTGGATGCCGCCTACGCGTCGTCGGGGACGGTGTTCATCGACTTTTCGTCGGAGCTCGAAGTGGGCCGCGGCCTCGGCGCGGCCGAGGAGACGATGCTGGTTCAAGGAATCGTGACGACCATCATGGACAACTTCTCGGCGGTCCGGCGGGTGGTGATCCTCGTGGACGGAAAGACCCCTGCGGCCGGGCACCTCGACCTTTCCCGTCCTTTCCGGCTCGACGATCCGCTTTTTGTCGCGGACGCGCCGCCGGCCGTTGAAGAGGCGCCGACTCCAGCCCCACCACCCACAGCGCCCGCGCGGCCCGCCGCTGCACCGCCCGCGTCCTCGCCGGTCCCGACCCGCAAGTAGCCAGCCTCGAGCCCAACCCCCTATGAACCGTTCCACCTCCGACAAGGCCGCGCGTTTCACCGAGTCGGTGATTCGCGAGATGACCCGCCTCGCGAACACCCACGGCGCCGTAAATCTCTCCCAGGGATTTCCCGATTTCCCTGCCCCCGAGGAGTTGAAGGAAGCGGCCTCCCGAGCCATCGCCGCCAACATCAACCAATACGCCGTGACGTGGGGCGCGCCCAACCTCCGCCAGGCGATCGCGGCCAAGTTCGAGCGGTCCTACGGGGTGAAGGTGGACGCGGACCGGGAAGTGACGGTGTGTTGCGGCGGCACCGAGGCCATGGTGGCGTCGATGATGGCGCTGCTCAACCCCGGGGATGAAGTGGTCACGTTCGAGCCCTTCTACGAGAACTACGGCCCGGACGCCATCCTGGCCGGCGCCGTGCCGAAGTTCGTCACGCTTCGTACGCCCGACTGGTCGTTCGATCCGGTGGAGCTTCGCGCGGCCTTCTCCAACAAGACACGCGCCATCATCATGAATTCCCCCCACAACCCGACGGGGAAGGTGTTCACGCGCGACGAGTTGAACCTCATCGCGTCGTTGTGCCAGGAGTTCGATGTGGTGGCGGTGACCGACGAGATCTACAAGCACATCCTCTACGACGGCAACGTCCATATCCCCATGGCCACGCTGCCCGGCATGAAAGACCGGACGATCACGATCAACAGCATGAGCAAGACCTACAGCGTCACCGGGTGGCGCGTGGGGTGGACGATCGCGCCTTCATGGATCACCGGCGCCATTCGCAAGGTCCACGACTTTCTGACCGTGGGCGCCGCGGCGCCCCTTCAGGACGCGGGTGCGGTGGCTCTCGCGCTCCCGCAGTCGTACTACGATGAGTTGAGCGCGAAGTATGGGGAGCGTCGGACCCGAATGCTCGGCATCCTCGACGCCTGCGGCTTCACCGTCTACAAGCCCGGTGGCGCCTACTACACGATCGTCGACACGAGGCCGCTTGGCTGGACCCACGACGTCGAGTTCGCGAGGTACCTCGTGACGGAGATCGGGGTGGCGGTCGTGCCGGGGTCGTCGTTCTATCAGGACCCCGAGAAGGGCCGCACCCAGATCCGCTTCGCCTTCTCGAAGAAGAAAGAAACCTTCGACGAAGCCGAACGAAGGCTCAGGAAGCTGACGCCTAAGACGTAGTCGGGTCCCAGGGATTAGTCTCGCGGCATGTCACAAGCCAAGAAGATCACGCGAACTCCCGAGGAATGGGCGGCCATGCGCGATGCTGTAGAGCAGCTCGCCGCCAACGAAC
>CAYNHK010000030.1:0-28611 GCA_964396875.1 uncultured Acidobacteriota bacterium | reverse complement strand
GAAGTGCGATAACTGCCGCCTCTGCTTTCTTGCGGTCAAGGACGAGTACATCGGCAACGATCACCCGGGCGTCTCGGCCGCCCAGCCCGATCTCGGACACAACTGGCTGGACATCAGGCGCAAGGAACGGGGCACGTACCCGATCGTCCAGGCGCGCTTCCTGCCCGTGATGTGCAACCACTGCGATGACGCGCCCTGCATCAAAGCGGCGCGTGATGGCGCCGTGCGCAAGCGCGAGGACGGCATCGTGATCATCGATCCCGAGAAGTCGAAGGGTCAGAAGCAGATCGTGGATTCGTGTCCCTACGGTGCCATTTCCTGGAACGATGAGTTGCAGATCCCCCAGGCGTGGCCGTTTGACGCGCATCTGCTCGATGAGGGCTGGACGAGGACGCGAGGCGAGCAGGCCTGCCCCACCCAGGTCTTCCGCACGATCAAGGTCGAGGACGAGGAGATGCGGCGGATCCAGGTTGAAGAGGGTCTCGAGGTCCTTAAGCCGGAGCTCGGCACTAAACCGCGCGTGTACTACAAGAACCTCCACATGATCACGAAGTGCTTCGTGGGGGGGACGGTGGTCCATCTCGTCAAGGGTATCGAGGAGTGCGCGGCCGGTGTCGAAGTCGTTCTGGAGAAAGACGGCCGTGAGGTCGGGCGCGCGACCACGGATACCTTCGGGGAGTTCGTCATCGACAAACTCGAGCCGAAGAGCAGCGGCTACCACCTCACGGCCGGCGGCCCGGCAGGGAAGTGCTCCACGCGCTTCGACCTCGCTGAGGAAAGCCGCTACCTGGGGGTGATGACACTCACGGCGGGGTAGCGTCTCCGGGGCGCGTCTCCTTTGTTGGGATGCCGCGCGGATCGCCAGGCTTGTTTTCACCTACAATCCCCCCACAAGGGCAGGCGTGGCTTGCCTGACCAAGCGCAGCCTGCCCCCGGCAAGGAGAACCCCGATGAAGACGCTGCTTGTGTTGATCGCCGCCGGGGCCATCGGCTTCTACCTCTACAAGAACTCGGGCAGCGGACCCAAGGTTGAGGTTGCCGCGGATGGTTCGGAGTTGAAGCTCGAGACTCAGGCCGGGGGCACCGCCACCTTCGCCATCAATGAGGAGCTGGATGGCACCTTCCTGGTGTGGGGAGCGCACGAAGGCTGCTCCGATTCGCGTGGAAGCTGCGGCTCCCTCACCGTCCTGCCGTTCGATGTGGCGTCCAGGCTGGCTCGTCGCTATCCCGATTTCCATCGCTGCGCGTCGCCAGGCGCGGCCGAAGGCAAGGCGAACACCTACGATCTGCAGTTGCTGGTGCCCGATTCGAAGACGCGCAAGGCGATCGCCGGGATCGCGACGGATCACGAGAGTCGCATGCGTGAGTCGGGGAACAGGTTGTGCGTGACCCTGCGTGGAAACTACGTCGACTTCGTGCAGGTCGAATTGGGCGGAAACACGCTCACCGCGGCACAGGTACCCAAACCCCCCGCCGGGGCCACAAAGCAGTACTTCGTCTTCCCAAAGAGCCTCGAGGCCAACGAATGCCCGCCGTTGGGCTAGGAGCCCGTGCGCCGTCCGGGTGTTGAAGGGGCTGGGTAGCCGGAATTACGCCGGCCCTGCTCGCGCCTAGAGGGATCGGAGGTATGCGGCGATGGCCGCCGCGTCCTCCGGGCTCATGCGAAACGGGGGCATCGGGGACCGGGGCGTCGGGCGCCCGGTGGCACGCCCCTGGGAGAGGAGCGCCACGATCTGCTCGTCGGTGAAGCCCGGCAACCCGGCCAGGCTCGGGGCATGGTAAGCCCATTCGGAGTCGGGCCATGGCGATTTGAACGGGATCGCGCCGCCCCGGAACTTCTCCGACATGCGAATGGCGCCGCCGGCGTCGCGCGGCGAGTGGCACTGGACGCACATCGCGACGCGGTTGGCGAGGTACTCGCCGCGCGCGACGACCGCCGCGGCGCCGCTCGGCGCGGTCGCCTTGGTCTGCATGGGAGCCGCAGCGGCAAGCCGCGCAGGCTGCACGAACGCGAGGTTCAGCGACAAAATGCCGACGCCGACTGCGACCCGGCGCCAGGTCAGAAGTCGAGCAGGAGGAAGGCCGGGAGTCGTAGACATACCCCGATAGCTTGCCACAAGTGTCGGGAGGGTGGTGCTTCTCGATAAGATCGGGCAACGACGGCCGCGAGTCGGGCTCGATTTATGAAGGTCATGAAGTTCGGAGGCACCTCGGTCGGCTCGGTCGATCGGATCCGGGACGTGGTGCGTCTGGTGGGCGAGGCGGCCGCAACAGACCGGGTGCTCGTCGTGGTCTCCGCGTTCTCCGGCATCACCAACTCTCTGATCGAGGCCTCGCAGAAGGCGGTCCACGGATCGGCGGCCTGGCTCGGGGACCTCGACGCCATCGCGCGCCGACACGCCGAAGCGCTGTCGGCCCTCGCGGCGAACAGCGAGAAAGCGGCCCTCCATGAGACCGTGGCTCGCGCGGCCGACGAACTGCGAGGCGTCCTCCAGGGCGTGTCTCTCGTCCGCGAGTGTACGCCCCGCACCCTCGACAGCATCGTGAGCTTTGGCGAACGGGTCTGCGCGCTCATCGTGGCGGCCGCCTTTCGCGCGTCGGGACGTGCCTCGACCGCGTGTGACGCCCGGACTCTCGTGGTCACGGATCAGAACTTCGGCGCGGCGCGGGTGAACTTTTCCACGACCCACGACCGCATCGCCAGGTGGTGGAGCACGGAGACCGCCCTTCCCGTCGTCACCGGATTCATCGGCGCTACGGAGTCGGGTGAGACCACGACGCTTGGTCGCGGCGGGTCGGACTACACCGCCGCCATCTTTGGCGCCGCCCTCGATGCGGAGGCGATCGAGATCTGGACGGACGTCGACGGTGTCATGAGCGCCGACCCGAGGATCGTGCCCACTGCCTTCTCGATGGGCGCTCTTCGTTACGACGAACTGATGGAGCTGTCGCACTTCGGGGCCAAGGTCGTCTATCCGCCCACCGTCCATCCGGCCCGGGCCAGGAACATCCCGCTCGTCATCAAGAACACTCTGAACCCCGGATTCATGGGCACGTGGATCCGCGAGGAAGCGGACAAGCCGCCGCTCGGGGTCCGCGGCGTCGCTTCCATCTCCAACATCGCTCTGCTGCGTCTCGAAGGCGACGGGATGGTGGGCGTGCCGGGGATCGCGATGCGGCTCTTCGGCGCTCTCGCGCGCGAACAGGTGAGCGTGATCCTCATCTCTCAGGCGTCCTCGGAGCACTCGATCTGCTTCGCGATCGAGCCCCTGGCGGTGGACCGCGCGCGCCGGAGCATCGCCGCGGAGTTCGCACTCGAGCGCCAGGCCGGACTGATCGACGAACTCGTGGTCGAGCAGGACGCGTCGGTGATCGCGGTGGTGGGCGCGGCGATGCGCGATACCCCGGGCAGCGCGGGCCGGATCTTCGGCGTGCTCGGCGAGGCGCACGTGAATGTTCGTGCGATTTCACAAGGATCGTCGGAGTTGAACGTGTCCTGTGTGGTCTCCCGCGAGGACGAGCGGCGTGCCGTGAACGCCATCCACGAAGCGTTCTTCGCCGATCACCGCACGGTCTCGGTCTTCATCGCCGGCCTGGGCCGGGTGGGCCACGCCCTCGTGGCCCAGATGACCGCCCAGGTTTCAGGGCTGCGAGAGCGGGCGGGACTCAGGCTCGAGATCGATGGCGCCGCCACCCGTGGTCACATGCTCATCCGCCCAGGTTTGGCCGGGACATCGCTGCGCGACACCGTCGAAAAAGAAGGTTCACCGAAAGCGATGGCGGACCTCGTCCGCGCCGCCACCGTGAGCCGCCGGTCGAGTGCGGTCTTCGTCGACTGCACCGACAGCGAAGAAACGACGGGTTACTACGCCCCGCTCCTTGATGCCGGGGTTCACGTCGTCGCTGCGAACAAGAGGCCGTTCGGCGGAGGCCTCGAGACCTATCGCACGATCAAGGCCGGACGTCGCCGCGGTCGTGGCGCTTTGTTCCATGAAACCACGGTGGGCGCTGCGCTGCCCGTGGTCGGGACTCTCGCGGATCTCGTCCGCACCGGAGACCGCGTCCGCCGGATCGAGGGCGCTCTTTCCGGGACGCTTGGCTTCCTCATGACCAGGGTCGCGGATGGAGCGGCCTTCAGCACGGCGCTCCGGGAAGCGCACGAGCTTGGCTACACCGAGCCCAACCCGCGCGAGGATCTCTCCGGGTCCGACGTGGCGCGGAAAATCCTCATACTCGCTCGCGAAGCGGGTTTCCCGCTCGAGGCCGGGGCGGTGAAGCGTGAGTCTCTCCTTCCTTCCGCGGAGTGGGACGGGATGGCTCTCGCCGAATTCTGGAGCCGGGTCCCCGAACTGGACGCCGCAATCGGGGCGCGGGCGAGGGAAGCATCGATCGACGGGGGGAGGCTTTGCTATCTCGCATCCGTGAGGGATGGCGTGGCCGAGGTGGGCCTGCGTCGGGTGGGCGCGGCGAGTCCTTTCGCGTCGCTTCGCGGCGGCGACAACATGGTCGCGTTCTGGACCGACCGCTATTCGGAATCGCCCCTGGTCATTCGTGGTCCGGGGGCCGGCCCCGAGGTCACGGCTTCGGGAGTCTTCGCCGACATCATCAAGGCCGCTTCGCTTGCGCGATAGCCGTGCCTGCCCCCCCGAGGGGCCGACGGGCTTGGTCGGTGGTTATGGGTCGACGGCGTCGGGCAGCGAAAAGCCGGCGACCAGGTAGATCGGCAGCGCCGCGATGAGCAGCGCGTTGATGCCCCAGGTCATCGACAGCGCGATGGCCAGAACGGGAGCGACGACCGACGCGATCCCATTGATGCCCCAGGCCCAGGGGACGTAGCTCGGTGCGGCGACCTTGAGGCGCTCGATGGCTGTCGGCACGAAGGTCCCGAGCAGCAATCCCACCGGCGTCACGAGGCCGAAGACCATGGCCACGCGGGTCGCGAAGGGGAGGCCGGTGAACGCCGGCAGGTGCGGGAACACGAGGCTGTGCTCGAGCAGCACGACCGCGGCCAGCGCGTAGGCGGCGAAGCGAATGTTCCCAAGCGCGCCAACCACCGCGCGGGAAAGGAGGGAGCCCAGGCCGCTCGAGAAGAGCAGCGCGGCCAGGACGACGGAGAGCGCATAGTTCGGATGGCCCAGGAACAGGCCGAACTTCTGGAGGAGCGCAACCTCGATGGCGAGGTAGCCGAGGCCGGTCGCGACGAAGAACAGACCGAAGCGGCGGGTGAGAGGGGTGGCCAGCGCGCGCCGTTCGAGGAAGCGCAGCGGGAGGTACACGCAGACGAGCGTCGCCAGTCCCACTATCGCCGCGAGGATGATCAGGCTGTACTCCATGACTGGGACCGTGGCCCACACCATCGGGGCGCTGGGGAAGAGGTGCCACCAGAAGGAGTACCGGAAGAAGAACGGCCGGTCGTCCTCCGTCGGGGAGATGTCCCAGGGATAGGTGGCCACGAACCTGCGCTCGCGGCGGGGGTCGGAAAGGCCCAGGAACGCCTGATACTCGCCGGGCAGCGAGGCCTCGCCTCCCGGCCTTGCGGAGACGAACAGCACGGGGCTGGCATCGGCCCAGGCCGTCAATCGTGCGAGCTCGTCCGCCGTGAAAGGCGTTTTCTTGACCAGCATGGCGGCGAAGTTCGGGGTCGGCTTCGCGGTCAGCATCACGATGTGGTCGGCGGGGCGCGCGGCGCCCGCCCGGCGCAGCGCCTCGACCGCGGTCACGAGAAGGCGCAGCATCTCGCGAGCCGGAACGTATTCCAGCCGCATCATGTTGATGATGCCGTCCGCGGTGAGCCGAGACAGGTAGAGGTCGAAGGCCTCCGCCGTGTAGAGGTAGTTCTCGGAAAAGACGTGGGCGGCGGCGGCGGTTCCGCTGTACGAGTCCACCCCGGAGAGCTGCAGTACGTCGAACGCCTCGTTCGAAGCGGAGAGATGGTGGCGCCCCTCCGCATGAACGAGGCGCAGGCGCGGGTCGTTCACCCACGGCTTGAAGTAGTCGCGGTACTGCTCGGTCAGCAGGGACACCGTGGCGCGGTTGATCTCGATGGCGGTGATGGCGGACGCGTCGAAACGGAGCGCGGCCAGGACGTCGAAACCGCCACCCACGCCCACGATGCCGACCCTGGGCTTCGCAACCGACGTCCCATGGTATGCGGCCGCGTAGATGGTCTCTTCGATGCCCACGAGCGATTCCGGGCGGCCGTCGTACTCAACCGCGTACGTGAACGCGCGGTTGTTCTGGGTGAGGACCTTCTTGAATCGCCGGTGGAACGTGCGGTTCGTGCCGACGAGGCAGGGATACGACACATCCGGACCCTGGATGGCCGTCACCTCCATGTGCGCCACGGGGTCCCAGACCTCGGCCTCCACGGCCATCGGCGGGCCGGCGCGTTCTACCGCGGCCAGCCACGAGTGCGCGGGGTAGGTCATATCAAACACCGTCGCTCGCGCCACTGAGCACACCGCGAGCGCCACGGCGGCGGCCAGGGCAAGGCCCCGCGCGGGCAGGCGGCGTGGAGGCGCGAGCGCCACGATCCCCACGAGCGTGACGCCGCACGCCACCAGCAGGCTGTTCTCGACGCCCATGTGCGTGATCGCGGGGATCACCGCGAAGGCGCCCGCCGCGGAGCCCACGAGGTCGTAGAAGTAGATGCGGCGCGCGGGCAGCGAGGGCGCCGAGAGCAGCGCCCCCAAGATCAGCCCGCAGAACGCGAACGGCACGCCAAAGAGGAGGGCCAGCGGCATCGTCTTAAGGAGACCCATCACGAACCCGGGACGGAAGGTCTCGATCTGCGAGATGTCGGCGTGGTAGAAGAGGGCGGTCGTCGCCAGGGTGGTCAGCACCAGAAGCGACCCGCAGGTCGCCAGGGCGTCGTCGAGCGCCTCGAGGAAGCGGGGCAGAAGCCGCGTCAGCAGCACGCCCGAGAACGCGAACCCCAGCATCGTCAGCGAGATCACCAGGAAGGCGAAGCTGTTCGAGAGCTTGAGCGCGATCACCCGGTGAACGAGCACCTGCAGGAAGAGCGTCGCGGCCGCGGTGACGAACGCGAGGGCGCCCGCGCGGCTCATGCCTCTCGGCTCATTGAATTCGATAGTAGCACCGCGAACCAGCTTGGCTCGACAGGTCGACGATGGGGCGCTTTCGGTGCGGACTCCTGGCCACGTCCGAGGGCGTGCGTTTGATCCTTCCCTCGGGGGGCGCCTATCGAATCGACGCTTTGACCGCCTCCCAGTCCACGCGAAGAGGGTCGATCGGCGCGGTGGGGGTCGATTTCGCGCGGGCGCGTATCGCGGCTGCGCGGTCCGTGCTCGACGGGTGCGTCGAGAGGAACGACGGCGGCGCGCCGGAAGTCTCGGCGAGGCGGTCGAAGAAGCGCGCCATCCCTTCGGTAGAGATGCCCGCGGCCACGAGTGTGTCGAGGCCGGTGCGATCCGCGTCCTCCTCCTGGGTCCTCGAGAACTTCAGCTCAGAAAGCTGCCCCAGGCTTTGGAAGAGCGTGGCCGCGTCGGGCTGGCCGATCAGCAGGCCCGCGAGAGGGAGCAGGCCGCCCGCGTAGAGCATCTGACGCATCGAGTGCCGGTTCGTGGCATGCGCCATCTCGTGGGCGAGAACCCCCGCCACCTCTTCCGCGGAGCCGGCTTCCGCGATGAGACCGGTGTAGACCACGATGAGCCCGCCCGGAGCGGCGAAAGCGTTGACTTCCTTGTTGCGCTGCACGCTCACCTTGAACTCGAACCGCTGGTCCGCGCTCGCCGCCTTGAGTTTGTCGACGATCAGTTTGACCGCGCGGGTTGCGTCGTTTTCGGGGACCACTTCTTTTGAAGCCAGGAACTGGCCTTCGAACATCTTGCCGACCTCCTTGTCGACGGTTACCGGTATCCCTTTGAGGACGAAGTCGATGATCGGATCGCGGAAGAGGAGGACAAGCAGCAGTAGAAGAAGAGGGAGAAGCGTGAGCAGGGCGACCAGGGCGAGACCGAAGCGTCCGCTGCGCCTCGCTCCTTTCTGGGCCTTCGAGGTCGCATCCAAGGCGCTCTGAAATTGAGGAATCCGGCCGATCTCGGCGGTCGCCCCGGGGTCGGTCGAGGAGAGCGCGAAAAGACCCCCCTCACCCGACCAGGTGATCTGGATCGATTCGCGGTCCCAGCCGCCCGCGGTGAGCTGGCACTTCGCGGCGTCGACTCGCAAAGCTTCCCGCCCGCCTGTCACTTCAAGGGACGACCCGAAGGCGCGGACCGACACCTTCGTCGAGTCCCGCGTTACCGGATCGAACAGGATGGCACTAAATGACATGGCGGAATTATCCTCGGCGACCTCAAGGTGGCGGAACCTCTCAAGAACTCATTCGATCGAGCCATGGTCGAACGCGTGGCGCGCTCCCTTGTCCGCGCGCACCCCGCGTTCGATGCGAAGCGGTTCGTTTCGGCGGCCACGCGTGACTTCGCCCGGCTGGAGCTGATGGACCGCGCGCGTCGCGTCGCCGCCGCTCTTCGCGAAAACCTGCCCGCCGACTACGTGGCCGCCGTGGAGGTGATCCTCGGTTCCTTTGAACATGATTCAAGTCCGCCCACCAGCGGTTCCATGGATGCCTTCCGTTTCCTGCCCTTCGGCATCTTCGTGGCCGAGCATGGTCTCGACGACGCCCATTTTGAGCCTTCAATGAGGGCCCAGTACGAAATCACGAGACGCTTCACTTCCGAGTTCTCGATTCGCGCCTTCCTGGAACGTCACCCCGAACGGACACTGGCGCGGTTGCGCGAGTGGGCGCGCGACCCCGATCCTCACGTTCGACGGCTTGTCTCCGAGGGATCCCGGCCCCGCCTGCCGTGGGCGGGACGTCTCCGCGAGTTTCGGAAAGACCCCCGGCCGGTTCTGGAACTGCTCGAGCTGCTGAAGGACGATCCCTCCGAATACGTCCGACGATCGGTGGCGAACAATCTCAACGACATCGGCAAGGACCACCCCGACGTCCTTATCGAAGTCGCCTCGCGGTGGCTGAAGGGTGCTTCCGCCGAGCGCGCGGCCCTTGTTCGTCACGCCCTTCGTTTTCTGGTCAAGCAGAGCCACCCCGGGGCGCTCAAGGCGCTCGGTTACGGCGAGAAGGCGTCCGTCACGGTCAGCGGCAAGGCGGCTGCTTTCCGGGTCCGCATCGGCGACAAGGTTCGAGTGACCGTGAATGTGACAAGCCGAAGCCGTCGCCCGCAACGCCTGTCCGTGGACCTCTCCGTTGGCTATGTGAAGGCCGATGGGTCGCGCCGCGCCAAGGTGTTCAAGATGAGCGTCATCGATCTGGCCCCGCGCCAGAGCGTCGTCCTCTCGAAAGTCCTTTCGTTCGCGCAGCACACGACGCGGCGTCATTTCCCCGGCCGGCACCGGATGGATGTGGTCGTCAACGGCGTGTCGTACCCCATCTCCTCGGTGACCGTGATCGCACGCTGACGTTGCCCAAAACGCTTCGGTCTGGCACGATCCGAGGATGTTCACGAAACGAAGCCGCGCCATCTTCTCTCTGAGCCTCGTCCTCGCCTCCACGGTGGGCGCGCAAGACGTTCTCCGTCCAAGGGTCGAAGCGTGGACCGCGGCGAACCAGAGAGCGATCGTGGGGGAGTTCCTCGAACTTCTCGCCTTACCCAACGTGGCCGCCGATCGCGCCAACATCGACAGGAACGCGGTCTTCCTCAAGTCCATGCTCGAGAAGCGCGGGTTCAAGGCCGAACTTCTGCCGACGGATGGCAATCCTCTGGTCTGGGGCGAACGTCTCGTGCCCGGTGCCACCACCACGGTGCTCATCTACTGCCAGTTCGACGGCCAGCCGGTGAACCCCAAAGGGTGGGCGCAGCCGAATCCATTCACGCCCGTTCTCCGCACCGGCCGCCTCGACGAAGGCGGGCGCGAAATCGCCGATGGGGGGAACCAGAGCCGGTACGAGAACGACTGGCGTGTCTACGCACGCTCGGCCTCGGACGCCAAGGGACCGATCATCGCCTTCATGGCCGCACTTGACGCTCTTGCCGCTCAAGGCCTCGGGCCCACCGTGAATCTGCGCGTGATCATGGACGGCGAAGAGGAGATCAGTTCACCGAACCTGGTGCCCGCGATCGAGAAGTACCGGGACAAGCTCGAGGCAGACTTCATGCTCGTCTTCGACGGCCCGATGCATTTCACCGATCAGCCCACACTCGTGTTCGGCGCGCGCGGCATTCAGACCGCGCAACTCACGGTTTATGGCCCGAAGAGCGGTGTTCACAGCGGCAACTACGGCAACTGGATGCCGAATCCCGCGTTGCGTCTCGCCCATCTCCTCGCGTCAATGAAGGACGATCGGGGCAACATCCTGGTGAGCGGCTTCCACGACGACCTGGTGCCGCTGACCAAAGAAGAGCAGGACCTCATCGCCGCCGTGCCGAACGAAGACGCGCGCCTGCTCAAAGTGTTCGGTGTGGCGAAGCCCGAGCGTGACGACCTTTCGCTCCAGATGGCATTCCAAAGACCCACCCTCAACATCCGCGGAATGCAGAGTTCGTTCATCGGCAACGAGGCGCGCACCATCATCCCCGACCGCGCGGTGGCCGAGATCGACATCCGTCTCGTCAAGGAGACCAACGGAGCGCGGATGCTCGAACGTCTGCGCGCGCACATCGTGAAACAGGGTTACCACGTGGTCGACGAGGATCCCGATGACGCCACGCGCGCGCGCTACACCCACATCGCGAAGTTGTCCTCGCCGCGGCGAGCCGCCACCGCCGCCTTCAGAACCTCGCCCCTCCTTCCCGAGTCGAAGCGCGTGATCGCGTCGCTCGAAAAGGTCTGGGGTGAACCACCGGTGCGCATCCGAACCGCGGGCGGGACGGTTCCGATCTCTCAATTCATCGAGGCTCTCGGCTTTCCCGCGATTCTCGTGCCGGTTGTGAACTTCGACAACAACCAGCACGAAGAGAACGAGAATCTGCGTCTCGGGAACCTCTTCCGCGGCGTCGTCACCTACGCCGCAGTTCTACGGATGCAGTAAAGCGCTACTTGGCCTCGTGCCCCCACGGTGCCGGAGGCGGAGGAACCTCGCGGGTGAGGTCGAACTCGACGCGGAAGAGTCGACCGGGGCGGGCGAGCTCATAGACGAAACGCTTCCCGCTCTCGATCTCCATGGCCCAGACGTTCGGAATGGACACAGGCAGATTGAGCCGCGTGAAGAGATCCTTCGTCTCCGCGTCGGCCGGGAACTCCTGGCGCACGGCGGTGCCGGCCTTGGCGGTGAGACCGCCGTACATGGTGAGCTGGTCGGGTGTCCCATCCTTGTGGCGATGATCGTGCTTCAACGAGATCGCTCCGTCCTTCCGGGTCAGAACCCAGGTGCGCGACCGATCCTCGCCCACATGAAACGGCAGCTCCAGCCGATCCTTCTCGCACCGTCGGACATGAAAGACGAGCGTCTTGCCCTCGAAAGGATCGGCCGTTGTGGGCGTGGGTTCATTGGCCACGATCTTCCCCGCGAACGCCTTGCCGCATAGACGCGAGAGGGCCGCGAAGTAGCGATCAGCCGGAGCCTGCGGCGATTGAGCAGTTGCGGACGAAGAGAGTCCGGCCAGCACGGCGACGAGAAGGGTTCGGTTCAAGTTGGCTCCTTGTTGTCCAGCGGCTTTGACTCTACGCGACGGTGTTACCACAACAGTCCCGGGGCCTTGAACACCGTTCCCGCCGGGAAGACCAGGCCGAAGCGAGAGGCGAGCAATTCGATGAGGTCCGTCGGCGAAGTGATCTCACGGCGTTCGGCGGCGCCATCGATCTGCCTCACGATGAACTCGCGGTTCGTGATGATGAGCCTCTGCGCTCCCTCGAGTTTCGCCACCACCAGGTTGTTGATGAAGTGCGCCTGGGGATGGGTGCAGCTGTACCAGTTGCCCAGTTCGAAGTCGATGGGCGCTGGAGCTTCGAGCACGAATTCGTAGGCATCCTTCCATTCGCCGCCCAGGAGCGCCTGGTGCATTACGCGCGACCCCCTTCGGATGAGACGTCGAGGCTCATGCGGCGTCGTTTGCGCCTCCTCGGTGTCGAGGGCCAGAGGAGCGCTGCCGCCGACGCCTCCGAAGCCGACATCGGCTAGCCACGGCCTTCCGCCGATGGTCACCCGGAGGATCATGTGCGTGAGACCTGTCCGGACTTCGGCGGGAACGTTGAAGCGAACGCGGGCGAGAAACGGCTCGACCTCGAAGCCGATGCGTGTGAGCACGTCCTGCAACAAGGTGTTCTGCTCGAAGCAATAACCGCCCCGGCGGTCGTCGACCAGTTTCTTCGCCACCGCGTTCGCCGACATGTCGATGCGGCGGCCCAGGAGCACGTCGAGATTCTCGAAAGGAATCGCCTGAACATGGAGGCGGTGCAGGGCACGCAGCGTGATCTCGTCGGCGCGCGGCTCCCCGGTGAAGCCGATTCGAGTGAAGTAGCGGTCAAGGTCCATTCCGCGTGGAACCTACCGCATTGGGGCACGAATTCAACCGCTTGAATGCTGGCCGAAATCAGCTTCCGGGGTGACGATCCGATTCCATTCGAGGGTTAGGATCGAGACACCTCACCGACGACCAAGGAGACACCCGATATGAAGTCGCTCGCCCTCGCCGCTCTTCTGACGCTCAGCCTCTCGTCCGTCGTCAACGCATCCGCGAACAAAGCCGACGAGGATGCGGTTCGACAGGCCGTGCTTGACTACGTGGAGGGCGTCTACAACGTCGACCCGTCGCGCATCGAGCGCAGCGTTCATCCGAAGCTCGCGAAGATCGGCTTCTATCGCTCCGCCACCGACCCTACGTACCGGGCCGGCAACGGCATGACCTTCGAGGGCCTGATCGAAGTCGCGAAGACCTGGAACAAGAGCGGCAAACTCCGCAAGGACGCACCCAAGGAGATCACCCTTTTCGAAGTCCTCGATCAGGTCGCAAGCGCGAAGCTCGTGGCGGAGTGGGGCATCGACTACTTCCACCTCGCGAAGTTCGACGGCAAGTGGTTGATCGTGAATGTCATCTGGCAGAGCCCGCCGAAGCAGGCATCGCAGAAGTAACAGTCTGCTAGCGTCTGGAGGCATGAAGGCGGCCTCCGGAGTCAGGGTTCTGGCCCTCGCGCTGGTCCTGTCGCCGGGGACCCTCCGGGCCGAAGCGCAGAGCCTGATCGATGAGTATCACGCCCTCGTCCGTCGGTATCGGGAGAACGATCGGGAACCCGCCTTGCGCGCCCTCGATTCATGGACCGAGAGTCAACTGGAGAGGCTTCGAGGGGATCTCGCCGATCTTCGCGGCTCTCTCGTCCCTGGGGGAGAGCCCCCGAGCGGCCGATGGGACGTGGTCGACGTGCGGGCGGCCGTTCTCATGCAGACCGAACGGGCGCTCGTCTATATCTACAACAAACAGCCCGGTCTTCTCCCGAACGCTCCCTCCGCCCATCTGGACCTGGCCAGGCGGATGATCGAATGGGTCGACCCCAGACACGAGGGATGGCCAGCGTTCAGGCTCGAGTGGTGGAGATCCGTGGTCCCATGGATCTATCGGCACACCGACCGCGAAGGCGTTCGGGGCTTCGCACTCGAGGCCGTGAGATTGTTTCCGAAGGACGTCGAGGTACGTCTCGCCGTCGGAACGGCCTTCGAACTCTCCCTGCGCTCCGATTGGGGCGCCACCCCCGACGTAACGACGGAACCCGATGCCGGACACCAGGCCTTCTTGAAACGTCGCCTCGAACGCGCGCGCACGGAGGATGCCCGCCTCGCGCTCGAGAACCTCACCGCGGCGTTGACCCTTTCACCCAACCACCCCGAAGCTCTTCTCCGTCGCGGGCGGACCTATCAGCTCACCGGGCAGGACTCGAAGGCGGTGGCGGACTTGCACGCGGTGCTGGCTTCAGAGGCGCCGCCGCACCTTCGACAGTTGGCCCGGCTTTTTTTAGGCGAGATCCACCAGACCGCATCGCCACCCCGGCTCGACGAAGCGCGTGGAGAGTATGAGGCGGCGCTCCTCGAAGTGCCGGGAGCACAATCGGCGAGGCTGGCTTTGGCCAACGTTCTCCTCCTCCTGGATGATCGGGAGGGGGCCGAGGCGCTCGCGCAGGAAATGCTCGGGGGAAGCGCCGCGCCACGGGCCGACGCCGCCTTCTTCGAGCCGTGGTCGCTCTACGGCCTTGGACAAGCACCCCTGGCCCGCCGCACCTTTTCGCGGATGCGCACCGAACTGTGGCCCCCGAGACCATGACGCCGGTCTGGCTCCTGGCCCTGGCCCTGCAAGCACCGCTCACCTTCAAGGCGTCGACCGAAGTTGTCCGCGTTGATGTCCTTGTCATGCGGGGCGGCCGCCCCGCACCCGGTCTCCGTCTCGAGGATTTCGAGGTTCGGGAGAACGGCGTGCGGCAGAACCTCGAGACACTGGGGACGGATGCGAATACCCCCATCGACATGCTGCTCCTCTTCGACGGGAGCGCGAGCGTCCGCGGCTCCCGGCAGCAACTTCTGCTCGAGGCCGCTTCGGCCGCGATGAAAGGGCTCCGTCCTACCGATCGCGCCGGCCTTCTGCTCTTCTCGCACGAAATTCGCAGGCTCACGAAGTTCACCTCTGATTGGGATTCGGTCATCGGCGCCCTCAAAGCGAGTGTTCCCTCAGGAAGCACGTCGCTGGGCGACTCTCTTGTCGCCGCGTCTCTGGCCTTCGACCGCACCGAAGCCCGCCGTCTGGTGTTCCTGTTCACGGACGGAGCCGACACGTCGAGCTTCCTTCAGGACTATCAGGTGATCGAGGCTCTGGCGAGAGGGAACGTGCTCGTCTATTCCTTCACTCTCGACGAGGAGACGGGCGTTTCTCCCGGTCCGCTCCTCAAAGCCGCCACGGAGGTCACCGGAGGCCGCGCGGTCACGGAGAGGAATCCGAAGAAACTCGCGACCGTGTTCCGGGACGCTCTCGAGGAGGTCCGCGCGCGCTACCTCCTCAGTTACACGCCCGACGCGAACACAGCACTGGGATGGAGACGCCTCGAGGTGAAGGTGAAGGGTGGAGGACGGATCTCGGCGCGCAAGGGTTACGCACGCTAGTCCCACGGCCGGCGACGCGATGATCCGCTCGCGCTGGAGTATCGTTTCACCCCCTTCCCGCCCTCATTCAAGGAGTCCTCCGTGCTCTCTCTCTCGAAGTCCACCGCGGCCATCATGGCCCTCCTCTTCGTGGCCGCGTCCGCCGACGCCCAGACGAAGCTTCTTCGCTTTCCCGCGATCCATGGCGACCGTGTCGCGTTCACCTATGCCGGCGATCTCTGGATCACCTCCGCGAACGGGGGCACGGCCACGCGCCTGACCGCTCATCCGGGGATCGAGGTCTTTGCCCAGTTCTCGCCCGACGGAAAGTGGATCGCCTTCACCGGCCAGTACGACGGTGACGAACAGGTCTATGTGATGCCCGCGACCGGCGGTGAGCCGAAGCAGCTCACGTTCTATCCCGCTCGTGGTCCGCTGTCGCCGCGCTGGGGTTACGACCAGCATGTCTACGGCTGGACGCCTGACGGCAAGTCCGTGGTCTTCCGCTCACATCGCGATTCATGGACGCTTGGCAAGACGAAGCTCTACACCGTTCCCATGACGGGCGGTCCCGCCGAGGCCCTGCCCATGCCCGAATCGGGCGCGGGTGATTTCTCGCCCGACGGCACGAAGATCGTCTACTCGCCGCTCTATCGCGATTTTCGCCCGGAGAAGCGGTACAGCGGCGGCATGGCGAACGACCTCTTCATCTTCGACATGAAGACGAACGACGCCAAGCGCATCCTCGATCATGTCCGCTCGGACCGAGATCCCATGTGGATCGGCGACACCATCTACTTCACCTCCGACCGCGACGGCACGTTCAACATCTACGCCTACGACGTCGCCACCGCGAAGACGACACAGGTGACGACGAGCAAGACCTGGGATGTGCGGTGGCCAGGGTCGGACAAGAAGGGCCGGATCGTCTACGAACTCGGCGGTGAACTGCTGATCCTCGACGTAAAGACGGGCAAGAGCGCCACGCTCAGGATCGACGTGACCGACGACGGCCTGTGGAAGCGTCCCTCGCGCGTCTCCGCCGCGAACCAGCTCGAGGACGCCGAGTTGTCGCCGAAGGGCGAACGGGCCCTCTTCACCGCGCGCGGCGACATCTTCACCGCACCCATCGAAAAGGGGGCCACGCGCAACCTCACCGCTTCTTCGGGAGCGCACGACAAGTGGGCGCGCTGGTCGCCCGATGGTTCGAAGATCGCATTCATCTCGGATCTCTCGGGCGAAGAGGAGCTTTACGTCGTGGCTCAGGACGGTTCGGGCAAGCCTGAGCGTCTGACCAGCGGTGGCAAGGCGATGCGTTATGCACCCGAGTGGTCGGCCGACGGCAAGCGGATCGCGTTCTCCGACAAAGACGGTCGGATCCACGTCTACTCTTTCGACGACAAATCACTCAAGCAGATCTTCGACGCTCCGCGCGATCAGGTGCGCGACTATGTCTGGTCTCCGAGCGGTCGTTTCCTCGCCTTCAGTTCGAACAATCCCAACAATGCCCGCAGCATTCACATCTGGAGCGAAACCGGCGGCCCGAACGGCCAGCTTCGTCAGGTCACCGACGAGCAGTTCAACGCCCAGAATCCGGCGTGGGACCCGGAGGGAAACTTCCTTTACTTCCTGAGCGACCGCCAGTTCGCGCCCCAGATCTCGAGCTTCGAGTTCAACTACGCGACGAACCGCACGACCGGAATCTTCGCCATGGCCCTGCGCAAGGACGTGAAGCACCCGTTCCCGCCGGAGAGCGACGAAGTGAGCGTCGCGAAAGACGAAAAGACGGCGGACGCCCAAGCCAAGCCCGAAGCGTCACCGAAACCCGCCGATGCCGCCGCCAAGCCTGCCGCCGAGAAGAAGGCCGCCGACCTCGTCATCGATTTCGACGGTCTCGCCCAGCGTGTCGCCCGCGTCCCGGTAGAGGCCGACAACTACAACGGCCTCGCCGCCAAGAAGGGCCACCTTCTCTACACCAACGGCCCCGCCTTCTTCTACGGTCGCCAGGGCGACCGCAAAACCTCGCTCCGCCTCTACTCCATCAAAGACCGCAAGGAGACGGTTCTGGCCGACGACATTCAGGGTTATGCGCTCTCGAGCGACGGTTCGAAGGTTCTCGTCCGTACCGGTCAGACCTGGAACCTGCACGACGCGACACCCGCGGGCGCTACGTCGAAGAAGCCGGTGTCCACCGCGGGCCTCATGGTCGACCGCGTCCCCACCGAGGAGTGGAACCAGATCTTTGGTGAAGTCTGGCGTCGGTATCGCGACTGGTTCTACGTCGAGAACATGCATGGGTTCGACTGGGAGGCCCTGCGCAAGCAGTACGCGGCGTGGCTGCCCTATGTCGCGCACCGTTCCGACCTCAACTACGTGATCAGCGAGATGATCTCCGAACTGACGGTTCAGCATGCGTACGTCGAGGGCGGTGACTTCCAGACTCCGCCTCGCCCCCGGGTGGCGCTTCCGGGCGCGCGCTTCGCGCTCGACAAAGCCTCGGGGAAGTTCAAGATCACGAAGATCTTCGAAGGCCAGAACGAAGAAGACATCTATCGCTCGCCCCTCACCGAGATCGGGGTCAACGCCAATGTTGGCGACTATGTCCTCGCGATCGACGGGGTTGAACTACAGGCCAGCCAGGATCCGTACATGCACCTGCGCGGCAAGGCCGACCGCCCGGTCACTCTTACCCTCAATTCGAAGCCGTCGATGGACGGTTCGCGAACGGTCAGCTACAACCCCATCAGCAGCGAATCGGATCTCAATTACCTCGACTGGGTGAGTGGAAACCGGAAGCGCGTCACCGAGATGACGAACGGCAAGGTCGGCTATCTCCACATCCCCGACATGGGCGGCCCCGGCATTCGCGAGTTCATCAAGTGGTACTACGGCCAGACTCGGAAGGAGGGCCTCGTGGTCGACGTGCGCGCGAACGGCGGCGGCAACGTGTCCCGGATGATCATCGAGCGGCTGCGGCGCAAACTCCTGGCCGTGAACTTCGGCCGCACCGACGACGTCGCTGACTCCTATCCCGATGGCGTGTTCATCGGACCGATGGCCGCGATCCTCGACGAACGTTCCTCGTCCGACGGCGACATCTTTCCGGCCATGTTCAAGCAGGCGGGACTCGGTCCGCTTATCGGCCGTAGATCGTGGGGCGGTGTGGTCGGCATCTCCGGCCGCGGTCCCCTCATCGACGGCGGGGGCATTTCCGTGCCGGAGTCCGGGATGGCCAACACCAAGGGCGAGTGGATCATCGAAGGCTACGGCGTCGATCCGGACATCGACGTGATCAACGACGTCAAGGCCACGATCGAGGGCAAGGACCAGCAGCTCGAACGCGCGGTCGCCGAGGTCATGAAGAAGATCGAAGCGGGCGGGGCGAAGTACCCGAAGAAACCCGCGGGGCCTGTCAAGGTGGAGAAGAGGTAAACAACAAGGGCGCGAGTTGTATGCCGAGGCCGCTGGCCACGAATCGCTGATGGCGATTCGCGGCCAGTCGCGCGGCCCAATCGAAGACGCCGAGGTCGCCGATGGGGCAGAACTCGCCCGTTCTCATGTGCGCGCCAAACTGCACGCGCACTCCTCCGTAGTACGAAGATGTCAGTGGCTCTCGCTCCACCGCTACGTGCGGAAGGGCTGACGTGAGCGCTCGTGTGACGCGTGCGGCCAGAGTGTCGCGATCGGGCGTAGTGAGAATGACCGCGCGCCTCTGGGGGAAGCTGAGGCCGAGGGCGCCTGTGGCCTCGAAGAACCGATCGAAGACCGAAAGATGGCGCACGATGGCATCGACCTCAAAACCGTCTTCTGCTCTTCCCGGTCCCGCCTCCGCCATCGCGAACATCCGGAAATGCCGGGAATGGCCGGGGCGATCGGGCACGGGCTGCGCGCGCAGCACCTGATGCACCGTGCACAGCCGCACGTCCTCGGTGGGCCGCAGCCGCAACCGTCTCGCGCACTCCAGGGCGAGAGCGTTCGTGGGATCGGAGACCACCTCGAGGCTTCGCAGCGCCGGGATTGTTCGATCCTGCGATGTGGGGGCCAGCGCCGAACACACGCCGAGGGGCGCCACTGGCGAAAGAAGAACAGCCTCGAAAGCCGGGGCGGCATCGAGGGCCATCGCATCGAGCCGGACCGATATCCTGAGGTCGAGGGCCGACGGTTGCACGAAACCATCGCTCTCGTACTGGCCAAGGAGGTCTTTCGGCTGACGCCTCTCGGCCTGCCGTCTCGCGACCTCCAGCCACACCGGTGTCGTCTCGCTCGGGGGCATGGCCGCAAGCGGCTCGAGCGACGTCGGGAGGCTGCGGTGCTTCATGCCTGATCATCGCAAAAGTCGCACGCGGGCGTAGGATCTTTGAAACCCCATGGTGACTGCGATCGTGCGCTCTCTCGCGTGCTGCCTCTGTCTTCTGGCCTGCGCCGCCTTCTCGTCTGCGCAGGACCGCCCGAACATCCTTCTCGTGGTCGTCGACGACCTCCGGTTCGACGACTTCGGCGCGGCGGGACATCCCTTTTCCCGCACGCCCAACCTCGACCGGCTCGCCCGTGAAGGCGCCTCGTTCCAGAACATGTTCGCGGTCACGCCGCTTTGCTCCCCGAGCCGCGCCAACATCCTCACCGGCCTCTACACCCGCAATCACGGAATCCTCGACAACACCGATCGAAGTCCCAGGAGCCACGAGCTCCAGACTTTCGCGCGACAGCTCCATGCGAGCGGCTACAACACGGGCTTCATGGGGAAGTGGCACATGGGGAACGACCCCACGCCCCGCCCGGGATTCGACACCTGGGTTGCGATGAAAGGCCAGGGCGAAGCGATCGATCCGGAGCTTTTCGAGAACGGACGGCTGGCCAGGGTGAAAGGGTACGTGACGGACATCCTCACCGAGCGCGCGGTCAGCTTCATCGGTGAATCCCGCACGAAGCCATTCCTCCTGATGCTGTCGCATAAGGCCCTTCATCCCAACATGCTGCAGCGGGCGGATGGAACCGTGATTTCAATCGGCGAGGGGGGCTTCATCCCCGCCGAGCGTCACAAGACGCTCTACGCGGACAAGACGCCGCCGCGGCGTGGGAACTATGCGGTGCCGCCTCGCGGTAAACCCGCGCTCGAACGTCCCATCGCGGGACTGGCGCCCCTTGGCAAGGAAACGGTCACTCCCGACGAGACGATCCGCGACCGCCTGCGCATGCTCGCCGCGGTCGACGAGGGCCTGGGCCGGATGTTCGATGCGCTCGAGAAGCAGCACATTCTGGACAAGACCGTGATCATCCTGGTGGGAGACAACGGCTACTTCTATGGGGAGCACGGCCTGAGCGAAGAGCGGCGTCTTGCCTACGAAGAGTCGATCCGCCTGCCCCTGCTGGTTCGATTTCCCCCGAAAGTCCGCGGCGGTTCAAGGCCCGAGGCCCAGGCCCTCACCATCGACATCGCGCCCACGATCCTGGATCTGGCCGCGGCGAAGCCTCTTGAAGGCATCGACGGCCGATCGCTGGTTCCACTCTTCGCCGCGAGAGGAACTCCGGACGGGTGGCGTCGCTCCTTCCTGATCGAGTACAACACCGACATCGTGTTCCCGCGAACGCTGAAGATGGGCTACGACGCAGTTCGGAACGAACGCTACAAGTACATCCGCTATCGCGAACTCGAGGGAATGAACGAGCTCTATGACCTTCGGGAAGACCCGTTCGAACTCAACAACCTGATCGCCGCGGAGTCAGCGCGCGATGTTCGCCGCGTGATGGAAGGCGAACTGAACGCCCTCCTCAAGCAGCGTCCTTAGGCGGCGCCCTCGGTCGGCGGGAACAGCCGGTCGAACTCGGGATCGCCGTGCAGGATGCTGAGGTCGGGGTCGCGCCGCGTCCAGACCACGTCCTTCCAGCCGACCGCCACCGATTTCTTGAGCGCGGCCATAGCCTCACCCTTCTTGCCCATCGCGCAGAAGACGCAGGCCGCGTTGTAGGCGATGTTCGCGTCGTTGGGGCGGAGGATCATGGCGAGGTCCGCTTCGCGCACGGCCTCTTCGTGGCGGCCCATGTAGCCGTAGTCGCCGGCGAGGAGCATGTGGGCGCGCGCGTCTTCAGGCACCTGGCGCAGGTGGGTTTCAAACGCATGCAGGCGCCGCTGCCGCAACGCCTTCAAGGCCTCGTCTTTGCCGAGTGCGCCGAGAGCGTTGCCGATGGGCACGTAGACGTTGTAGTCCGAACCGCTCGCCTCGATGGCGGCCTCTCCGATGTTGACGATCTCCTGGTAGTGGCCGGCGGCGAAAAGCGCTCGGAGAAGCAGGTAGTAGGCACTTTCGAGGTCGCGCTTCGACTCGATGATCGGGCGGACGAGAGCCAGCGCCTCTTCGTACTTGCCGTTCGCGTACAACACCCATGCCCGCGCGATCTTCGCCTCGGGAAGATCCGGACTGAGCGCCACCGCCTTCTCCGCGGCCGCGTGAGCGCGCTCGAGCCACGAGGCCTCGCGCTCGAAATTGATGTGGAAGCTGGAACAGACGTTCGCCATCGCCGCGTAGGCCGCCGCGAAGTTCGGGTCGATCCGGACCGCGTTGCCGAACATCTGGTACGCGAACTCGAGGTCGAGCCGGGTGAAGCGGCGAGCGTAGGTCCTTCCGCGGAGATAGAGATCGTAGGCCTCCGGGCTCTCCGTCGGCCGGCTGGCGAGGGCTTCCTGTTCCTGGGGTGAGAGGGTGATGCGTAACGCCTCGGCGATCTTGCGCGCGATCTCGTCCTGCACCGAGAACACGTCCGCCATCTCGCGGTCGTACCGTTCCGACCAGACGAGCGAATCGGTCTGCGGGTCGACGAGCTGAGCGGTGATGCGCAGGCGATTGCCGCCGCGGCGGATGCTGCCGGCCAGCACGAACGCGGCCTTGAGCTGGCGTCCCACCTCGGCCGCGGTGACCGATTTGTCGCGATAGAGAAGGACGGAGGGGCGGGAGAGAACCTTGAGGCCCTTGATCTTCGCTAGCTCGGTGATGATGTCCTCGGTGACGCCGTCGCGGAAGTACTCGTCCTCCTTGACGCCGGAGAGATTCTCAAAATAGAGCACCGCGATCGATTTCTCGGCCGCCCGCGTTCCGCCCGGCTTCGAGTCGGACCGATCGGCGGCTGCCCGGCTGCCCGACTGGGTGTCGCGGCGAAGGCGCAGGAGATCGGTCTTGAAGTCGGTGGCGGTCTGGTAGCGCATCGAGCGCTCCTTCTCCATCGCTCTCGAAACGATGCGATTGAGTTCGCCGGGAAGAGTCTGGTCGTGCTGCTGAACCGGCAGGGGCTCCCGGTTCAAGATGGCCTCGGTGATCACCGCCGCGGTCTCGCCGTTGAACGGCTTTTCGCCCGTGGCCGCGACGTAGAGAACCACGCCGAGGGAGAAGATGTCGGTGCGGGCGTCGGTGGTCTGGCCGCGAGCCTGTTCTGGGGACATGTAGGAGGCGGTTCCCACGACCATCCCCGCGGTGGTGAGTTCTCCCGCGTGGACCGCGGTGGCTTCGTCGGCGGTGACGGGCGACGCCCCGGGGCGCGAGGACTCGATCTTGGCGAGGCCGAAGTCGAGGATCTTCGCCTGGCCGCGGGAGGTCATCCAGATGTTGGCGGGCTTGAGGTCGCGGTGAACGATGCCCTTGGCGCTCGCGGACTCCAGGGCGTCCGCCACCTGAATGCCGAACTCGAGCAGGGAGGTCAGCTCCAGGGGCCCGCGGCGGATTCTCTTGTCGAGGGTCTCACCCTCGAGCAGCTCCATGACGATGAAATGCTGGCCCTCGTGCTGATCGATCTCGTAGACCGTGCAGATGCCGGGGTGGTTCAGGGCGGAGGAGGCGCGCGCCTCGCGCTGAAACCGTTCGAGCATGGCCGGGTTCTGGGCCATGTCGGGGGGGAGGAACTTGATCGCAACGTGGCGGCCAAGTTTGGTGTCCTCGGCTTCGTAAACGACCCCCATGCCTCCGCTGCCGAGCTTCGAGGTGATCCTGTAGTGGGAAACGGTCTGGCCAATCATTCGTCGGGTCTGCCTTGGAAGGGGGAAGCTGGCACAGTATCACGGAAAAACAGCCTCTTTCTGCCGGAGGACGGGCCCCGGGTCCGAAGGCCCGGTCCTGAGACTTTTCCTCACGCCAGCGCGTCCTAGGGAGCACGTCGTTCCATGCTCGAGAGCGTATTCATCGCCTTGAACATCAAGCCGCCAACAAACTCCAGGGGACTTCAACATGACTCGTTCGCCTCTCAGCCCACTTGCGCTCTCCACACTTCTCCTGTTGTCCGCGGGCACACCGGCACAGGCTCAGGCGAAGGCCTTCACCTTGACCACGCAGTCCGAAGAGGCCAAGAAGCTCCTCAAAGAAATGCAACTACGAGTCGAATCGTTCCAGGGCGGCCCCCAGAGCGCGGAGCTGGCCAGGAAGATGGTGGCCGCCGACCCCAACTTCGCAATGGGGGTGTACTACCTTTCCGTGACGGCGCCCACGCCTGCCGAGGCCGAGAAGATCTACAGCCAGGCCCGTGAGCTTGCGAAGAATGCATCAGACGGCGAACGACGTTTTATCGAGGCGATGTCTCACGCGCGTCTCAATCAGGGCGCGAACTTCGCGCGTTCCATTCCCCTCCTCGAGCAACTCGCCGCCGACTACCCGGGCGAGAGATTGCCCCCGGTTCTGCTCGGCCAGCTCTACAACAACGACAACAAGCCCGCGCAGGCCCTCGTGTGGTTCAAGAAAGCCCAGGCGATCGGGACGAGCCCGAGGATCGAGGCCTTCATCGCGAACGATGATCTGCTCAAGGGCAACTATGCCCAGGCTCGCGCCAAGTTCGAGGCCGCCGAGAAGCAGCTTCCGAAGGGCGCGGTTCCCTTTCCGATCCGTTTCGGGATCACCTTCAGCCACCTTTACGAAGGCAACACCGACGCCGCGATCAAATCGCTCGAGACTTATCTCAACGAATACAAGGCGGGTGGCCTCACCCAGCAGTTCCCCGAGGTCTTCATCTGGAACGCCATCGCGCGGGTCAACCTCGAAGCCGGCCGTTTCGAGCCGGCGCTCGCCGCGTACAAGAAGGGCTACGAGAGCGTTCCCGGAAGCAGCCTGTCAGACGACGACAAGAAGACCTGGCTGGGGCGGCTGCACCACGGTGTCGCCCGCACCCAGGCGAAGATGGGTCGCCACAAGGAAGCGATGGAGGGTGTGGAGCAGGTCCGTCAGATGATTCTCACCGGCGGCGAAACCGGTCGGCAGTACTGGCCCGCATATCACTACCTCGCGGGCTACGTGAAGCTCGAAATGGGCGACGGCCCCGCCGCCCTCGAACATCTCCTGCAGGCAAGCAACACCGATCCATTTCACCTGCTCCTGCTCGGCCGGGCCTATGAGAAGACGGGCCGCAAGGCGGAGGCCAAAGCCGCCTACGAGCGGGTAGTCGCGTCCCAACTCCAGGGGATCGAGCGAGCCCTCGCGTTTCCCGAGGCCAAAAAGAAGGCTCTTTCACTTTGATGTGACGGGGGCCCCACGCCCCGGGGAAGTGAGGTCCGGCACACGATTTCCAGACCCGGCCGCCGTACACTCCGCAGGGTCAGGAGGCAATCATGTCGGCTCTCAAGACAGTTGTGGGCTTCGCCATCGTTGGCGTGTTACTCGCTTCGGGCGTGAAGTCCGAACGCCAGGTCGAACTGGAAGGTGACTCCGCGGTGCGGCAGTTGGTGGAGCGGAGCGCGCGGCAATACGCCGCGGGTTACGATCCGAAAGTTTCCCTGACCATTCCCGAACTCAAGGACTTCAGCCTGCAGGGGATGAGTGTGACCCGCTCGAAGGCGGGTGCGTTTCTGGACTCGACGTTTGGGAAGGGTGACCTGACCTACGACGTGTACGTCCGGTTTCGGGAAGGTGACGACACCCGCTGTATGACCCTGGCTCTCGAGTGGAAGGCCCAGTTGGAAACCTGGCGGGTGGACCACAAGGCCGCATACGATCGCTGCAGCCCGGTCTGGTAGCCGCCGCGGCCTCCCGGCGGGCCGTTCAAGGACCTGAATCCTTGAAATATGACAGCGGCTGGACGCGAGTTGCACTACGATTCTCCTTCGCCGCTTCGAGTGTGAGCGGCCATTTTCAGAAGGAGAAATATGACCCCACAGGAAGTAGCGAACCAGCTCGTGGCGTTCTGCCGCGCGGGCCGCAACCTCGAAGCCGTCGAGATGCTGTTGAGCCCCGACGTTGTCAGTGTTGAGGCCACGGGCGACGAAGCCATGCCCGCGGTGATGAACGGGCGCGACGCGGTGCGGGGCAAGAACGAGTGGTGGGTGAACAACCACAAGGTCCATTCGGCGCGGGTAAAGGGCCCCTATCCCAACGGCGATCGTTTCGCGGTCATTTACGACTTCGAAGTTACGCCGGCGGTCGGACCCATGGCCGGCAAGCGGATGCGGATGGAAGAGGTCGCGGTTTACACCGTCGCCGACGGCAAGGTGGTGCGCGAAGAGTTCTATTACGACATGTCCGGCGCCAGCATGGACGGCGAACCCGCGAAGCCGGCCGGTAAACCCGCGGCTAAGAAGAAGGCGAAGGCCAGGGCGAAGAAGGCTGCTCCGAAGGTGAAGGCGAGGAAGGCGGCCCCGAAGGCCAAAGCCAAAGCCGCCAAGCCCAAAGCGAAGGCAAAGGCGAAGGCCCGCAAGCGCTAGGAGCCTGCGCGGCCGAAGGGCTCCAGGCCCCCGAGGGGCGGCTTCGCGCTCCACCAGACAGCGGTCCGTCCGCGTGTCGAAGGGGCTGACGCGCTATCGCTTCTCCACCCAATAGCCGGTGCGCCCACGCACCTTCCCGTTGCCCGACCGGAGCTGGACTTCTGGCGGCTATGGCCAGCACGGCCGCGGCCCGGTCCCCGCCCGCGTATTCGGCCACGATGTTCCAGTACGTGGTCGTGGTCGTGGTCGATGGAATCAGAACAAAGGCAAGGGCGGCGAGCTTCATCCTTGACGGCGTACTGTAACAGGGGCATTCTGCGGGTCGTGGACACATTCATCGGCGTCTTTCGGTGCTTTCTACCGGCGCGTTACTGGCAGGAAATGCGGAGCGGCGCCCTCATTTCGATTCTCCTGACCCTCGCGGGCGGCGTCTATGTCGGCCTGCGCGGCCTTCTCGCATACGCAGGCCGGGCCAGCGATGAGGCGGCGAGAATCATGCTGCAAGGGGGCGTGCCGGGAGCGGCGGGCGGAGATCAGAACGCGCAGATGGTCGCAGCCATGCAGAGCCCCCTGCTCGCGGCCCTGGCTTTCTTTCTTTTCACACCCACCGGCTGGCTCGCGGACTATCTGGTTCTCTCCGCGATCTTCCGGGGCATCACCCTGGCCGTCGACAACCCCTGGGGCGATCCCATCCTCGAAGGCATCGATCATGTGGTGCGCGACAAGAGCGCCGAGATCAAAGCGAAACAGGAAGCTGACGCGAGGGAGAAGGCGGAAGGTCCGGAGGTTCCGGATCGCGTTCTGGAATGCCGCAAGTTCGCGGGCAAGGAGGCCGACTACGTGGTCGTGGCCAGCCGCCGCAAGCCGGGCTGGACGCTCGCGACCACGGTAATCGCGGACTCCGTGCGGCTGCGGATCGGCGACCCTCGGGAGATGACCATCGAGGGATGGCTTCGCGTCTGCTATCCGCTCAAGATCATCCGCGACATCCAGGTCGACCGGCGCATCGTCCACTACGAGTGGCCGAAGGACATGCCTCCGATTCCCGGGCTCGACACGGACTCAGGCGTCTGGAGCCCCCCGAAGCCCGCACCCGAAGAGTAGGGGCGGGCTAACGACCCGGTCCGGCGGGAGCGAACTCGAGCCGGAGGAGGCGGGGCCCGGCGGCCAGGGCTTTCTCGCACTGGAGTTCGATGGGGTTGTCTCCACGGAAGAGCCGGTCGGGTGCGATGTCGAGGGTCACCGCCACGGCCTGAGGCCCGATCAGGGCCTCGCCCACCTTCCGACCTCCGGCAAGGAACGTGATCCAGACAGATTCCTTCGCGTCCATGGTGGCGGTAACCCGGATTCTCCGGGGGGTCAGCACGGGCAGGACGATGGTGGCGCGCGTCTCCCGCATCCGGATGTCATGAATGCCGTAGTGAGCGAGTGGTCCGAAACCGCGGCGGAGGAAGAAGCGCAGCTTCGACAGCTCGTTCGGCGGCGACACCCCCCACGCGAACTTCCGGTCGGCTGGATCGAACACCACGGTCTCGCCGCGATCGAGCTTCCGCGCGGTCTTGAGAGTTTCCCGCACGAAGCCGAGGACGTAGGGTCCATCTCTCGACGTGGAGAGATCGACCCGCGAGTACTGATCGAGAAGGCGGGGGGCGAGGGCAAGAACGATGACGCAGACCACCACGACGGGGCGCGGGAGCTTCCCCGCCGGGGAAGGCATGAGTGGGCCCGCGTGAGCAGGGTCGAGACGGACCGCGAGGGCCGCGGCGAAGGGGAGGACGTAGATCAACAGACGCGGAACGTCGGCTCTGAAGAAACTGGTCGCCGCACCCTCGCCGGTGTACGCGGCGGCGAACAGGGGAAGAGCCAGAAGGGGCAAAAGTGTGAGGGCGTGCTGCTTCAGGTACTCACGCGCGTCGGGGCGAGTGAGGGCGAGGACGGCGGCTACGGCCAGCCCGCCCAACAGGAAGTCAAAGGCGAAGGCCGGAATGCCGGCGAGGATCGAGGCCGCCGCACCGAGGTAGTCGGCGGGCGCCCTCGGGCCTTCAGGTTGGGGGGGCCAGAGAAAACGCATGGCCAGAGCGAACCACGCGGCCGGCGCCGCGACCCGGGCCGTCCAAGCACTCGCCGCCTTGACGCCTTCCGGCAGGTGTTTCAGGAACACCAGCGGAAGCAGAGCCAGCCAGATTTCCTTCGAGAGAGACAGGAGCAGCAGGGAGAGGGCAATGGCCCACGAGACTCCACGTTCTATGGAGATGAGGGCCAGAAGCAGGAGGGCCAGAGCGAAGGGTTCGACGAGGAAAGGGTTCTCGAAAACCGCGCGGACGGAGGGCGTCGCCATCATCGCGATCACCGCGAGCAGGGACGCGCGAAAGGTCGCTCCGAGTTTCCTGAGGTAGATGAGCAACAGACCGCATGAAAGGGCGAGAGCCGCCTGCGCCGCCCAGTCGAAAGCCGGCACGACCAGTCGCGGCGGGGCCAGCGCGCCGATGAGCGCGGGCAGGAGAATCCGGTAGCCCCATGGCTCGACGGTGAAAACCCCTGGTTCCTCGGCCATGGCCACGTAGACATGGGCGTCGAAGCCGGGAAGGGTGAAGCCGTCCCAGACGATGTGCGGATCGAAGTGGGCTCGGTGGTGATACTGCGCGAGACCCGCGCCGATGAGACAGGCGACGAGGAAAGCCGCGGCGTCTTTGAGGTGTCGAGTGCTCAGCCGCGTGTCCCGGGCAATCGCGTCAGTGGCCGACCGTGCGCTTCTTGCGCAGGAAATCCATGAGCACGGCCTCGCCGAGATCGTAAGGGCTCGTGAAGTAGGCCTTGCCGCGCGTCAGCTCAGAAACCTTCGCGACGAAGGCCACGAGTTCGTAGTCCCGGGCCAGCATGAAGGTGTTGATCATGATGTTCTGCCGGC